>NZ_JBVHPY010000057.1:0-9689 GCF_055567695.1 Streptomyces sp. NPDC026417
CGATCTCCCACAGCCCGTCCGGAACAATCCAACTCCACGTACCCCGCCCCATAACCAAGTCCAACGACCCAGCCCCACATAGGACACGGTCTAAGACCGTGTCCTATGTGGTGAGGCGGACGAGTCGCTTGTAGCAGCAGAGGGCGGCGGCGAGGCCGAGAAATGCCAGGTAGTTGCGGGGATGGCGCTCGTAGCGGGGGCTGAGTCTGCGGTAGCCGGACAGCCACGACATCGTGCGCTCGATCACCCACCTTCGCCGTCCTAATCGTTCGCTGGACTCGATGCCCTTGCGGGCGATGCGGACTCGACGAGGCTTACGGTCAGGAGTGGAAGTTCCGTCGCCTGCTCGAGGAGCTCGGCGTCGGCTACGTGGTTGCGGTCCCGAAGTCTCAGCAGGTCAAGAGCCTGGCCGGATTCTGGAGTATCGACGAGCTGATTGCCCAGGCGCGGAGGATGCCTGGCAGCGGCTCCTGCGCGACGGCGCGAAAGGCCCGCGCATCTATGACTGGGCCAGCGCGAAGCTGCCGACGATAGGCTTGTTCGACGGTGACACCCTAACTCACCACCGCTGGGTGCTGGCTTGCCGGAGCCTGACCCGGCCGGACGAGATCGCCTACTACTTCGCCTACGCACCGCTGGCCTGCACCGTCGCTGACCTCGCGGGAGTGGCCGGGATGCGGTGGGAGATCGAGGAGCGCTTCCAGGCCGCGAAGAACGAGTGCGGCCTGGACGAGTACGAGGTCCGCCGCTACATCGGCTGGTATCGGCACATCACCCTTGCCATGCTCGCCCACGCCTTCCAGGCCCGCCGGCACCTCCTGGTCGAGCTTGATCAGGAACTTCTTGAACTCCTCGGCCCGGTGCCGTCGGTGCAGGGAGCCGATCACCTTGCCGGTGGCTACCTCGAGTGCGGCGAACAGCGTGGTGGTGCCCGAGGGCACATGGTGCTGCGGGCCCTGGCCTCGCCGTTGCCCATTACGTGGGTCACCGCGGATTCCGCCTACGGCCAGGACAACCGATTCCGCCGGCTGCTGGAGCAGTCGGGTGTCGGCTACGTACTGGCCGTCCCCAAGTCCCAGTTCAGCGTAGGCTGTTCACGGATCGAGGGCCTGTTCGCGCAGGCCCCGGACGAGGCATGGGAGAAGCTCTCCTGCGGCGATGGCGCGAAGGGGCCTCGCGTCTACCACTGGGCAGCGATGCGGCTGCCGGCCGTCGCCGAATTCGACTATCAGGGCGAGGTCCCTCACCGAATTGCGGTGGGCACTGGCCCGGCGCAGCATCAGCAAGCCGGACGAGATCGCCTGCTACCTCGCCTACGCACCCCTTCAGGTCACCGTCCAAGAGCTGGTGCGGGCTGCGGGGGCGCGCTGGGCGATCGAGGAGTGCTTCCAGGCCGCGAAGAACGAGTGCGGCCTGGATCTTAGGTCCGCCGCTACGTGGGCTGGTAACGGCACATCACTCTGGCCATGCTCGCTCACGCTTTCCAGTCTGGTCCGCGGTCACCGCTTCGTGATCGCCCGGCGTCGCTTACTTCTTTCCCAAGTTATTGATGTCGCCGGTGCGGGTCTCTTGGGAGTCGTGCCACACCGCCATGTGGGCAGCGCGTGAGGCGTCGGCGCCCTCGATGGTCGCGATGACCGAGGCGATGACCGACGTGCGCCAGGCATGGTCGGCGACGCGATCGGGGGCGCGGACGCCTGCCATCCACCAGCCGGTGCGGGCGTTCTTCAGGGTGCCGGCCTCTCACAGGAAGTGCGCCACTTCTGCCAGGTCCGGGTCGGCCACGGTGCGTCTCCTCTCACGCCTCTGCGAGGCGGATGGCGTAGCGGACGCCCTCGAGCTCTCGCCGAGCCTGCGGCGAAAGCCGGGACTCATCCCACAACACGGGCAGCTTGTGGCGCAGGCCCGTCCGGCCGAGGTCGCCGATCGCAGCAGGCTCGGGCGTGCGGCCAACAGAGTCACGCTCACCCCGTTTTCCCGCAGCCTGGGAACCAGGGTCGGCAGATCAGTAGTGCGCGTTGTACCGGACCGAGTTGTATAGCTCCCCAACCTCCGTCCCGAAGTAGTTGCCCTCCAGAGGCGAGGGGGCCGTAGAGGTGACGGTCGTTACATAGCCGAGGTTGCCGTCAAAACCCGACATCCATGGTCCGCCGCTGGCTCCTGCGGTCATGTCGCAGTTGACGTACTCGTACTTTCCGTACGGACCACTTCGGCCCCAGGCTGTGTTTGCACAGTGCATAAGGTTCTTACCGTCGAACGGCGCAGCCGCGGGATACCCGAAGACGTCAACGTCTATGGCCGGGGAGCCGTTCCATAGGATTCCCTGACCGCCGGTAATGTCCTGGATCTTGGCACCGGAGTTGTTCTTGTGTAGCTCGACGAAACCAACGTCAACGCCCGTCGAGAGCTGGCTGACCCAGGTCGCAGTCACCGAGTAGTGGGAGGCGCTCCAGGTGCCGTCGACACTTGGCCCATTTTTGTAGCCCGGGTCGAATACCCAGTTGGTGTACCAGGCCCCGTTCTGCCCAGAATCGCGAATGCAGTGCGCGGCGGTCACGACGACGTTCTTGGCCTCAGTGGCCACCACCGTCGCCGAACATGCCTCCGTCTGCTTCTTGCTGTTGGTGAAGAATACCCGGCCGGCGGAACGCCCAATGCCGGTGGTCGCCCCCCATGCGGTGGCATGCGACTGGACGACAAAGGGCGACCCTTGGTCTTGTAGAGCACTGGCCGCACTGTGGGAAGGGCGTTGCGGGGCCACCATGCCGGACTGCCGAGCCGGGGCCGTCGGTGAGACGCCCACCGATCGGACAGAGGGCCGCTTGGGCTTGGCAGCGGCGTTCCGTAGGGCCTCCTGCTTGCGCTCGGGAGTCCAAAATTTGGACAGCGCCTTATGAGGGTCAGCATCCAGCCCCGCCGCCTCCGGAGTGAGGCTGGCCACAGCGGAGTACGAGGTGGCACTACCCGCTTGCTGCGGCCCAGCCGAAGCCTGAACTCCTACTACCGGTCCTAGGAATAGTGCAACCGACGACAGGGCAGCAAGCCCCGCTCTGCTGGTAAGCCTTGCCATACGAGAACCCTCGGGAAGTTTCTGGAGGATGGCTTTTGCAGCGCAAAACGCCATGAAGGGGAGGATTCTCGATATAAATCACATCGCCACATGCGAAAGGAGAGGAAGAGCTACTCAAGTAGGTCAGCTACTTGAGAAGAGGCGGTCCGTTCGCCCGAAGCCGGTGACAGTGCTACGGGACGGGGTGTGTGTGCGGGGACCCTATGTGTTTGGTCAAGGTGGAAGACCAGTAGGTTCGTGTGGTTGAGGGTGGGGGCCAAACGGTAGGGGTGCGTATGGGCGATAGCCAGGTCACGATCAAGCTCACGAGTGACGAGGCGCTGGTGGTGTCACACTGGCTGGAGAAGCTGCAGATGACGGACCTCAGCCGCGTTGTCGACGATTCGGCGGTGTGGGCACCGATCCATCGGATTGCCGGAACGCTGGACAAAGCGCTTCCTGAGCTGTTCGCGCCTGACTATGACCAGCGCCTTGAGGCCGCTCGTCGGCGGCTGCGGCCGGAGGACTGACTGATCGGTCGGAACTCCTCACCTGGCCGTGGCGGGTTGAGGTTCGTAGAAGGTTCCGTCGCGGAGCATCGCGAAGAGGACGTCGGCCCGGCGTCTGCCGAGGCAGAGCAGGGCCTGGGTGTGGTGCTTGCCCTGGTCGATCTCCTTGTCGTAGTAGGCCCTGGACGCCGGGTCACCCAGGGCGGCGAACGCGGAGAGGAAGAAGGCCCGTTTGAGCTGCTTGTTTCCTCTCCGGGAGGGCTGTTCGCCGCGGATCGAGGAGCCCGAGCTGCGGGTCGCCGGGGCGAGACCTGCGTAGGCGGCGAGGTGGGCGGCGGTCGGGAAGTTGCTGCCGTCGCCGACGTCGATGAGGATCCTGGCTCCGGTCCTGACGCCGATCCCCGGCATGGACGTCAGGACCTAATTCGTTGCTGACGGATCCAGCACCACCCACCACGGATGTGGTCTTGCTGGGCCCGTTCGAACACTGGGGCCGTGACATCTGTTGCCACTCCGGCTGATGGAAGCCTCCGGATAGACCGGTGCACGGTCCTGGTGTTTGTAGTGGTGACGGTCGTGTGGGCGACGAGCGGATGTCTTCACGCGACTTGGTCGGTACGAGACCTCCCCAGAGAACGGCGACGCTCGACGTCTTCACGACCGCCACCGCATCAGACGTTGGCGGGCCTGTGGACCGTTGCTGAATGCCTCGTCAGGACCGGGCAACGATGCCTCTTCGAAGACCGGCAGCGCCTACGGCCACGGGTCCGTCAACACCGTCGGCTTGATCACTCGTTGGAGTTGGTGGTGCGAGCCCTCCGCACGGTGACCTCTTGACATACCCGAGCCGGTTCGAGCTCCCGAGTACACCGAGGCCCGTGAGGTGAGCTGGTGCCACGAACACGGCTGATGAGGTGTCGGACCAGCCCTGGCGGCTGAGTCCTGGAATTAGGTCGCTGCGTGGCCCGCATGCGCTCGTGACCAGCGCAAACACCCGCACCATGGGGAGGGGCAACTTGATCTACTGCGGAATCGACTGGGCCGAACGCCACCACGACCTCGCTCTCGTCGACGACACCGGAGAACTACTCGCCAAACGCCGAATCACCGACGACGCCGTTGGCTACCAACTGCTGCTGGACCTGCTCGCCGAGTACGGCGACACGCAAGACGCACTGATCCCAGTCGCGATCGAGACCTCCCGCGGCCTGCTGGTGGCCGTGCTGCGGACTGGCAAGCGCCAGGTCTTCGCCATCAACCCGATGGCCGCCGCCCGCTACCGCGACCGCCACTCTGTCTCCCGCAAGAAGTCAGACCCCGGCGATGCCCTGGTCCTGGCGAACATCCTCCGCACCGACATGCACGCCCACCGGCCCCTGCCTCAGGACAGCGACCTGGCCCGCGCCATCGCCGTCCTGGCTCGCGCTCAGCAGGACGCCACCTGGAACCGGCAGCAGTCCTCCAATCAGCTCCGGTCGACCAGCACTGTTTCGTGCTTGGCCTGCAGTTTCGCGAACAGCTCGCGGAGCTTGGGCTCGGTGTTGGGCAGGCGCTTGTCGAACGCTTTCTTCCCGGCCGGGGTGATGGCGGTGGCGTGGGTTCCGCCCTTGCCGACGTCCAGGCCAAGGAAGACGTCGATGTCGCCGGTGTCGATCACGCGCAGGCCCCTCCATCACGCTTTCGTCCGGCCTTGCCAGGGCACCGAGCTGCCACATCCACGTTACGGAGAGCTCTTCCGGCTCGGGTGTGGCCGGTGCTCAAGCCCCTCATCAGCGGTCCGTCGATGCCTCCGGACCCGGTCCCCGGATCATGGATAACAAGGGAGGGGAAGTCATGCCGGACCCGAAGGCCGGAGGCCCCATTGCGGAGCCACGAAAAAGGTGACGGGGGCTAACCGACTCTTGCGATTACGAAGGGTTACTAATCGCACTCTGGCGAGCAAAGATTAGCAACTGATCATTTCAGAATGAGGTCCGGAGTCGTTCCAAGTAGATGATGCTGCAGGCGAAGATGCTCTGTGTGTCTCGCTGGCGAGCCGTCAGTCAGCGGGGCCGACCTGCGGCTACAGCTGCCAGCTAGCCGTGTCCTACACCAGCAAGTTGCTGTGTAGTGGACCGCAGCTCACCAACCCCGGCTCCACTCGCACACTCCGTAGTGCGATTTTTGCCACTTCGTCAGGTCTTGCTCGCGGCGTTCACACTCGCATACGTTCTCCGAGTCGGCTGGTGCGACGAAATTCTGACGTCGCACAGCACCCATCTCCATCCATCGGTGGGGGCGAGAAATTCTTATGCGTAACCCGCCAGGGATCGGCAGGACTACGGCACGTTCAGAAACAGCTGGACGCTTCCCGCCTGAGGCTGACGATTCACCTTGCAGCGCCAGAGAGGACGTTTCACTATGCTCGCAAATCGTCATTACTTGAAGGTCAATTTATCTAGGCTCGGGGTAATCGCTGCGGCAATAGGTGCTCTTACTTATCCTTTCGTAAGCACAGCCAGCGCATACGCCGTCGCTCCGGATCAGGCGCCTAAAGCTCGAGTGGGCGCCTCGAGCCCGACTGTTTCAGACGTCCAGCTCATACTCTACAAGACCGTCCCGGGTGACACCCTCGCCACGGTTGTGCAGAAATACCCTTCAAGCGGTACTTGGCAGAAGCTGTACATAGCGAACCGTGCCATCATTGGTGATGATCCCACCCACCTGAGGCCAGGGCTGGTCTTGACTGTGGGCACCAAAACGTTGACGCGCACGATTGCAAATGCAGCACCCAAAACCGTCGGGGACGAGGGCTCAACGATACATGCCGACAACCTCGACGGCTGGATCAAAAAATCGCTGGATATTATGGCCCAGGAGGGGATTCCGGGTAGCTACGACGGCATACTCCGCAACGTGATGCGCGAGTCCTCCGGCAACCCCAACGCCATCAACAACTGGGACTCCAACGCGGCCGCGGGCACCCCGTCGAAGGGCCTCCTGCAGGTCATCGACCCCACGTTCCAGGCCTACCACGTGGCTGGCACATCGATGGACCCCTTCGACCCTGTCGCTAACATTACGGCTGCCTGCAACTACGCCGCAGATAAATACGGCTCCATTGACAACGTCAACGGCCCGTACTGACCGGATCTTCCGAATTACGTCGCGAAGTTGGGATCGCTGCTAGGCTGGTGGTTGCCGAATGCCTGCTTCCGGGAAGTGATGGAGTTGGCGTAGCGCTGTCCCTTTGCCGACGTTCTGGCGAGGGATGGGTGGATGTAACTCACGTCCTGCTCCCATCACGCTGTCGTTTGGCTCCTGCTTTGTGGCAGCCGAAGTCTTCCTCGCTGGCGTACTGGTGGGTTTACGGGCCAGGGCCAGGGACCGAGATGCAGCGTTGCGGAGAGTGAGGGTTACCTGCTGGGCTTAAAGGGCAGAGTGTTATCAGCGCCGTGAACGTCTAATGGCGTGAAAGGGGGTAACGACTGGTGACAATCCGGTGGCTATGTCGTGGAGAGACGCCATGCAGTGGGAGCGTCGACCGCCGGCCGTGGCATGTTCCCTTATCCGAGTCAAGAACCGCTGGTTTTCCTCGTGTCTTCGCTGGTCGGTCGGTGATGGTACGGGCTATGCCGCATTGTCACAGATAATGGCGGTTTCTGAAGGAGGAGTGGAGGCCTGGTCGGTAAGGACGGGTGGGCGCGGGGCCGCCCATCGCCGATAAGTGGCACGGAGACTCTCGAGCGCGGGCTCGAGTTGGGGACCGGTCATTGCAGTGTCTTGGAACGAGGGGTCGGCACCGTCCGTCGACAGCGAGACCTATTTTGGTGGTAGCGCCGCCACGGGAGCGTCCAGCTGGATGGACGATGAGTCTCCGTAGCGCCGATCGTCCGGGCTCGTCCCTGTGCGCGAAGGTTGAGTTGATAGACACCTCCCAGTCGTCCGGCCTACGGAGTCCTCGACGGGTTGAATGCAAGTGCGCGGCATCGTCCACGTTCCGTCCGCTAGCCAATGGCGATGGCATTTGTAGACGGTTTCCCCAGGTCTGCATGCCTGCCGTCCCGACCCGCCATTGCACGCCGTCCGTGCCTGGCAAAGTACCCTATTCGTCACTCTGCGATGACTACTTCACCACCCTCCACGCATACACCACCGGGCAGGACGACTCCACCATTCCTACTCTGCATTCGTCGGACCCCGGACCCCCACTGACGCACTCAACGAGTCTTATCCCGCCACCGCACCACTGTCCACGGGTGCCTTATCTCGAAGGGCCCGCCATGTTTCTAGCCATACCCAAGGCGTTCCCTACACAGGGCTCCCTCTGCCCATCAAACAGTGGACTTGGGTCTTCGCTCCTGATCTCAACAGGTGGGTCAGGCAGACTGGTCCTTTGTTATTGAGTTCGGGCCCCGCGACATTTGTAGACGAATGTCCTCGACGTGCTGTGCCTCTCTGGGGAGAAGACCTCGAGCGTGGCGCGGGCTCGCAGGGAGCCACGACCACTAAGACCGTGTCCTACGTGGTGAGGCGGATGAGTCGCTTGTAGCAGCACAGGGTGGCGGCGAGGCCGAGAAAGGCCAGGTAGTTGCGGGGGTCGCGCTCGTAGCGGGGGCTGAGTCTGCGGTAGCCGGACAGCCACGACATGGTGCGTTCGATGACCCATCGGCGTCGTCCTTAGCGTTCGCTGGACTCGATGCTTTTGCGGGCGATGCGGACTCCGATGCGCTTGCCGCGAAGCCATCTGCGCAGGTCGGCCCGGTCGTACGCTTTGTCCGCACGCAGGCGCTGGGGCTTGAAGTACCGGCCGCGGTGGGGGTCGTGTCTCGTTTGGTGACCCTCCACCATGGGCTTCAGCCCTTCGCTGTCGTGGGTGCTGCCGGCGGAGATGCCGACGAGGAGGGGCAGTCCGTTCGCGTCCGACAGGATGTGCATCTTGGAACCCGGCTTGTCCCGGTTCACGGGGCTCGGACCTGTGTGTTCGCCCCCTTTTTTAGCCCTCACGTGGGCGGTGTCGAGGACGACTCGGGTGACGTCGATGAGGCCTGTGTCGTCGAGCCGGTGCAGTACGGCCTCGTGGAGGCGGCCCCGGAGGCCGGCTCTCGACCAGATCAGGAACCGGCGGTGGGCGGTCGACTTCGATATGCCGAAGCAGGGCGGAAGTTGGCGCCAGGCGCAGCCGCTGACCAGCACGTAGATGATCGCCGCAAAGAGCGTCTCATCAGGCGTGTCCTGCGTTCCGCCGCCCTGCGGCCGCACTCTCGACGGCGGGATCAGCGGCTCCGCGATCTCCCACAGCCCGTCCGGAACAATCCAACTCCACGTACCCCGCCCCATGCCGAAACCAATGACCGCCTCACCACGTAGGACACGGTCTAAATGTCTACTGCAGGACGACATCAGTTGTCTGGCTTCCAGCAGCTACCTGCTCGTGAAGCACACGTGTACGTCTGCCGTCGCTGCGCTGCCAGCGGTAGGTAATGTTCGCGGCGATCATCTTCGTGCTGGTCAGCGGTTGCGCCTGGCGTCAACTGCCGCCCTGCTTCGGGGATCTCGAAGTCGACGGCCCACTGCCGGTTCATGATCTGGTCCAGAGCCGGCGTCTGGGGCCGCCTGCACGAGGCCGTGCTGCACCGTCTCGACGACGTCGACCTCGTCGACGTCACCCGAGTCGTCCTGGACACCGCCCACGTGCGCGCTAAAAAGGGGACGGGCGGCTACTTATCGTGGCTGGAAGTCTGCTTATGGAGCGACGACATCGAGGTGACACCGCCTGCCGCACGTCACTGAGCCTCTTCCAACCTGACGGGTGGTTTAACAGGGGCGAGGACGCGAAGCTCCTTGCCCCTCTTCGGTCGGTACCCCGCCAGGTGCGGAAGTCGATCTTCTTATGACGGAGGTCGCCCCGCCGTCGGCGGTGCCTGGCACCCAGGAGATTGCCAGGTGCTTTTCCAGCACAGCAGCTGGAGCCGCTGCCCGGACCTGCGTGCCACCATGCCTCCGGAGCGCTTCGCAACCGACACGGGGGAGGGAACGTGGTCAGCACCACGTCCGCTAAGACCGTGTCCTATGTGGGGCTGGGTCGTTGGACTTGGTTATGGGGCGGGGTACGTGGAGTTGGATTGTTCCGGACGGGCTGTGGGAGATCG
>NZ_JBVHPY010000058.1:0-9598 GCF_055567695.1 Streptomyces sp. NPDC026417
GCGTCCGCCTAGAACTCGGCGGGGTAATGCTTCATCCCCACAGGGACTCCGTTCTCCTGGACCATCAAGATCCAAGTGTCTCCGGTGTCCAAAATGCGGGGTCAAGGTCCCTACTCAGAATGAAAGAGGTTCACTCAGGACAATAGGGGTTGCCAGCAGTAGCGATACCCATCGAGCGACGCAGGCCCTGCAAGCGGGCGTTAAGGGTGCTCAAGGACCAGGGGCGGCTGACGGGACCCATGTCGGAGCACAGTACGTCTGCACTCCGGCCGGGCCGGAAAAGACGGTCTCTGCCGCCCGGGCAGTGATCCGGACGGCAGAGGCCGCTCGTGTGCGTTTGCGTCGTCCGCTCATCGATCAGCAACGGCACGGTCCCGGCCGCTCACCAGGTCCGAGCCCGGCCACCAGCGCCACTGCGGCAGGATCTCCCCGGCCCGAAAAGGCCGCGTACCAGGAGAAGGTCGGGATGTTCAGTGGACCGGGGATGTACTGGTGGGTACGGGACGCTTGGGGCGGGGGCTGCATGCCGGTGTCGTGGCCCAGGGCGGACACCGAGGCAGTGAAGTGATCGCTTCACCAGCAGGCGACCCGTGGCCGGCGGGCATGGCGGACACCGGTCATCTGAGCTGGTCCTGGGGCCGGGGTGAAGCGCAGGGAGTGTGGCGGAACGAGCAGACGCGCCGGATTCAAGTCCCGGTGCCCCATGCGGGTGTGAGGGGTCGACTCCCTCCACTCACTACCAGCCGCTATCAAAGTTGTGCGCCGTTGGCTGGCGCAGTGGGTGCACCCGTAACGGCTGGGGGCATGAGTCGTTGATTAAAGTGGTACGTGCATGATCGGCCACTGCTTTCGTGAATGCGCACACGTATCGGATGGGCCGGAGCCGCCATCTTGGCTCCGGCCCATCAATCTGCGCGCTTCCGTTGGCTGGGGGCGCTGTGCTGTGCTGTGCTGTGGGTGCGGCATCTGGCGTCGTGGCCAGAATGTTACGCACGACTACTTTGTCCAGCCCGGTACGCCGGGCGATATGCGGGACGGAGTGCCCGGCCTCGCGGGCGGCGACGATCGCTTTCCCCAGCTCACGACGGGCCGGCACGGTCTGCTGCGCGGCGGCCAAAGGCGCAGAAGCAGTCTCCAAGGCGGCGTCATGTGAGGGTTCTTGCTCTCGTGCGGGCTGTGGAATCATCAGAACGGAGCCTCAGCGGAGGGGCGTTCGTTTCGGTCGTGGTGTCGGCCTGTGTGGCGGGCCGGACCGTGCTCGCGGTGGCCCATGGATCGTCCGGCGTGCTCTCCCGCGGCGGTAGAGCACGCGCCGTGCGGGTGATGGTGACGGTCGCGAACGTCATGGAGGCCCCGACATCGCCGACGTCCAGGACCATACGGGAGCGTCGCTCGCCCTCCGGGGTCTCCCACCGGTTGGTGCGCAAGCGCCCCGCCACCACCACCCGGGCGCCCTTCGACACGGACTCAGCCAGGCTCTCCGCCAACTGCCGCCACGCGGTGCAGTCCAGGAAGGTGGACGCCGCATCCCGCCAGATGTTCGTGCAGGCGGCCGGTTCACACAGTCGGCGCGAGGTCATCCTTCGGTGTTACTCGCCCCAGCCCGGCAGGATCGCAGGCAGGTCGCTGAGCCCGCGGGCCGGCCGCTTCGGCACCCGCGACTGACCGTCGTCCCCGTCCCAACGACGCGCGTACTGATCCGGGAGACTCCCCCAACCCCAGTACGGAACCGGACCATCGGGCATCTCGCCGAGTTCTTCAAGGGGATCGATCCGCTGGTCGCCCACCGTGCACACATGGGCCCAGTCATCACCCATGTCGAAGACATACGCAAACCGTTCACCAGGCCGCAGCCTGCTCAACGTGGTGACACGACCATCCACCGTTCCGTCCGGCGCCTCGCCATCCCACCACTCCAAAGGACTCACCCGGGTAGTGCCGTCCGACAACGTGAACAAGTGCAAGTGGGCCAGATCCCAGCGGCCGAAAGCGAGATCGACGGCCGTGGCAAATTGGGCAAAGGAATGCGAGCGCGCCGCGGCGAAAATCCGGCCGGGACGCGGCCACAGATCCGTCCCCCGCCCTGACACCAGTTCCACCCTGATGGACAGCCAGGTACGCGGCACGATCACAACTCCTTCGTCCATTCCGCCACCGAAGACTGAGACTACCGAGTGATGGGGTAATCAACCAATCAGGACTCGGCATGATGGCAGCACACAGCATTGCAGACGGGACAGGAAGCATTGGGTGATCGTGGACCAGAGAGAGGACGATCATGGTGCGGCGCCGATCATGGTCACGCTGCCAGGCGGTCAGAAGGTCCGCGGACGGCTTCACGCCCGGCGACAGACGAAGGACAGCTGGCGATACCAGGTGGGAATCCTCCTATGGCAGGACACCACCGATGCCGGTGTGAAACCGGTCGAGCACCGAGCCTGGGTGAGCCCGGCACACGCACGCCCCATCCCTGACACCTCCTACCAGCACATACCCACCCACCACCTCTCCGGGACGGACAGCACCCCGGTCCGGAAGAGCCGGCCCGCCTGGACCTCCAGCACCTGCCTCACCGCCCCGGACACCCAGGCGCCACACTCATCCACGTCACTGGCTGCACACCCAGCAACCAGCACTCGACCGCGAACAAGCACAGGCCGCGCTCAGCCAGCCCCGCGCAGCAGCATGCAGAGAATGCGCAGCAGCCGCATCCCTCACCGACCACAAAAAGCCTCCCGGCCAAGAGACAAAGACGCCGACACCCGAACACGGTCCGGCCTGAGCCGCCAACTCACCCCGGCCAGCGGGAAGTGAAACCCTGCAAGCCGAGCGCCACAATGCGGGCACCTACAGAGAGAAGCTCGCCCGGATCGGCTGGCACCGGAACAACATGGCGAACGCGCGGACAGCGTCAGCAGCAGTGCTCCCGGCAGGACTCGAACCTGCGGCCAAGCGCTTAGAAGGCGCCCGCTCTATCCACTGAGCTACGGGAGCCGAACTACGACGACACAACCATGCCGTCCCCAAGTTGCCACGCCCGTAACGCGGACGGCCAGCCCGGCCAACCATCGTCTTGTCCGCTTATTCCGCACCCAAACAGAGCGGGCCCTTCACCGTTCCTCCTGGTGGATGTGGGCTGCCTCCACCGTCGCAAGGCAGCCCACCGCGGCACACGGGGGGGTGCCGCGCTTGCAGTCTCATTCGATCATGGACGCCCCATCTCTCTTAAGAGTGATCACTACTCACTATGAAGATCGCGACCAAGACAAAGGGGGAGCACGGGCAGGCACGAACACCTGCTCCCACCGACAGCGCCCATCGGCCAACCCGACCGCACCGCAACCACTCCAACCTCCGCCACCCTGCGACCCGGGTTCCGTCGGCCACCCTGCCGGACGCAGATAGAGTCCAGCAAAGACCTGACCTGACTGGACGAACACCAGGTCAGACGCGGGACACCTGGCACCGTCGGGTCACCCTCGCGATACCCGCCCCGATGGCGAACATGGCCCCTGCGACACCATCATCACCTTCGGCGACCACACCGGCACCGACGTCGCCCTGACAGCAATACCGACGGGCCACCGACCACTGGGGCCTACCTCGGTGCCGCCTGACCCCACCAGGCATCCTGAACGAACCACCCGGCACACGGGAGCGCCAGGAAGCCAGCTGGCTGGCCCACCCGAAGAATCTTCCGGAGGCAGTCATACGAGCGGACTAACCGCTCGTGCGGCGAAACGGCGGGCCGTTCACGCGTGACGCCGCGTCGCGTGCCTCGTTCAAAAAGACGGACGCGTGAAGTGCACCCCTGCCACATGCCAGATGGAGACGCGGCTCGTGAGGGGGATGGGCTCTGGACAACGCCTTCGACCAGAGCCCATCCCCGCCTTCTCAGCCGCCGCCCGGGAGCGGATCAGGCCCGGCCCCCGCACCACTGGATCCAGCACGCATCGTCCAGGACCTCCTCCGGATCGCTCAGGCCCGCCCCCCCCTGAAGGAAAACGATCACATCATGATCGGAGAACGCCGTCCCCAAAAGCTCCTCACGACCCCGCCGCATCACACTCACCCAGCAGCCACCCGCCCTGGCCGGCTCACCCCAACGATCAACGCTGCCATCCCTGCACATCACGCCATTCCCACCACCACGCACTCCCGCCAACCTCCGGCCGTCACCCCAGGGGTGCATCATTCCGGCATACAGCAGCGCAAAAGGGGTGCTTCGCTGCTCTTCGTCCGCTCTCCCCGTCACACAAGGAGCGATCATGAGCATGACGAGCGAGCCCGGTGGCAGAGCCCTGGAACACCTGCTGCACGCGCACGGGCCCTCGCATCGGTAACGGGCGGCGATACCGCCTCGATCTTGCATTGCTCACGCCCCAGCTCGACACATGTAGTTGCTGTCAGGTGCCCGCCCCAGACAGCGCCTACTCGATTGCACTGGTGCCCAACAACGAGGGTAGGCACACTAAAGGGCAGTATCACGCCCCATGACCTGAACGTGGAGGTGGTCGCGATGGCGAACACCAGCGTGTCCATCGAGCTGACCCCCGACGGCTACATCGTCACCTGCCCCGGCACCCACATCACCGGGCACGGCCCCACCGAAACCGCCGCGTGGAACGACTTCTGGAGCGCCTACCACGGCCAGTGGAAACCTTTCGGCACCCTCGCGGCTCCCGACAGCCTCAACGGCCCGCAACGCCCACGCGGGATCCGCACCCGCATCCTGCGCATCCGCGACCTCTTCAACTGACAGAACGCTCGCTTCGGCCACCACCTCGCACGCACGGGACAGGCAGTCACACGGCAGGGAGGCCCGGGATGAGTGCTCATGTCCTTGCGGTCCGCGGCAGCCGCAAGGCAGTCGCGTATGTCACCGAAGGGCCCGACATCGCCCCCGCACCCCGCATCTGATGGAGATCTCTGACATCGGAAGCGCCATCACCGGGCGCTCACCGACACGCGCAGAAGACCGCCCACCCACACGACACGGCCCTGACCATCCGCAAGCGCTCCAACTGGCCTGGCTGCGGCGTCACACCCCTCACACCCTGCCCATCGAAACTGAGCGACCCACAAGGTGTGCCCACTCGCGTGTTCCGTGGCGACAGTGGATGAGCCCGCACCGTTCCTGCCGAGCGCAGCACTCGCTGGAGGGCAATGCTGGAAGGTATGGGTAGTTTTGCCGCAGGATTGCCAGTGTGGTCACCGATGCTTGCTTCCATCGGCTCACTGCCCGGACCAGCTGAGGAAGCGGAGTTCGCGTACGAGACACTGTGGAATGGTGCTCGGTCCTGATCCGCCTGCCGGGGACGGCCCATGCAGCTGGCCAGTGCTGCCGGGCTGGAGATCCATGCGGTCCTCGACGGTGAAATCATCACCTACGACCCTGCCGCTGCAGCCCCTCGATCGAGGGGCTGCAGCAACGCATGAGCCTGCACCACCCGCGCGCCGTCACCCCGCCCCGCACGACGGCGTAGCTCGAGCCGGTACTGGAGAACGAGCTCAAGTCTGAAGGCCAGGAAAAGTCAACTCAGACGCAATCGCTGCTCGCACGCCGTCTAGAACATCCTTCCTCACACGAAGCTTTGTGTCACAAGTCGCCTTTGCGTCGAGTTTTGCGAGCTCCCTTGCAGCAAGCCCGCTTACGGCTTGCAGGTCGCCAGCCGGAACGACCTTGTCGAAAAACCCTGCCGCTAGCGCCTCAACCGGCGCGTATATCGCCCCGTTGACTAAGGCATTATTGTAATGGGCTGGATGAAGTCGGTGACGCGCAATATTGATTGCATACCATGGAATGGTGAGCCCTATCCTTACCTCATTTAGGCCAATCCGGAAAGGCCCGTCCGCCCCGACACGCACATCTGCCGACAACAACACGATAGCACCCGCTGCAAGGGCATGCCCACTGCATGCAACGACTACGGGTGTTGCAAATCCCAGCAATCGCTCGGCAACCTGCGCTCCGAGCTTAACCATTTGAAAGACTTCATCGCGTTCGCCCCCGAAAGCCTTAAGGTCGAACCCGGCTGAAAAAATGCCCTCCCTGCCAGTAAGAATAACGACAGCTTTATCGCGCTCCGCCTGGTCGAGCGAAGCATGAATGGCCTGCAACATCGGAATAGAGAGAGCATTGACCTTCCCATCATCCAGTGTTATAGTCGCAATCGCACCGTCAAGTTCGTAAGACACCAATCGGGCCTTATTCATTCTAGCCTCCTACAGGATATGACTTTCGGTGACTTCAAATTAGAAGAACGTCGTTTATTGACGCTCAGGACCTCGAGGGACCTACGACACCAGCCTGTCGCGCCCGCTCGGGACGGGCTCTTACCTGCTGACCGAAAAGACGCGCGCCTAGGGGGCCATGCGGGAGATCATGTCAGCCCCTAAAGCCAATACCGGTGACTTTGGTTGGTGTTGGTCGTTGAGTGTGGTGTGCCGAGGCTTGGACAGGTGAAGTCGTCGGGTGGCCGGTTGTCGGACCGTATCGCTCTGGGTGTGTTGAGGCGGGTGTTTCCGGCTGAGGTGGTGGCGGAGTGCGGGCGGGTCGAGCAGCGATCGAGGTTGTTGCCAGCTCGGGTGGTGGTGTATTTCGTGCTCGCGATGTGCCTGTTCTCGGGGCAGGGGTATGAGGAAGTTGCCCGTCCTTTGACACGGGGGCTGGAGGGGGTGCGGCGGTGGGAGAAGCCGTGGCGGGTGCCGACGACGGCGGCGATCGGCCGGGCCCGTCGGCGGTTGGGGCCGGAGCCGCTGAAAGTCTTGTTCGGCCGGGTCTGCCGTCCGGTCGCGACACCGGAGACGGCGGGTGCCTGGTATCGGCGGTGGAGGTTGGTCGCGGTGGAGGGCACTGTTTCCGACGTGCCGGACACAGATGCCAACGGTGCATTCTTCGGCCGGCCCGGCTCGGGCCGGGGACAGCAGCGTAGTGCGTATCCGCGGTTCAGGGCGGCCGCGCTGGTCGAGTGTGAGACACACGCGGTGTTCGCCGCGGCGACCGGCCCGCTGTCGGTCCACGAACAGCAGCTCCCCCGGCCTGCTCGGTCGGCTCGAGTCGGGGATGCTGCTGAGGCAGACCGCGGGATCACCGGTTTCGAGCTGTGGCAGGCAGCGTCCGCCACGGGTGCGGACCTGATTGTGGCGCGTCCGCAAGAACATCATCCTGCCGGTCCTGCAGTCATTCGACGACGGCTCCTATCTGTCCGAGATCGTGGCCAGCGGTGACCGTGACCGGCGTGACCCGGCCCGGGTCCGGGTCGTCGAATACCGACTCGACGACCGCGACGGGCACACCGTCTACCGCCTGATCACCACCATCTGCGACCCCGATCAGGCACCTGCCGTCGAGCTCGCCACGCTCTAACACCAGCGGTGGGAGATCGAGAACACCCTGGACGAGATCAAGACCCACCAGGGCGGCCGGCAGCTTGTCCTGCGCTCGCGATATCCCGACGGCGTCGAGCAGGAAATCTACGGATTCCTCCTCGTCCACCACGCACTGCGCGATGTCACGCACCACGCCTGCGAAGCCGGTCTCGATCCCGACCGGATCTCCTTCACCCGCACCCTCAACGCCGCGCCCGCCGCCACGTCACCGCCCTGGCGGCACTTCCCCCCTCACGACTCAACCAAGCCCTCACCCACACCACTCGCGAGCTGCTGGAACGACTACTGCCACCCCGCCGACAACGCTCCAACCCCCGCTGTGATCAAACACAAGATGAGCAACTGGCACCTCAAACACCCCACCACCACAACCCACCCCCGCCACCGGCTCACACCTCACACTGATGCCACCCACCAAACCAACCAGCCGACGCCCGAAACTCAACTAAATCACCAGTATTGACCCTTAAAGCCTTGTTGTCACCGATTTTGGCCACCCGGCAGCAAGGAGACATCGAGCGGCGTATTCTTCCCGGGCGACGATGACGTGGCGGGCCCACAGGTCTCCCCATCCAATACTGGCTTCAGCTTGGTTTGGCAAAGATATGTTGCTGAAATCAGGGGAGGCGTCTTCGCTCTATTGATGGTTCAAAAATCGGCATCTAACAAGGGCAACACATGACGCGCCCTCAGCGCGTGTGAGATCGGGCCGGGCCACGCTAGGTCATCGAGCACGCTCCTGTGCTGCTCGCCGGGCGGAACGGTTTCGACGGGGCCGCTAATGGAGCGCAATCTACTACGCTTGAATGGCCCCGACCAGCTACTGAGGATTTCGGGTTGTCGTCGAGTGGTGACGGTTCATGATCCCTGCGGTATGCCGATGAACGCGGCGGGTGAGAAGACCGCGGTGATCGCGAAGGATCTGCGGGTAGATCGTCGGCTCCGACAACACGACCGACCGCGCGGTCCAGCACTGCACGCGTGTGGCCCGGGAACTGTTCGTGATCACCGACGCGACCCGCTACCGCAACCTCCCCCAGCTCCTCCACCGGCTGCGGCGCCCGACGGTCGGCGACCGGATCGAACACGGGGGCCTGGTCTCCCTGCTGAGCGAGACCCTGCCGGGGCTCGACGAGGACGTGGTCGAGAAGGTGGCGCGCAACCTCCACGACCTCGACGCCGTACGGGACGAACTCGGGCGCCTGGAACGCACCGACGCGGCCTTGCGCACGTTCCTCACCAGTTACCGCGGCTACCTGGCCGGGGTCCTGCGCACCTCCTCCCAGAAAGTGAGCCACGAGCTGGGCGTCCTCGCTCAGCGGCGCCGGGCGGCCGAGACGCCGCACAGCGGACGAGCGACCTGAGGACGCAGGAGGAAGAGTCGGAGGACCGACTGGAGACCCTGCGCGAGGAGGAACAGGAGCCAGGACCGACCTGGCTGCCCTCCACGCCAGTCACGCCTACCGCAGCCTGCGCGAACTATCGGAGCGCCGCGGCACACCGCCGCCACTGCCGCGTTCACCACCCTCCGCAACGCCCACGACGCGGAGGAGGGCTCGGAAGAGCGGCTGGCCGAAGGCGTCGAACACCTCGGACCCCGACTGGCCGAGCTGGGAACCGAACACCGGGAGCTGCTGACCCAGGCCGAGAAGGCCGGGCTTCCCACCGGCCACCTCGGCGAGGCGGTGGCTCTGCCGCGCACGTTTCTCTCCCAGGCCACCGAGACCGAGCTGACGACTCCGGAAAGGGAAACGCGCACCGTACAGCACCGGCCGGTGGCCCGTGTAGACACGGTCACGGCGCAGGAAGGGCTGCGGTCCTGGCAGAACCAGTTGGAGGACGCCGAGGCGGTCGCGAGAAACCGGACCCGGATGGTTCAGGAGCTCGTCGACCCGATGGCAAGCAGCTGGGGCGTGAGCTCCGACGGCACCACCACCTGGTGCACCCTCTCCCTGACCGAAGGACTTTCTGCATGCAACCCGTCGCGGTGACCGCGCCGGTCCTGCGCGAGATCCCGCTGGATCTCCCTGCCGATCCCCGTGTCGGCGCGTTAGCCCGCACCCTGCTCAGCGCATTGGAGTGGCCTGGCAATCAGCACCTGGCGGTCGACGGGGCCCTACCCCTTGATCGTGGACACACTGATCATTGGATCGTGAAGATTCATAGGACAGGAGTTCCCGTTGGGGACGTCGAAGTACTCGCCTGA
>NZ_JBVHPY010000059.1:0-9283 GCF_055567695.1 Streptomyces sp. NPDC026417
CACGAGTCCGGTGCCTGGATAGCCACCGTCGGCGATAGTCATGGTCGTGCCGACGGCGGCCTTCGCACCGGATTCCTCCCATGCCTTGCAGTCGTTGCGGTTCCCGGGCAGGGGCCGGCCGACCATGACGACAAGGCGGGTGTCGGCGTCGATGACGACCTGGTGGTTGGTGGAGTACCGGTAGTTCTTCGACTGCTCGGCGACGCCATGATCCCGGGTGGGCACCAGGGTGCCGTCCACGATCAGCACCGTGTCCTTCGCGAACCGCTTACGGGGCTGGAGAGCGAGCATCGGCCCGAGGTCATCGATGATCCGGTCCGCCGCCGACTTCGAGACCCCGAACAGCGGGGCCAGCTGCCGCATCGTCAGGTTGGTGCGCCAGTATGCGGCGACCAGCAGCGTCCGTTCCTCCAGTGGAAGACTCCACGGCCGGCCGCGCCGGACCGCGTCAGCCCCTGCGCGACGCAGTACCGTCACCAGTCTCCCGAACTGCCGCGGGCTCAGCCCGGAGAACGGTGCTATCCAGGACGGCTCCGACGCCGTGATCACACCAGCCACACCAAGACCATCCCAGCAGCCTTGCATCCGATCCATAGAGATGACCACCGTTGGGGGCCGAGAGATGACCGCAGCGCGCACGGCAGCCGCCGTGCTGGCCACATGGGCCACGCTGATCTTGCTTCTACTCGCGCCGTCGCCCCTGCCAGAGCACTGGCGCTACTACATCTACTCTCCAGCGAGCGTGGGCCTGTGGCTGCTGACCATGCTCTTCGCCCCTGTCGTGGTCTGCATCGTGAATGGCCATGAATCAAGTCGGGCGGCAGGTGAACCTCTACTTGTATACGAGCCCGCGGACTACCCCGTAACACCTGGTCATCAATTACGGGACGGCCCTTAGCTTGATCTTTAACTTGGTGTCTCGAATGCCGCGTCGAACTTGATCGCTCGGTCAGGGAAGTGACGGACAGCAAAGCGGCCTTCGTCTGAACATGTGATCCGACCAAGGAACACACATCTTCAGAACGAAGGCCGTGAGGATGAGTCTGCTGCATGGTGATGCCTGGCGGGAGTCGTTGGCTCAACTGTCATCCTTCCGGGAGGAGTTCTACGCCAGTCTCACAGCCCGTTCGGATGTGCTGTTCGAGATGACTGATGCCGTGCTGTGTGGTGACGGACCGGTGAGGTCGCTGGTCGGGTTGTCGTTGGTGGGTGAACATCGCCGCGGGCACGGTGGCCTCTATGCCGCTGTTGCCCGAGGCCGTATCGACACTGATCGCCTGCGGGAAGCCCTGGCTTCGGTACCGCTGCCGCGAGCCGGCGACGGCCGGCTGGTCCTGGCCGTGGATGTCACCTGCTGGCTGCGGCCCGCGGCCCACACCTCCCCGGAGCGGATCCTCTGCCACACCTACGGGCGGGGCAAGGACCAGCACATTCCTGTCCCGGGCTGGCCATACTCCATCGTCTGCGCGCTCGAGCCGGGCCGCAGCTCCTGGACCGCACCCCTGGATGCGCGGCGTCTGGCACCTGGCGACGACGCCGCCACCGTCACCACACGGCAACTGCGTGATTTGGTCGAACGACTCATCGCCGCCGACCAGTGGAAGCCCGACGACCCTGACATTCTCATCGTCGCCGATGCCGGCTACGACGCACCCCGTCTGGCCTTCCTGCTCAAGGACCTGCCCGTCCAGGTCCTGGCCCGGATGCGGTCCGACCGGGTCATGCGCAGGTCTGCCCCAACCCGGCAACCGCACACCGCAGGCCGGCCACCCCGACACGGCGCCGAGTTCGTCTTCGGCCGGCCCGACACCTGGGGCACTCAGGACGTCGAAACTCTCAACCACACTCGCCTCTACGGCACCGCACTCGCCCGCTCCTGGGACCGGCTGCATCCGAAACTCACGCATCGCTCATCCTGGGCGGCAGCCGACGCAACCCTGCCGATCGTTGAAGGCACAGTGATCCGTCTGGACATCAGCCACCTGCCCAGCGGAGCCACTCCAAAGCCGGTCTGGCTGTGGTGGTCAGGCACCGATGCCACTCCCGCGGACACCGACCGGCTCTGGCAGGTCTACCTGCGACGCTTCGACATCGAGCCACCTTCCGCCTGTTCAAACAAACCCTCGGCTGGACCTGCCCCAAGATCCGTACTGCGGAAGCGGCCGACCGCTGGACTTGGCTCGTTCTGGCCACTTACACCCAACTGCGACTGGCCCGCACCCTGGCCGCCGACCGCCGCCACCCCTGGGAGAAGCCGAGTCCCCCGGACAGGCTCACCCCGGCCCGCGTCCGCCGCGACTTTCGGCACATCCGCCCACAAGCCGCCTGCCCAGCCCGCGCACCAAAACCCTCCCGCCCTGGCACCGGACGGCCACTAGGTCAGAAGAACACCTGGCCCACACCACGCTACGACGTGCACACATCTGCCAGACGCCACCCAACGAAGCGGCACAAGACGAAGCCAACTGCCTCACGACCACGCCGCACAAGTTAAAGATCAAGCTAGGAACTCAACGGCCGCCCACGCAAGACGCTCGGCTGGAATACACCAGCCGAGCGTCTACGAGATCTACTCACCACCTAAGCCAGGCCGTACCGTCCGGAAAACAACGAAGCAGCCAGTCTTCGCGCCGGATTTGGGCCTGGCTCGGGGCTGCCGGAATTTCCAGGATGGCAGCCAAGGCACGTCACCACAATTCATGCCGATCGCCCCGTCGCCCCGTCAGTCGATATTTGCGTTTACAGTCAAGCGGTGATTCTGTCATTCATGTGGCATGACGCTATTGCTTGCGGGAAAGCCTTACTGGGTGCCGACTTCCGCGTGGGCCGTGCCTTTCAGTGTCCACTGCTTCTCCGTACGCCAGCCGCCCCGCCAGCGTTCGAGTAGGACGTGTGCGTCGGCCCGTTCGCTGTTGCGGCACATTGCGCCCGAACCGTCTGGGTTGGTGTAGGTGAGCGTGAGTGTGCCGTCTTCGGGCTGGGTGACCTCGACTCGGAGGCGGCGGAGCCCTGCCCTGCCGCTCACCGTCCAGACAGGCAGGCCGATCGTCGAGGTGAAGCGGCCTATTGCGGCCCAGCCGAACGCGGTGCGCTCGGCCCGGCGCGGCCAGGTACGGCCGTCCATGCGAAGTCGGAGGAAAACCAGTGGCGGCAGCCGGCGGAGCACGGGGCGGCGGGAGACTGCAGTGACGACCTCCAGGACGTCTCCGTTACCGAGGTCGGCGTGAAGCCATGCCCAGGTCTGTGCGTTGCCGTGGCCGTAAATCCGGGCGGATGCGCCGGGTGCGTCGTCGAGCCGGAGTGTTATGTCCCCGTAGGAGATGGTGCCGCGGTAGGAAGCCCGGGCTGCGGGCAGCATCTGCGCGGCTGGGAGCAGGGCATGGCGCCAGGACCAGCGAGGGAAGGTGAACAGAGGCGCTTCGGCGGCCTGTTCCGTGAGGTCCCACCGTATTTCTCCTGCTGAGCCGGTCAGCCGTCCGGGCGTGGCGGATACATTATCGACCACGAACCCTTGCTGGCCGCCGGGCCATTTTGGCGCCTGGAAGCGGGCATGCCGTACTGGCTCATCGGGGGGAAAAACCGCGGCCCAGCCATGCGCATAGGGATCTGTTCCGTCGGTAGGCGCTACCAGTTCGTGGTGTAGCCACAAGCCGGTGCCTGTTGCCGGATCAGTTGCGGTGGTGTACCAAACCTCGGTTCTACCGGCCTCGCCTTTCCACCGCGGAGCCATGAAAGACTGAGAAGCGGCAGTTTTGGGGAAACGAAAACTCGCGAGAAAGGGCACGAGACCTTTCACCACCGGAAAGCGCAGATCACCCGATCCGACCCGGGTACCGTTCTCGTAGAGCGTGAAGGGCAAACAGGTCATCGACCTAATCGGTCGACGAGGACTCACGGATTTCCAACCGTTCAGCGTAAACCGGCGGCCGTCTGCGATGAACCAGACCTGGTAGCGAATCCGGCACCCAGCCAGCGGTGATATCTCCAGTTTCCCGTTAGCGGCATGGTCATCGGTGTGGCCAGCTATGCGCACCCGCCCGGCAATCCGCGCATCCGTCGTGCCAGATGGATTCAGAACCTGATCAGCGGAAATCTGCAGGTCGAGGCATATTGCTCGGGGCTTACTGTCACTGTCTAAACGAACAGTACCGGTCATGGTCTCCCTGAATCGCGTTCCTCGTAAGCTCATGCAAGACCCTCTATCATGATCCGCTCCTTCATTTCTAGACTTTTTTGGCCGCGCTCTTCGCGGCGCTCCGGTCGCCCGCTACAACGGCGTCGACGACGGGCTTCAGCCGATCATGGGCCACAAAGGGATCCGTGAACGGACCTACCAGGGCAGCCCGTACCGGCAGGTAGGCATTAAAGCGGGTATTGGTGAGCAGTACGTAGACTCGATTGCCAGTTGCGTGGGCCAGGGCCCGGTGCACCTCGATGTCGGCAAGCTGTGCCCCGTCCCCAGCGTCAGCCCTTCGCACTGCCTCCAGAAGTTGCGTCAATTCGCCGCGCTGCGTGTCACTGCCGTGGACGGCGGCACGTCCGGCAATCAGTGCGCCGACACGGCGGCGAACTTCAAAGATTTCGCCGAACCAGTCAGGGTTGTGCCGCACGAGCATGGGTAGCAGATCAGCGCCCCCTGCACAGGCGTAGTCGCGCACGCGGGTACCGATGCCGTGATGGGTTTCTAGCAGTCCGGCCTGCACAAGTCGACTGAAAGCATGCTTGGGCGTCGTCCGGGTAACGCCGTACCCCTTGGCGAGTTCTCGCTCAGGAGGCAGGTAACTATCTGCAGCGTAGCGAGCGGCGAAAATATCCTCGCGCAGACGGCCTTTCAGAACATCAACAAGGGTTTCGCGGGGCAGCGTCTCCACGACTCACCTACTCAATCAGATGGATCACTGGAACAGCCACTCAATCGATGCGGCCGAGGGAAGTCAAGAGCTAGACGCCACTTCACTCCTGACCACGGAAGGAGATTCTGTTTGCCAGCCTGCCTCTGTAGGTTGTCGGCGTGCTGAGAGGATCAGCGTGACCGCTGATGACGCTACGGAAACCGCTAATGCCAGTTCTCATCAGAGACTCACGCCATAGCCAACAGCCCGTCGCCCAACCGTCACGAAGGGAAGGGGGCGGAAAGGAGGAGGTGGGTGTTGCGGTCGGTCGTCTGTCCATGACGTCCGGGGCTGGTTCTTTTCTGCCAGTCGTTGAGGGCCAGTTCGCGGGCTTTTGATGCCAGATCTGCGGGGGTGGCGAGGGTGCTGGTCCGAGGGGGTGCGTCGGTGTCGAGGATGGTGGTGAAGATTGAGACGGTATCTGGTGTGGTGGAGATTTCGATGAGCCGGCTTTGCTGGGGCCAGTCGATGTGGGCTGCGGTGGTGATTTCCCAGAAGCCGCCGGGTTTGGGCCAGGTGGAGGGCCGGGCGTGCGGCAGGATCCTGTTGTGGTGGGTGTGGCCGTTGACCAGCGCGATGACATTGGGGTGCTGCAGCAGCAGGGCCCGTACGTCGTCCCCGCCCCGCCGGGGGGACCACCAGCCCCAGGGGTCGACGGTGTTGTCCATGGTGTCCAAGGTGTGATGGGAGAAGATCACAAAAAGTCGCTCGGTGACGTCGTGGCTGATCAGGTCTCCGGTGGAGCTGAGGTACTGTCGGCTGCCGCGTCTGAGTTCTGTTTGCAGCCACCGGTACTGGTCGGCATCAAGGGAGCCACCGGCGCCACCGTTGTCGTTGACTGTGTCCAGTACGAGGCAGCGGATCGGCCCGTTGTCGAACGCGTAGTAGGCGGTCTCGTCCGCGCGGTTGGTGGCGGTGAACCCATGGCCCAGCGGCTTTCCCATGGTGGCGAAGTGCTCCTGAATCATCTGTGCCTTGCTGAGCAGGCGCCGTGCCGGATCCGGAGTCACGGTCCGCAGCGGACCGGTAAGAGCTGCCTTCAGTGTCTCGCCGATGTCCAGGCTGGCGGCCGTCTGCACGGTCTCCTCCAGGATGGCTGGCCATCCGACCGGCTTAAGGGTGCCGGTGGCGATCTCGTTCAGCAGCCATCCGGTGGGCGCGTTGCCCTGGACCAGACAGTCGTGGTTGCCGTAGACGGCGTACCAAGGCATACCAATCCCGGATGCGGTGAATGGACGACGTGCCTGCTCCAGCAGCCCTGGGATCTGTGGAAAGCCCCACAATTTCCTGGGCCGGTCGGTGGAGGCCGTGGGGTCAGGGTGCCAATAGGCGGCATCGAACCGCTCCAGGTCAGCAACTCCCTCCCAGCGGCTGAGGTTGCCGGAGTCGGGGCGGATGACACCGCCGTCCAAAAGGTCGATGTACCAGCGCACCTCGTTGAATTGGGCATTGTCCACACTGTCACCGGTCACCACCGCGAACGAGACCGGGAGCCCGGTTGCCGGCCCGCTCCCGACCCGGGCGACAGCACAGGCCATCGCATCCACCACATGCACGGACAGCATCTCTTGCGGACGATACGACGCCGTCAGAGCCGACCCCCAAGACGACGAACCAGGATCGCCATAGCGGTCGAGGAATTCCACCCGCGCCGGCGATTGCGCATCCGCCACGTGCAGGTCCGTCAACTGCGCAAACGCCAACAAAGGACGTCCCACCCCAGACGGGACACTCCCGCCCAACTCCCCGCGCACCACATGCGGCTCACCCGCACCCACCACCACGGCACGGTAGCCACCCACGCCCTCCGGACCGGGCAGCAGCGTCCGCGTCAGCGTCGTACTTGAAGTGTGCTCCTCAGCAAACGCCCGCCGCGGCAGCTCCAAAACACCCACCGCCGCGCCCAGCGCGGCAACCTCCAGCAGCCTTCGACGCGAAAAAGCCATGGACGCCCCGCCCTTCAGGATGGATGTGTGGCTCAGCCAGAGAACCGCCGACCAGTGGTCCCGTCAAGAGACCGCCACGAATGTTCGCTCCGGCTCATCCTGGCCGAACCTGGCTGTCACTTGATACTGAACCGTTCCGACTTTCCTGCCGTGATTTGTTGGTTGGTGATCAGTCAGTTCGTGGTTCGACGTACGCCTCGCCGATGCTGCCGATCGAGGGTCTGATGCCCTCGATGCGCAGGTGCTCGGTGAAGCGCACGCTGGTGTATTGGTTGCCCGCATCGCTGTGGTGGATGAACTGGCTGCGCTCGATGGGTGTGCCCACGTGACTGCGGCGCCGCAGTGCTATCCGCAGCGGCGCGTCGACCAGGCCGGTGGCGTTCGTAGCGGCGGGTGACCTGGCCGGTGGGCCGGTCGAGGGAGGACAGGCGGTTCAGGCCGTGGCGGACCAGGACGCGGTGCACGGTCGAGGCGGGCCAGGCCCAGGACCGGGCCGAGCCGTGCGGACCGAGCTTGCGGTCCTGGCGCAGGTGGCAGACGCGGGCCTCCACGTCCGCCGGGGTGCGGTGCGGTATCGTGGCGGTCGGCGAGACCCGGCTCGCCCTCGACCCGCCAGCGGCGGACCCACTTGTGGGCCGTGGCACGCGAGATTCCCATCTCGGCGGCCACATGTGCGACGGGACGGCGGGAACGGACACGCTCAACGAGCAGCCCCCTGCCATGAACTGTCAGCCGGGCATTACGGTGGGACACGAAGACCTCCGTGCGGTGCAGTCCTAGACAGCTTCACCACACCGGAAGTCTTCGCCATGATCAAGCCCCGCCAGCGTTAACATCGCTCGTGAGCAATACACCTAGCTTGATCTTTAACGTGTGCGGCGGGCTTCGGGGTGGCTGACTTCTTCTTTCGTCGTTTTGTCGGCTGTGTTTTCTGGGCTGTGTGCACGTCGTGGCGGGGTGTGGTTCGGGTGTTTTTGCGGCCCGGTGGCCGTCCGGGGCCGGGACGGGAGGGTTTCGGTGCTCTGGCCGGGCAAGCGGTCTGCGGGCGGATGTGCCGGAAGTCGCGGCGGACGCGGGCGGGAGTGAGCTTGTCCGGGGAGCTGGGTTTCTCCCAGGGACGGCGCCGGTCGGCTGCGAGTGAGCGGGCGAGACGGAGTTGGGTGTAGGCGGCGAGAATCAGCCAGGTCCAGCGATCGGCGGCCTCAGGTGTGCGGATCTTTGGGGAGGTCCAGCCGAGGGTCTGCTTGAACAGGCGGAAGGTGTGCTCGATGTCGAAGCGCCGCAGGTAGGAGTGCCAGAGACGGTCGGTGTCTGCGGGAGTGGCGTCGGTGCCTGACCACCACAGCCAGACTGGCTTGGGGTGGCTCTGCTGGGCAGGTGGTCGATGTCCAGGCGGATCACCGTTCCCTCGGCGATGGGGAGGGTTCCGTCGGCTGCGGCCCAGGAGGAGCGGTGGGGGCAGCTTGGGATGCAGCCGGTCCCAGGATCGGGCCAGGGCGGTGCCGTAGAGCCGGGTGTCTGAGCTTGTTCCGCTTTGACGGACACCCTCGGTGTGTTGGTCAGGCTGCCGAGGCGGTCTCGTATTCGGCAGGACTGCGGTAGCCGAGGCTGCTGTGGAGCCGGTGCAAGTTGTATCAGCCCTCGATCCACTGGAATATCGTGGCATGGGCAGCAGCCCGGCTGGGCCAGGGGTGGGCGTCGCCCAGTTCGTTCTTCAGTGTGGAGAAGAACGATTCCGCGAGTGCATTGTCCCAGCACTGCCCGGTACGTCCGGCGGACAGACGAATGTTGAACTGCGTTGCCAGAGCCGCGAGTTCCTGGCTGGTGTATTGGCAACCGCGGTCGGAGTGGAAGATTACCGGCCCGGAGGGGCGGCGGGTTGTGCGAGCTGCCTTGAGAGCGTCGGCGACGAGTTCGGTCCGCAGGTGGTCGGCGGTGGCCCAGCCGACGACGCGTCGGGAGGGGATGTCGATGACGGTGGCCAGGTAGAGCCGTCCTTCGTCGGTGGCGGTGTAGGTGATGTCCCCGCACCAGCGTGTGTCGATCGCTGCCGGGTCTGGGTGGAAGTCGCGAAGCACCAGGTCGGGACGGGTGACGGCATGGCAGGTCCGGGATGGTTGTGCGGTGCCCTCGTCTGCGGGTTCGGCCGACGAGTCCGGCCCGCCGCATCAGCCGGGCGACCCGGCGGCGTCCGCACCCCTCGCCCTCGCGCTTGAGGACGGCGTGGACGCGAGGGGCACCATAGATCCCGCGGGAGCGCTGGTGCACGGTGGTGATCTCCTTGTTCAACTCGGCGTCCTGCACCGCGCGTGGGCCGGGGGTGCCGTTGCGGCGGGCATAGTAGGCGGTCCGGGAGACCTCAAGCAGTCCACACGCTCGCTTGACGCTGTGACCTGCGGTTTTCTCCGCCTCGATGAACGGGTCCACGTTCACCGGGTCTCCTTT
>NZ_JBVHPY010000060.1:0-9194 GCF_055567695.1 Streptomyces sp. NPDC026417
CACCCCAAACACACACAGCCGCGACCCCCAAACAACCCCCCCCCCCCCCCACCCCCCCCCCCCCCCCCCCGCCCCTCTCCGTTCACGTCACGGCTGGGGACGAGAGCGCGTCAGCGGACGTCGCCCATCAGCTGCTTGACCTTCTTGCGGTACATCCACACCGCGAATCCGGCGACCGCGGCGAGCGTGGCCTCCAGGGTGACGATGCCCGTCTTGTTCAGGTCCACCCCGGCGATGGAGAGCAGACCGGTCGTGGCGTCACCGGCGGTGACGGCCAGGAACCAGACACCCATCATCTGCGAGGCGTACTTCGCGGGCGCCATCTTCGTCGTCAGCGAGAGGCCGACGGGGGAGACCGTCAGCTCACCCACGGTCTGCACGAAGTAGATCGCGACCAGCCACATCGCGGCCGCCTTGTGACCGCCCTCGGCGATCGTCAGGGGGGCCAGGAAGAGGAAGAAGGACGCGCCGATCAGGATCAGACCCGAGGCGAACTTCACCGCGGTGCTCGGCTCCTTGCCGCGCCGGTTCAGCGCCAGCCACAGCCACGCGAACACCGGCGCGAAGGCCATGATCATGACCGGGTTGACCGACTGGTACCAGGAGACCGGGAACTCCCAGCCGAAGACGCTGTTCTCCGCCGACTTCTCGGCGAACAGGGACAGGGTCGAACCGCCCTGGTCGTAGATCATCCAGAAGACGGCCGCGGCGACGAAGAACCAGATGTACGCGGACATCTTCGACTGCTCGACCCGGTCGAGCTCCTTGTCGCGCTTGATACGCGCGATGACCATGACCGGGATCAGCAGACCGGCGAGCGTGATCGGGACCAGCAGCCAGTTCAGCGTGTAGTGACCGGAGAAGCCGACGATCGCGTAGAAGACCACGGCGACGCCCGCCCACAGCGCGGACTTGCGCAGCGTGGCGGCCTTCTCCTCGGCGGACAGCGGCGTCGGGACGACGTCGGAACGCTCGCTCAGGTGGCGGCCGCCGAGCAGGAACTGCACCAGACCCAGGGCCATGCCGAGCGCGGCGAGCGCGAAGCCGAGGTGCCAGTTGACGTTCTCACCGATGGTGCCGATGACCAGCGGCGCGGCGAAGGCGCCGAGGTTGATGCCCACGTAGAAGAGGGTGAAGCCACCGTCGCGGCGCGGGTCGTCCGGGCCGTCGTAGAGGTGGCCGACCATCGTGGAGATGTTGGCCTTCAGCAGGCCGGAGCCGATCGCCACCAGGCCGAGGCCCGCGTAGAAGGTGCCGGAGTTCGGCAGGGCCAGGGTGAGGTGGCCGAGCATGATGACGCCGCCGGCGACGGCGACGGTCTTGCGGGGGCCGAGCACCCGGTCGGCGAACCAGCCGCCGGGCAGCGCGAGCAGGTAGACGAGGGACAGGTAGACCGAGTAGATCGCGGTCGCGGTCGCCGCGCTGAGGTGCAGGCCGCCCGGAGCGACGAGGTACAGCGGGAGCAGTGCCCTCATGCCGTAGTAGGAGAAACGCTCCCACATCTCGGTCATGAAGAGGGTGGCCAGTCCGCGGGGGTGGCCGAAGAAGGACTTCTCGGAACCGGGGGTGCCCGGAGTGACCGAGTCCTTCGTCAGGCTGGACGCCATGGTCGTTCCTTGCTGGTCGGGGCGTGCCGCACGGGGGGTCCCCCGGGCCCGGGCAAGCCGGGTACCAGGGGGCGGGAGCGCGCCCGGTGGGGGGCGGCCGGCACCGGCGGGACCGGCGTCCGCCCCCACGCCCAGGGGATTCGGCTCCGGGTCACGAAGCCGTGGACGACGACCACCGGGATCCACGCCCCGGCACGCGTCGATGCGCTCGGGGCCCGGCCACAGGTCATTCCTTTCAAGGCTGGCGAACACCAGCCCGCACACAAAAGAGACCTTCAGCATCGAACTCGCGCCAAAGGTCCCCGTGTGGTGCTACAGGCGTCTGGTCACCATACGACATGTGAATGCGGCATATGGAAGGACTTGAGACATGGATCACAGGTAAGAATGCAACCGCGGACGTTTATTCCAAGGTCTTCCTCAGGATCGCATCCCACAGCCGGAGGTGACGTCCGTCATCGCGCCCCGCGGGACGGTCCCCGGACACCCGCCGCGGAGCCCCGGGCCGAAGGTGAGAATCACGGCTGCCGATCACGCCCCGGCGCCCGTCCGAGGCGGACTACCATCAGCCCATGACCCGTGTACTGCTCGCCGAGGACGACGCGTCCATCTCGGAGCCGCTGGCCCGCGCCCTGCGCCGGGAGGGGTACGAGGTGGAAGTGCGCGAGGACGGACCCACCGCGCTCGACGCCGGCATCCAGGGCGGCATCGACCTGGTCGTGCTGGACCTCGGGCTGCCCGGCATGGACGGACTGGAAGTGGCCCGGCGGCTGCGTGCCGAGGGCCACACCATTCCCATCCTCATCCTGACCGCGCGCGCCGACGAGGTGGACACCGTCGTCGGCCTCGACGCGGGCGCCGACGACTACGTCACCAAGCCGTTCCGGCTGGCCGAACTGCTCGCCCGGGTCCGGGCCCTGCTCCGGCGCGGTGCCACGGAGCCGCAGCAGGCGCCCGCCACCCACGGCGTGCGGATCGACGTGGAGTCCCACCGCGCCTGGATGGGCGACGAGGAACTCCAGCTCACGGCGAAGGAGTTCGACCTGCTGCGGGTCCTCGTCCGCGACGCCGGCCGGGTCGTCACCCGCGACCAGCTGATGCGCGAGGTCTGGGACACCACCTGGTGGTCCTCCACCAAGACCCTCGACATGCACATCTCCTGGCTGCGCAAGAAACTGGGGGACGACGCGGCCAACCCCCGCTACATCGCGACCGTACGAGGCGTGGGCTTCCGCTTCGAGAAGAGCTAGGGGTCCCACCGTCCGACGGGCCGACGGGCCGAAGGACGACAGCCCAGCCCCTCCGCTCCCCAGGTGACAGGTCATGCGCCGACGACTCATCCAGTCCACGCTCGCCGTCGTACTCGTGGTGATCGCCGTCTTCGGTGTGTCCCTCGTCATCGTCGAGACCCGGACGATCAGCAACAGCGCCCAGGAACGCGTGGACTCCGAGGCCCTGCGGCTCGCCAGCATCGTGGACAGCCGCATCCTCGGGGACGAGCGGATCAGCGGCGACATCCTCCGGGACCAGGTCGCCGAGGGCCGCTACGCGGAGATCCGGATCCCCGGGCAGGCGCCGATCAAGATCGGCACCCCGCCCACCGGTGAGGTCATCCACTCCCAGGCCACCGGCGAGGAGGGCGAGACCGTCACCGTCGAGGAGCCGCGCTCCTCGGTGACCCGCGAGGTCGGACGGACGCTCCTGATCATCGCCGCGGTCGCGCTGCTCGCCGTGATCGCCGCCGTCCTGCTCGCGGTACGGCAGGCCAACCGCCTCGCCTCCCCGCTCACCGACCTCGCCGAGACCGCGGAACGGCTCGGCTCCGGCGACCCCCGCCCGCGCCACAAGCGCTACGGCGTCCCCGAGCTGGACCGGGTCGCCGACGTGCTGGACTCCTCCGCCGAGCGGATCGCCCGCATGCTGACCGCGGAGCGCAGGCTCGCCGCGGACGCCTCGCACCAACTCCGTACGCCCCTCACGGCGCTGTCCATGCGGCTGGAGGAGATCACCCTCACCGACGACCCGGACACCGTGAAGGAGGAGGCGACCATCGCGCTGACGCAGGTCGAGCGGCTCACGGACGTCGTGGAGCGGCTGCTCACCAACGCCCGCGACCCGCGCACGGGCTCCGCCGTCTCCTTCGACCTCGACGAGGTCATCCTCCAGCAGCTCGCCGAGTGGCGGCCCGCCTACCGCAGCGCCGGCCGCGCCATCGTCAGCTCGGGGAAGCGGCATCTGCGGGCCGTTGGCACCCCGGGCGCGGTCGCCCAGGTCCTCGCGGCCCTCATCGAGAACTCCCTGATGCACGGCGGTGGCACCGTCGCCCTGCGCACCCGCGTCACCGGGAACCAGGCCGTCGTCGAGATCACGGACGAGGGACCGGGCGTCCCCGCCGACCTGGGAGCGCGCATCTTCGAGCGCACCATCAGCGGCCGCAACTCCACGGGGATCGGGCTCGCGGTCGCCCGGGACCTGGCGGAGGCCGACGGCGGACGGCTGGAGATGCTGCAGGCGCACCCGCCGGTCTTCGCGCTCTTCCTGTCCCGCACGCCCCTGAAGAGGCCGGCAGAGGGTGAGACGGAGCCCACGGTCCGCTGACCGACCCGCCTTCCCGGCGGAGCACCCGGCGACGGGCCGGAGGCCGGGGGAGACCCGGGAACGGGATCAGGGCACGCGCTGCGCGGGCCGCTCGGCCTGGTGCGGCCGCGGTTCGAGGAACGATTCGGCACTCGCCACCGTCCCGCTCTCCGGCAGCGAGCGGAACACCATGGTGCGGTACGACCAGAAGCGGAACATCGTCGCGATCCCGATGCCGAGGACCTTGAAGACGTTGCGCTGCACCGGGCTGTCCCAGCCGAAGCCGTAGATCGCCGCGTAGAGCACACCGTTCTCGATGACCAGACCCACCATGCTGAACGCCAGGAACAGCGTCAGCTCCTTCGTCCGGGCGCTCTTGTCCCGGTCACGGTAGGTGAAGTACCGGAACCCCACGTAGTTGCAGCCGATGGCGACGACCGTGGCGATCACGTTCGCCCGCACGGCCTGCAGGTCCGTGGTGTGCCACAGCAGATTCGAGACGCCGAAGTTGACCAGGGTGCCCACGGCTCCCACGGCGCCGAACTTCGCGACCTCGCGCAGGAGCCGGTCGAACCGCTCGCGCACCGTGCTGCGGGGCGCGCGCACGTCCGTGGAACCACTGCCCATCGTGTCGCCAGCCCCCGTCGGTCGGATGCATAGGTCGGATACGTCAACCCGGCCATGCTAACCAGCGGCCCCCGGCGGCGCCCGCGTACGGGCGGACACGCGGGCAAAGACGGGCGGACGGACGCCCGGACAGCGGGGGTCCGCGGGGTCCGCGGGGGACGGAATCCGGCCGTCCCGGTGTGGCCGATACTCTTGGAGCGTGACGTTCCCGGTAGTCGGCATGGTCGGCGGGGGGCAGCTCGCTCGTATGACACACGAGGCGGGCATCCCGCTCGGCATCAGGTTCAAGCTCCTCAGTGACACCCCGCAGGATTCAGCGGCGCAGGTGGTCGGTGATGTCGTCGTCGGCGACTACCGCGACCTCGACACGCTGCGTGACTTCGCGCGGGGCTGCGACGTGATCACCTTCGATCACGAACACGTACCCACCGAGCATCTGCGGGCCCTGGAGGCGGACGGCATCCCCGTCCGCCCGGGCCCCGACGCGCTCGTGCACGCCCAGGACAAGGGCGTCATGCGCGCGAAGCTCGACGCGATCGGCGTCCCGTGCCCGCGGCACCGGATCGTGAGCGACGTCGACGACGTCGCCGCGTTCGCCGCCGAGGGCGACGGGTTCCCCGTGATCCTCAAGACCGTCCGCGGCGGCTACGACGGCAAGGGCGTCTGGTTCGTCCGCTCCGCCGAGGAGGCCGCCGCGCCCTTCCGCGCGGGCGTCCCGGTCCTCGCCGAGGAGAAGGTCGACTTCGTGCGGGAGCTCGCGGCCAACGTGGTGCGCTCGCCGCACGGCCAGGCGGTCGCCTACCCGGTCGTGGAGTCCCGGCAGGTCGACGGCGTCTGCGACACGGTGATCGCCCCCGCGCCCGGCCTCCCGGAGGCCCTGGCGCTGGAGGCGGAGGAGCTGGCCCTGCGCATCGCGCAGCAGCTCGGCGTCGTCGGACACCTCGCGGTGGAGCTCTTCGAGACCCGCGACGGCCGCATCCTGGTCAACGAACTGGCGATGCGCCCGCACAACTCGGGCCACTGGACCCAGGACGGCGCGATCACCTCCCAGTTCGCCAACCACGTCCGCGCGGTCCTCGACCTGCCCCTGGGCGATCCGCGCCCGCGCGCGCCGTGGACCGTCATGGTGAACGTCCTCGGCGGCGACTACCCCGACATGTACTCCGCGTACCTGCACTGCATGGCCCGCGACCCCAAGCTCAAGATCCACATGTACGGCAAGGACGTGAAGCCCGGCCGCAAGGTCGGCCACGTCAACACCTACGGCGACGACCTGGACGACGTCCTCGATCGCGCCCGGCACGCAGCCGGCTATCTGAGAGGCACGATCACAGAATGAGCACGTCCCCGCAGTCGCCCGTCGTCGGCATCGTCATGGGGTCCGACTCCGACTGGCCCGTCATGGAGGCCGCCGCCCAGGCGCTCGACGAGTTCGAGGTCCCCTACGAGGTCGACGTCGTCTCGGCGCACCGGATGCCGCGCGAGATGATCGCGTACGGCGAGCACGCCGCGGAGCGCGGTCTCAAGGCCATCATCGCGGGCGCGGGCGGCGCCGCCCACCTGCCCGGCATGCTCGCCTCGGTCACCCCGCTGCCCGTCATCGGCGTGCCGGTGCCGCTCAAGTACCTCGACGGGATGGACTCGCTGCTGTCCATCGTGCAGATGCCCGCGGGCGTCCCGGTCGCGACGGTCTCCGTGGGCGGTGCGCGCAACGCCGGCCTGCTGGCCGCCCGCATCCTCGCCGCGCACGACGAGGAACTGCTCGCCCGGATGCGGGAGTTCCAGCAGGAGCTGAACGACCAGGCGACCGAGAAGGGCAAGCGGCTGCGCACCAAGGTCGAGGGCGCGGGCGGCGGCTTCGGGTTCGGGAAGTGACCCGGATGTCCTCCCTGGACCTCGCCCGCGAACTGCTCGCCGACTTCCCCGTGGTCGACGGGCACAACGACCTCCCCTGGGCGTTGCGCGAGCAGGTCCGCTACGACCTCGGCGCCCGCGACCTCGCCGCCGACCAGAGCGCCCACCTGCACACCGACCTGGCACGGCTGCGCGCCGGCGGGGTCGGGGCGCAGTACTGGTCGGTGTACGTGCGCTCGGACCTGCCGGGCGCCCTCACCGCGACGCTCGAACAGATCGACTGCGTACGGCAGTTGATCGACCGCCACCCGAAGGAGCTGCGGGCCGCGCTGACCGCCGCGGACCTGGAGGCGGCGCGTGCGGAGGGCCGTATCGCCTCGCTGATGGGCGCGGAGGGCGGGCACTCCATCGACAACTCCCTCGGTGCACTGCGGGGGTTGTACGCGCTGGGCGTGCGCTACATGACGCTCACGCACAACGACAACATCGCGTGGGCGGACTCGGCGACGGACGTGCCGGCCGTGGGCGGTCTGTCGGCGTTCGGGCGCGAGGTGGTCCGGGAGATGAACCGCGAGGGCATGCTCGTGGACCTCTCGCACGTGGCGGCGACGACGATGCGGGACGCGCTCGACACGAGCGCCGCGCCCGTGATCTTCTCCCACTCCTCCGCGCGGGCGGTGTGCGACCACCCGCGCAACATCCCGGACGACGTCCTGGAGCGGCTGCCCGCCAACGGGGGCGTGGCGATGGTGACGTTCGTCCCGAAGTTCGTCCTGCAGGCGGCGGTCGACTGGACGGCCGCGGCGGACGAGAACATGCGCGCGCACGGCCTCCACCACCTCGACACCACCGCCGAGGGGATGAAGGTGCACCGTGCCTTCGAGGAGGCGAACCCGCGTCCCGTCGCCACGGTGTCCACGGTCGCCGACCACCTGGACCACATGCGTGAGGTCGCCGGCGTCGACCACCTCGGGATCGGCGGCGACTACGACGGCACGGCGTTCACCCCGGAAGGTCTCGACGACGTCTCGGGCTACCCGAACCTGGTGGCGGAGCTGGTGGACCGCGGCTGGTCCCGCGCCGACCTCGCGAAGCTGACCTGGCAGAACGCGGTGCGGGTGCTGGGCGCGGCCGAGGACGTGGCCCGCGACCTGCGGGCGAGCCGGGGTCCGTCGAACGCGACCCTGGAGCAGCTGGACGGCTGAGCGGTGCGGCGTTCGGAGGGCCGTACCCCCGAACGCCGCACCCACCAGGAAGCCCTCCGGCCCCCGTGCGACGGTGACGGTACTGCGATCACGCTGACGTACGGAGCCGGCCATGGCAGACCTCCAGGACGACCTGCACACCACCGCCGAGGTGGGCGGACTCGACCGGCCCGCCGCGCTGCCCGGGGCCGGTCCCGCGTCGCGGGTGGAGGAGGCGGCCGCCTCCTCCGACGCGCTGGAGCGCGCCCGCGCCCTCCTCGCCGAGCATCCGGTCGCCGACGGCTACACCGGGCTGCCCTGGGCGCTGCGGCACCTGCCCTGGTACGACCTGGAGCTGGGGGAGAGCTCGCTCGACACGGACGTGCCGCGGCTGCGCGCGGGCCATGTGGGCGCGCTGTTCTGGTCGCTGCATCTGCCGGAGGGGCTGGCCGGCGACCGGGCGGTCGGCGCGACCCTGGACCAGCTGGACCTGGTGAAGACGGTGGTCCAGACCCACCCGGAGGGCCTGCGGCTCGCGTACAGCGCGGGTCAGATCACCGACGCCCGGCACTGCGGCCGTATCGCCGTGCTGCTCGGTCCCGCCGGTGCTCCCGCCATCGGTGACTCCCTGGGCATCCTGCGGGCGCTGCGCTTGCTGGGTCTGCGGTTCCTGACGCTGACGGGGACGAGCTGGGCGAGCGGGACGGGTCTGACCCGGTTCGGTGAGGAAGTGGTCCGTGAGATGAACCGCCTCGGCGTGCTCCCGGACCTCTCCGGTGCCTCCGACGCCACCGTCCGCCGCGCGTTCGCCGTCTCCAAGGCCCCGGTGGTCTTCGTGCGCTCCGCGGCCCGGGCGCTGCGCCCCCACCCGGCCAACCTGCCCGACGACGTGCTGGCCGAGCTGGGCGCCGCCCACGGGCTGTGCCTGGTGCCGCTCACGGCGGAGCAGACGGGGCCGTCGGTGGGGGACGTCGCCGATCACCTCGACCATGTGCGCGCGGTCGCGGGCCCGGAGTGCGTCGGCCTGTCGGGGACGTACGACTCCGGGGCCGCGCATCCGCAGGACCTCACCGACACCTCGTGCTACCCGCGTCTGATCGCGGAGCTCCTGGACCGCGGCTGGCCCGAGTCCGACCTGGCCCTGCTCACCTGGGGCAACGTCCAGCGCGTGCTGCGCAGCGCGGACTTCACGGCCCGCGCCGCGCAGTCGCGCCGCGAGCCGTCCACCGCGAAGATCGCCGAGCTGGACGGCTGAGGGCCCGCGGGGGGGGGGGGGGAGGGGGGGGGGGGGGGGGGGGGGGGGGGGGAGGGGGGGGGGGGTGGGGGGGGAGGGGGGGGGGTGGGT
>NZ_JBVHPY010000061.1:0-8961 GCF_055567695.1 Streptomyces sp. NPDC026417
GCGGCTCCTGCTGCAGACGGCTTGGCTATGTTCTCGCTGGTCACAGGTGAACTCTTCCATGATCGGAGTTACACCGTTTTTCTTACAGTCCCGGTCTCCGGTGTCGCCGGGGTGACGGCCAGGATGTTGCGCACTGTGACTGTGTCGAATCCGGTGCGGGCGGCGATGCGGGAGACGGAGTGTCCAGCGTGCCGGGCGGCGTGGATTGCTGCCGTCAGCTGTCGGCGGGCGGTCTGCAGTGCCTGTTGCGCTGCGGTCACGGCTGCCGCGGCCGACTCCAGGTCTCCTGTGTCGCCCGCCGGGGACAGTGTGGGTGCGGGGATGGCCGGCATCAGAAGGCAGGCTCCTCGCCGGGGGTGTCCGAGCCTGCGACGGCTGCGGCCGGTCGGACGGGACTGGCAGAGGCCCATGGATCGTCCGGAGCGGTCTCACGCGGGGGAACAGGGCGGCTGGTGCGGGTGATTGCCACGGTCGCGAACGTCATCGACGCCCCCACATCGTCGACGTCCAGCACCATCCGTGAACGCTTCTCTCCTTCCGGGTTCTCCCACCGGTCGGTACGCAGCCGTCCCGCCACCACCACCCTGGCCCCCTTCGTCAAAGACCCGGCCACATTCTCCGCGAGCTGCCGCCAGCAGCTGCAGTCCATGAACGTCGGCTCCCCGTCCCGCCAGGTATTCGCCTCCCGGTCGAACGTCCTGGGCGTCGACGCCACCGTGAAACGGGCCACCGCCACCCCGGCAACGGTGAACCGCAACTCCGGATCGTCCACGAGATTCCCGATCACTGTCAGAGGAAGGTCATTACGCATGACAGGAAGCCTCGCACACACCACTGTCACCCGATCGGCCGTTCCGGCCATCCAGCCTCTGGCAAACACGGACACCGGCGCCGGACACCGGCGCAGGCCGATCACCCACGGCGACGCTCACCCCACCACGGAAGGATCGGCGACAGATCGCTGAGCCCGCGACCCGGACGCTTCGGCATGAGCGACTCGCCATCGTCGCCATCCCAGCGCCGTACTGGTCCGGCAGGTCACCCCAGCCCCAATACGGGACCGCAACGGTCCGGTGTCCTACCCAGCTCATCGGCAGGATCAATCCGCTTCTCCGCCACGGTGCACAGATGGGCCCAGTCGTCACCCAGGTCGAAAACGTAGGCGAACCGCTCGCTGGCCTGCAGCCTGCTCAGCTTGGTTGCATGACCGTACACCGCGCCGTCCCGGGCCTCCCCGCCCCACCATTCCAGAGAGCTGCAGTGATGATTGCTGTGGCTGTGCTCGGCGGTATGACTCCAGGACTGACTGCGCCTCAGCTGTCCTTGGTTGGATTTGTCGGCCGTCCGGGCGGGGCCACGGCGCGCGTGGCCGGTCGGGCAACTGTGACTTCATAGCGCCTCTGTGTGTCAAGCGGCTTGAGCGAGGTGGTTCCGTCGGTCTCGTTTCATGATCCGGTAGACCACGTTGGACAGGCGTCGCTTGAGAGCTCGGCGAGCCTCCGAAGGCGTCTTCCCCTCAGAGATCTTGCGGAGGTAGTAGTCCTTGTCTGCGCCCGCCGTAGCGGATCTGCCAGATGGCGATGGTGTGCAGGACCGAGTTCAGCGCACGGTTTACCGCCGGTGTTGAGTCGGTGGCGGACGTCCCCGATGTGGCCGAGGACCTTCGCTGCCAGCACGGTGCCCAAGCCCGGCAGGGTGGTCAGAGTGGCGAGGGTCGCAGCGATGGCCTCGCACATCTCGGCTTCGTTGACCTTGACCTGCCAGTCCAGTGTGCACAGGTCGGCCAGCAGGTCATGCGCTATGTCCCGGCGGCAGTTGTCGGTGGCCGTGACCAGCCGGATGCCCTTCATCAAGGTGGCGGCCTTGTCTGCTGACAGGCCGGTGGGTGCTCCGTCGGGCAGTCCGACCCGGTCGACGCCTACGCCGCAGCAACCGCCGTGCTGTCCGGCCGGGCCTCGGGCACCCCGAAGACCCGCAAAGGAGTGCGAACGCGAGGCGGCGAAGATCCGGCCCGGGCGAGGCCACAGGTCCCCACCGTGCCCGGACACCAGCTCCACTCGGATAGACAGCCAGGTATGCGCGGCAGCGGCACCATGGGCCAGTTCCGCTATGTGGAGTGTGGCGTCGGGTCCCGTGAGGACGTCGGTGAGCGCCCAGCTGGTGGAGCGGATGTGGGTGGTTTGAGCTCGGGCGTCTTCGGCTCGCGGAGTACTGCCGGACGGCGGTGGCGCCGTGGGCGGCGGCCGCTGCGATGCTCGTGGCGAGCACGAGGTTCAGGGCCCGGTTGTCTGCTCTGCGCGTTTGGTGGCCGGGGGGCCTGGGGCTGCGGTTGCAACACCCGGCCGTCCTCGCGGTCTTGGAGCGGTTGGGGTCACTGGCCTTGATACGCAAGGCCGGACGACGACGGCTGATCACCCTGCTGCGGTCGAAGGCGCCGAGAATGACCGAGCGTCTGGTCGAGGAGATCTTCGCTGCGTTGGATGAGCTGACCGTCACCGTTCTGGGGGACCGAGGCCAGCGTTACTCATCCGGGTCGAAGGTCAGACTGAGCACTTCGGCCATCATACGCGGTGGGAGGGGCGCGGCGTAGCCGGCCACGAAGTCCATCCGTCTCTGCGGCTCCACGGGGTCGAGCAGCCGGTCCACATCTCCTCGATCCACGAACGGAGCGGGCGACACTCGCCGGGGTGAGGGCGCGGTTCATCAGGCGCCGCAGCCTGGTGCGGCTGAGGGCGGGGTCGGAGCAGACCAGGCTGGCCGGGACGAACGCGTACAGGTGCCGCAGCGGATCCCCGCCGCCCAGCTGCTTGGAATGTGATCACCGAGGAGAAGTCGGGGTCGCGGAGGATGCGCTCAACGTCGACCTGCCGTTTGGCGATCCACGCGCCGATCTGGTCGGCGTAGTGCATGGGGTCGGTCTCGCGCAGCAGCGCGTAGCGCGCGTACGGATCTTCGAGCATCACCTTGTCGAACAGGACAGGCTCTCCCATGGCCGCCACCCGATCCGTGACCATGCGCGCTCTCACGCCTCGGGCTCATGTTCTGCAGACCGTCGGTCGTGGTGAGGTGGCGGAGGTGAGTGTTCGTAAGATCAGTCCTGGGCCGGCATGACCCGGGTCACCTTGCCCTTGAGGTCGGCGTCTAGATAGCCGGTGACGTGGTCGTCGGTGAGATAGACGGCCAGTCCCAGCGGGGTGTTGAAGGTGTCGTCCGCCGGGCGGACCAGGACGTAGCGCATGGTCGGCCGCTGCACGTTCAGGTCCTTCTCCGCCCGTTTCAGCAAGGGAGGAAGGATATCCCAGTCGAAGTCGTCCAGGCTGAACGGGCGTTCGCCGCCGATAAGCGCGCTGCTGATGATGCCCTTCCTGACGCCTTCGCCCGGGCGGTAGGTGTAGCTGTCGTACTTGGTGTCGCTGCCCTTGACCATGATTTCCGCGGACACGTAGCCCGGGTAGACGGTGAGGTCGCACGCCCGGTCCGTGCCCGTCGCGGCTTTAATCTCTTTCACCGCCGTCCGGATGCCGTCCGGGGTCAGCAGGTCCGTCTTGGCGTCCGCCTGGGGCACCGATGCCGTCCGGGACGCTCTTGGCGGTGCGGAGGTCGGGTCCTTCGCTGCGGTCGAGGCCGAAGCGGTCGCATCGGCTGTTTTGGCATCGTCGTTGTGCCTGCCGTCGGGCAGCAGGGTCCACATCAGGGCTCCTGCCAGCACGGTCGCGACGACGGAGGAAGCGATCGTGATGCGGCTCTTCGTCCGGTTTCCCGGTTGTGGCCGCGTCGGCCGAGTCGGGCCCATCGGGTAGGGGGTTGGGGCGGGGGTCGACGGTCCGGTGGGGCCGGGCACGGCGTCGTGCGGTCGCGTGGGTCCGAAGCCGGTCGGCGGGCCGAAGCCCACGGGCGGTCCGAACCCGTCCGGCACCGAGGGTGTGGGGGTCGACACCGGCGGAGGGGCCAGCCGGTACGACGTGGCCGCGCCCGCCCCGTCGAGAGCGCCGGGAGCCGCGCCGCGGCCCTCGGCCGCTTCGGCGAGTATCCGGTCGGCGCTCTCCGCATCCGCTCTGCGCTCCGGATCCTTGACGAGCACGGCGTTCAGGAAGCCGGTCAGCGCTCCGGCCCGCAGGGGCGGCGGAAGCTCTTCGCTCAGGAGAGCCGCGAGCGTCGCGAGGGTGGTTCCCCTGCGCAGCGGGTGGTGTCCTTCGACGGCGACGTACAGCATCATCGCCAGCGACCACAGGTCGGAGCCAGGACCGCCCTCGCCGCCGGAGATGCGCTCGGGCGCCATGTAGTCGGGTGTGCCGATGATGGATCCGGTCACGGTCAGAGAGGTTGACTCTCTGATGGCCGCGATGCCGAAGTCGGTGAGGACGGGGCGGCCGTCGGGCCGCAGCAGGACGTTGGCGGGCTTCACGTCCCGGTGCTGGATGCCGACGTTGTGCGCGGCGCGCAGCGCGGCCAGCACCTCGCGGCCGAGCCGGGCAGCCGTGACGGGATCCAGCGGCCTCTTGTCGAGCCGGTCCTGGAGGGATCCGCCGGTCACCAGCTCCATGACGAGCCACGGGTAGGCGTAGGCATCGGTGTCGACCACGTGGTGGATGGTGACGACATTGTGGTGGTCGATGCGGGCGAGCGCCCGTGCCTCGCGCAGCACCCGGGCCCGGAGCGTCGCTGCGCTGTGCGGATCGTATTCGGCGAGTCCAGGATCGGTGGGCCGCACTTCCTTGAGCGCCACGTCTCGGCCGAGGACGAGATCGCGCGCCCGCCACACCATGCCCATGCCGCCGCCGCCGAGCCGCCCTTGCAGTTCGAAGCGTCCGTCTATGACCCGTCTGCCGGTTTCCCCGTCGTTCATGGCTGGGAGCCTACGGGATGCATGGGGGGCGGCCCCGCGGAGGTGAGGGGCACGGCCCCGATGGAGGAAGGTTCGTCGGCGGGCCGGTCTCGTCCGAGGGTGTGGCTGGGCATCATGAAATAGCCAGCGCCTTGCCTCGATATGACGCCAGTCCGGACAGAAAGGCCAACACAGTTGGTGGTCGGCGAACTGGTCACCAACACCCACAAGTACGCGCCCGGACCTATCCTGCTACGGCTGCGCCTCGACGCGGGAGTAGAGATTGCGGTGTGGGACAGCGATCCCGCACTGTCGGCTGCCCGAAAAACGGACCCTAAGCGGGTGGGCCAGCGGCTTGGTCCTCACCCGGAGGCGAATCAGAAAAAGGGATCCACTACTGACAAGGAATCCCCTCGCCTGCTACCCATACACAGCACGGTCAGCAAGAGCTGCAGTTCAACCAGCATCGGTGGTCACGACGCGTCAAACCGCCATGGTCACGGAGGAGAACATGTTGAAGACGGCGTGGCGGCACTGCAGGTTGGGCAAGAGGCAGTTCACACAGTCCGAGGGGGCCTAACCGTGGCAATCGTCAACGTATACCAGGCAGGGCAACTCGTCACGCGTATCGCCGCGCACCGGCAAGAGTGTTACGGAAATTCGGAACTGTCAGCCCCCAGACCTCACGCCGTGGTGGAATTCGGCCGGCCAGGGCTCCATTTGTGGCGCCCAGGAATTGATCATTAAGTAGAGGATACTCATGTGTGATGCGGGCGTTGGGTGAGAGGGTGTAGGGGAGTTCAGTGCAGGTGCGGCGGTACCAAGCACTGGGCCCGGGCTCACTCTTTTGCCCCCCGTCGAAGGGCGAGTCCGCTCCGCACTTCGTTGTTGAGGTCGGACGAAGTGATGGCCTCCGCTTGCACTGCACCGCAGGCGGGGGCCCGGAGGCGGCGCGTACCGAATCCGCGCGCGGAGACAGAGGGCACAAGCGACCGGGCAGCCCATATCCTGGGCCACCGACAGCGGCAGAGCACCGATCGAGGCTGGCTGGTCCACGACCACCAGCACGACCCCGTGCTTGGCCCGCAGTACCAGCACGACCCCGTGCTTGGCCCGCAGTGTCCCGAAGACCTCGCGGAGCTTGGGCTCGCTGTTGGGCAGCCGTTTATCGAAGGCCTTCTTCCCGGCCGGGGTGATGGCGGTGGCGAGGTGCTCGCCCTTGCCGACGTCCAGGCCGAGGAAGGCGCCGATGCCGCTGATGTCGATCACGCGCTTCCTCCGGTCGTCCCCATCGCCTGGCCATCCCACGGCACCGATCGCCACATCCACATTGCGAAGAGCCTCACGACCTGCGGAAAGGCCGGTGGTCATGCCCCTAATCAGCGGTCTGTCGATGCCTCCGGAGCCAGTGACACCCCACCCCCCAAGACATGCGACCGACATGGGGAGAAAGTCATGCCAACTCCGGAGGTCGGACGCCCCGTTGCGGGGCAACCAAAACGGTAATAGGGGGACCTCGGCAGGTGACAGCACGGACAGCACGGACGGGGTGAGTATCGCGTGGGTGACGCCTTGCTCCGCCAGCAGTCCGGTCAGCGACTTTCCGGGCAGCAACCGCTGGGCGGGGGCCAGGACCAGTGCGGCACTGGCCAGCCAGGCCGACCACATCTCCACCACCGAGGCGTCGAAGCTGGGAGAGGCGAACTGCAGCAGGCGGCTTGCCGCGGTGATGCCGAGCCGGTCGACGTAGTCCGCGGCCAGGTTCGGCATCACCTGGTGGGAGACCATCATGCCTTTGGGGGTTCCGGCGGAGCCGGAGGTGTAGAGGACGTAGGGGCAGGAGTGTGGTGGTCCGGTCGGTGTCGGTCACGGTCCGGTCGTCCAGGGTGGCCGTGGCGGCCTTCACCTGCGGGTGGTCCAGGGCCAGCCATACCGGCCCGCTGGTGGCCTGGGGCTTGTCAGCGTCGAGTATCTGTCCGGTGGCCGCTTTCGCGGAGTGAACCTCCTGGCTGGTGAGGATGAGGGTGGGGTGGGCGTCGGTGAGGGTGCGGGTGATGCGGTCGGTGGGGTAGTCGGGGTCGATGGGGAGGTAGGCGCCGCCGGCTTTGAGGACGGCCAGGAGGGCGGTGACCAGGTCGACTGAGCGTTCCATGAGGATGCCGACCAGGGATTCGGGTCCTATGCCGTGGTGGATCAGGAGGCGGGCGAGCCGGTTGGAGCGGGTGTCCAGTTCCTGGTAAAAAAAGATCTACTCCCGTATGGGCGCGGCGGGTCAGCCGAACAGGTCGCGTGCCTGGATGGTGCGGACCCGCAGCCATCTCGCCCGGCGCGGCAGCCGCCCGCCCAATGCCCTGACGGTCTGCGCCTTGGGCGGCTGCCAGTTCGCCCGGACCGCGGTTCAGAAGTCGTGCCCCGCACTGGACTCGGTCGGACCGCGCCCGACACATTGGCGACCGGGCAGGACACCACATAGCCGTCCGGGGGTCAGTCCCACCGAAACCGACCGGTGATCAATCATGGTCACCACCCACTTTCGCAGACCCGTGCCAAGGAGATAGTGGTGCGGCTCCGGGCAGTTCAGTCCGTGCCAGGAAGGGGGCTGGGGGTGGGGTGGTCGACGACGCAGCCCGGGCCGGGGAAGACCTCGCTCTCATGGCCGTCGCGGTAGCGCACCCGATAGGGCGGCTCGCCGCCCTGCCCAAGAACCTCCACCACCTGCGCCCGGTGCTCGGCGCTCTGGCCGCTGCGGCCGGTGAACCGGAGAACATCACCCACCATCGCCCGCATCCTGAGCCTCATTTCCTCGCCCCGGCCATACGGCCAGGAGGTGACAGGTGACATCAGTCTGCCCCCGACGCCACGATCGCGCACCACAACGAAAGAGAAGAAAACCCGCTGAGAAACCCGCTGCAGCCGTCAGGTCACCACCGAACCGGTGCCTCTCTGCGGTTGATCTGCAGCAACTGCCTGCCCTCGTCGTCATCAATCTCCCGGACCCGCACACGTTCAGCCACCTGGGGGACTGTGGACACCGTTTGCTATGCGGCAACGGCCAGCATAATCGATCGTTTGTTCGTAGGTGATCTGGCCGAGTGCGGAGTGCCTCCTCCTCGTGTCGTAGCGAGTGACCCACCGGAACACCGTAAGGCGGGCCTCACGGCCTCCTGACCAGCGTTTCCTTCTCTGCAGAGTCTCCCGCTTCAGCGTTGAAGGATTGGGCCGCGGCGTTGTCCGCCGAGGTTCCGACAGCTCCGCGTGATCTGATGACGCCGAGTTCGCGGCACACATTCGCGAACTCCATCGACGCGTACTGGGCGCCGTAGTCGCTGTGGAATATCGCCCCGTCAAGGGTTCCGCCGCGGGTACGGGCCGCAGCCAGGAGCCGTCGGTGACCAGTCGGTGCGCATGTGGTCGGCGATCGACCAGCCCGCCAGTCGCTTCGAGCGCAGGTCCAGCACCGTTGCCAAATACAGGAATTGGCCGTCACCGACAGACAAGCATGTCACCGACGTACTTGCTGTTCGACTCGCTCGCGGTGAAGTCACGCCGCAGCAGATCGGGCACCAGGGCGTCGCGGACGGCTCGGGGAGGATGGTTCTTGCGCAGGTGTACGCCCAGAAGGCCGATCCGGGCCATCACACGCGCGACCCGCTTGTGGTTCACCTCGATCCCGGCGTCCCAAAAACCGGCCGTGATCCGCGGGACGCCATAGGAACCGTCGGACTCCTTGTGGATCTCCCGGATCCGCCGAGCCAAGCGGGCATCGGACCGCACCCGCTCCATGCGAGCCGGGGCACCCTTCAGCCACCGGCAGAACCCGAACCTGGAGACCTCCAGGACCCCACACAGCCACTTGACGCCGAACGCACCGCGGTGATCATCAACACTGGAAACGGCTCACCAGTGGTCTCGCCGGCGAAATACTTCGAGGCCCTCCTCAGGATCTCTCGCTCGCTCCCCAGCTCCCTGATCCGAGCCCTGAGCTGCTTGCTTCTCCCCCTTCAGCACATCGTCGAAGGGCACATCGACGGCCTGCGCCGAGTGCTGGTCAGTGGCTGTGCCTGGCGGGCGATGCCGCCGTGCTCCGGGGCGTCCAAGTCGACCGTGCACCGCCGGTTTCTCATCTGGTCCCGGGC
>NZ_JBVHPY010000062.1:0-8764 GCF_055567695.1 Streptomyces sp. NPDC026417
CGGTCCCCGATCGCCTACGAGAACGACCTCCAGCCAGCTGCAACTACCCTGACCCAAGCCGCATAGACGTGTTCAAAATCCGGGGTCAAGGCCCCAACGAGCCTGCTGCCGCGATGACGTGCGCGACGGACTCAGAACGATGAAGGCGGAGGGCTGAGCCATTGGTATCGCCACTGGGGCGCCTGACATCCAGCGCGTCAAGTTGATATTGACCAGAAACTCATGGGGTTCTCGTCCAGGATGTAGCGGACGTGCGGTCCGCCGAAGTAGCCGCGGACGATGTGTGGCTGACGCTGGCTTCTGCGGAAGAAGCGACGGGTCTCGGCGGCGATTTCGGCCTGGTTCTGGGCCCGGTGCTGCTTGGGAGGCTGTGCTTGAGGTCGGCGTTGACGAGTTCGTCGGGGGCCAGCTCGGGCGAGTACGGCGGTAGGAAGTGCAGTTCGACGTCGTTGGGGTGGGCGGCGAGCCAGTCGCGGACTTCTTTAAGCGGTGGGCGGAGTGCGTGTTGACCACGAGGTGGATCTTGTAGTCGAAATGGCCGGCGAGCCGGTCCAGGAAGCGGCACATCACCTCGGCGGTGAAGCTTTCGGTGAAGACCATGAAGTACATCCGGCCCCCTGGTGCTGATCGCGGACATGGCGTTGACCGAGAACCGTTTTCCCGCTCCGCCGCACTACAGGGGTCTTCCCCTCCTCGCCTCAGGTACGGCCGGTGACCTGGTCGGAGCGGATGCCGACCTGGCCGGCGAAGAGGATCTCGCCGCCGTCGGCCTTCGCCTTCGCGCGGATCTCCGGCCAGGTCTCCTCATGCCAGCGCCGCACGGCCTTCGGGTCCTGCTCGACGGCCCGCTTGTCCGGGCGCTGGAAGGACAGCCCCACCGTTTCAGGCACTTGCCCACCCCCACCTCGGTCAGCCGCACCCGGTACAGCTTCACTATCAGCTCGCCTACCAGCCGCCGCGTCTACAGCTGCCCGGAAAGCCCTACGTCACAAGGCCGGTGATCGAAGACCGCCTGCTGCACCGCGGCCTGCTCCGCCTTCCCGAGCACCTGGTGCACTCCGACCGGCTTGCCCCGCGGCTGCATGACCAGCGCCTCCCGCCCGCCGGCCTGCCACTTCGCCCACCACTGGTCGACCGCCTTCAGCGACACCCCGAAGACCGCGGCCACATCCTCGCGGGCCCGTCCCGCCACCAGCGCGGCCACCACCCGCAGCCGCAGTGCCTCCTGCGCCGACGGCGACAGATGCCGCGAGTCCCCCAGAACCCAAACCGTTTCGGATCAATATGCAGCGAAGGCTCTCGCCGGTAGGGGCGGGCTGGTGGCTTTCCTGAATGGATACTGTGATAGGGAGACGTCCGTCACCACACGATGTCCCAACACCGCTGTCCTCCGCAGGGTGCCTTGCCACACGCCCTTCCCTTATGATGAGTATCAAATACTCGTAAGGCCAAGAATAACCCCATGCACACTGGGCCCCGCTGCTACTCCGTACCCCGAACGCGTGCTGCTGTTAGGGTCCAAGCTTCCAATTTGGGGTTCTATCATGGTTGTGCAATCTGAAGCAGGTCAACAGAGCACATCAAGCAGGATGTACGACCTTGTATTGTTCGGGGCTACAGGGTTTACCGGCGGGCTCGTAGCTGAGTACTTGGCTAAGGTAGTCCCTGAAGGCTGCAGGTGGGCTTTGGCCGGCCGCAGCCATGATCGGCTTACTTCGGTACGAAACCAGTTAGCTGCATCTGTACCGTCGTGTTCTGAGCTACCGCTAGTGCTGGTGGACGCTGTCGACTCAGTGGCGCTGGGCGAGCTTGCTCGGGCGACCCGCGTCATGATTTCCACAGTCGGCCCATACATTCAGCATGGCGCTCCTTTAGTGGAAGCTTGCGCCAGTGCTGGCACCGACTACGTGGACCTCGCTGGCGAGCCGGAGTTCGTGGACCGCATGTACCTACTTCACCATGGAAAGGCGGTCCGCACTGGAGCTCGCTTGGTACATTCCTGCGGGTTCGAGTCCGCGGTCCACGATCTGGGCGTGCTACTCACGCTGAGCAGGCTACCTGCTGGAGTTCCTGCATCCGTCCGGGGGTTCGTCAGAGTCTCCATGCGCTTCTCCGCAGGGAGCCTCAGGACCGCCCTGGCCGCGTTGTCCGGACTGATGTCCGAGGCTCGTGCAGCTCGGCAGCGGCGCGCGGTCGAACAATTGCCAACAGGCCGAAGAGTGCGGATCAAGCGGGGCGGGCCAATATGGTCGCGTGAGACAGGAACATGGGTGCTCCCCATGCCGACCATTGATCCGCTGGTTGTTACGCGGTCCGCTCGATCCATGCCAGTTTATGGCCCAGACTTCACCTATTCACACTATATAGCCTTCGGTAGCCTTCCACAAATGTTGGCCACCGCCTCAGTGACTCTCATTCTCGCACTCGTGGCGCAAATTCCGCCTCTTCGTAGGAAACTCGAGCGGCGGTGGGCGCGTAGCGCAGGGCCGAACGTGAACAAACGCGCCACATCTTGGTTCGCAATCAGGATCGTGGGCAGGGCCGGTGGACGGGAAGTTGTCACTGAAGTCGCTGGAGGGGATCCCGGCTACACCGAGAGCGCAATGATGCTAGCGGAGTCAGCACTATGCTTGGCGTTCGATGATCTACCCAGGTCAGCCGGGCAGGTCACCCCGGCCCAAGCGATGGGGTGGAGTCTTCTCCGAAGATTTGAGACTGCAGGTATTTCATTCCAGACCGCAAATCACCGCATGCCGCCACTTTCGAGAAAACCCCATCGATAGCGACAAACATCCGGTGTTCCTTCACGCCAAAATTGTGTGCGGCACCCGGATATCTCACCCACAGAAGGCCGGGGCCGAGAATTAATCGCTCGGACTGGGCTTGTGGCAGTGGAGCTCTACGGCCCCGACACTGATTGTTAGAGGTACAACTGATGCTAACCCGAAAAAAAGGGAAGCTCGGCGCGTATGCACGACTGCTCAAGCTCAACGTTCCAGAGTTATCCCTTTATCCGCTAGTATCTTTTGGGCTTACAGCTGGTCACGCCCACCAACCTCGTTACTGGATCGTGAACCTTGCCTTCCTCCTATTTAGCTTTTGCTGTGCAACCGTCAGCATCATTCTCGACGACATGGTCGGACATTCCGATGGAGTCGACCAGATAGCAACTGCGACAGCTAAACGGAACATCTACAAACCGCTCCTTACGGGCGAGTTGAACCGACGCCAAGCTACGCAGGCAGCCTTGGTTGCTGGGCTTATCGCCGCCATTGCCATGGCACTCGTTGCAGTGCAGTCTCATAATCCGTTAGCAGCTGCTCTGCTGATGATTCTGGCGATGGCCGTTGTTGCACAATACTCGGCGGGTCTCAAACTAAGTTACAAGGGAATGGGTGAGGTTGTCTTAATTTTCGGTACAGCAATGGCCATAGCCTTGCCTAGTTGGGTGATCGAAGGCAGGCTACACAGCAGTGCGGCATGGACCGCGGCCATAGCCGGCTTTCCTTACGCGGCCCAAATAGTTATTTCCAATGCGATCGACTACAAAGGAGACCGGGACGCCGGCCGCCGTACACTGACTGTAATTCTGGGCCCCTCGAAGGCACCCATCCTTTCTGCCGCGTTTCTCTTTCTTTTCTGGTTCTTTTTCGCCTTGGGTCTCACCAACGGCCACCTACCCCAGGAATGCCTGATTTGGCTGATCCTGCTCCCTTTGCATGCGCGATATCTGAGCCTAGTCATCGCCGCTGAGTACGTGCGGGCCCGCCTGCTATCTTTCCGCGCCACTCGTGTGAAGCTCTTACTGCTCTCCACGTCGCCCATTTTTCACCTATTTCTGGTAAATGCTCCATCGCTTGTCAAATAATCTGCACCCGTCACACTGCAAGGGGAAAAAGTGGCAAACAGGGTTCCAACAGTGCAGGGCGGTTCGTCCGTGGGGCTGCTCCGAGAGCTTAAGAGCAATAAACTAGCAGCATTCCTGAAAGCTCACCGCAACCATGGCGATGTGGTGAAGTTCGCAATAGGATCTAAGTTTCTCAAAATGGGATTCTATGCTGTATTCTCGGCCGAGGGCGTTCAAGAGATGCTTGCCTCGAACTCTTCAAACTTCAGAAAAGATGACCCCCTCTACGCGGAAGTCAGAGGATCCGTAGGGAACGGTCTCGTGACGAGTCAGGACGCCGAGTATGTTCGCCAGCGACGTCTTGTTCAGCCACTATTCACACACCGACAGGTAAACCGCTACGACACCGATATTCTTTTTGAAGCTTCTAAAGTGGCGGAGCGGTGGAGGGCTATCCCTGGCGGCATCGTGGATGTAGCGGAGGAGATGTCAGAATTCGCGCTCCGCGCTGTCAGCAGGATACTTTTTGGCGCCGATATTGATGGTGCAGTAGAAATAGTTCGATCCAGTATTCCAATTATCGGTGATCAGATAGTGCGACGTGGAATGTCGCCGCTGCGAGTACCTCACACCTGGCCTACCCCACGCAACCGTAGAGCGTCCTCTGCCCGTCGCGATCTCCACAGGGTTTGCGACAATATTATGACCTCTCCAGCTTCCGGATCATCTTCAGAGCAGAATATGATCTCGCTGCTACTCCGTGCTGGCGACGGTTGCACAGCTGGTGCAACTGCCGAAGAAATTCGGGATCAGGTTCTCATCTTCCTGCTGGCCGGCCACGAGAGCACCGCGACTACACTCGGATTCGCACTTCATCTGCTGGCCAGCCATCCGGAGGCCCAGGAGCGCGCACGGGTGGAGGTAGATTCTGTTCTCGCAGGCCGTGCGGTCGGACATGAAGATCTCGAGGCTCTCCCATTTCTGACGCGCATATTCAAAGAGGCTATGCGCCTATACCCGGCCGCCGCGATAGTGGGACGACGCACAGTCCGTGATATCGAGATCGCCGGGTTTGAAATACCCGCCAAATCGAATGTGTATTTCAGCCCCTGGGTCACTCACCGGCACCGATCCTACTGGGATCGGCCCGACGATTTCGACCCGGACCGCTTCACGCCAGAAGCAGAGAGCTCGAGGCCACGATACGCCTGGATCCCGTTTGGCGGTGGTCCCCGAGCATGCATCGGGCAGTACTTCGCAAATTTGGAGGTGGTCATCTGCCTAGCTACCCTGCTCCAGCGGTTCGAACTCACGGCGCTGGCCGCCGATGTTCCGACAAAGCTTGGAATTACGCTTCGGGCAGCCGCACCCGCTTATGTCAGAATTACCCCTCGCTAAATGCCGACTGGTCTGTAACGGTCGGCACGCTTTTAGTACTCCAGCAGTGGTTCGTGTCTTGAGCTGCGTTTTCGATGGTGTCAGCGGCGGGCGATGGCTTGGTGGTGTCTTCTCCAGGCCGACCACTTCAGTGCGTGGGTGACAGGATCGCGGTCGGCTCGCGGGTGGGGCGGGAGAGTGTCCAGGAGTCGCCTGATTCTGCCACGGTGAGCGGGACGAGGGCTGATCCGTTTCTGCAGCCCCCTTTGCCGCCTCACCGGCCGCCTGGGCTGCGAGTGCTGTCGGGAGGGCGTGGGCGAGCATGGCCAGGGTGATGTGCCGGTACCAGCCGGTGTAACGGCGGACCTCGTACTGGTCCAGGCCGCATTCGTTTTTCGCGGCCTGGAAGCACTCCCTCGATCGCCCAGCGGGAGCTGGCGATCCGGACCAGCTCGGTGATCTCGATGCCGGCGGGTGCGTAGGAGAGGTAGTAGGCGAGCTCGCCGGGTCGGACAGGCTGCGGCGGGCCATCACCCAGCGGTGATGGGTGGGCGGGTCGGGGTCGAAGACCAGATTGGCGGGGAGCTTGGCGGCGGCCCAGTCGTAGACGCGTGGGCCTTTGGCGCCGTCGCCGCAGGACAGCCGCTGCCAGGCATCGGCGGGGGCTCGATGAGCTGGTCGATGCGCCTTGCCGGCCAGGGACTTGATCTGCTGGGACTTGGGCACCGCCACCACATAGCCGAGGTCGAGTTGCTCGAGCAGGCGGCGAAAGTGCCAGTCCTGCCCGTACGCCTCGTCCGCGGTGACCCAGGTGGCGGGCAGACCGGCGGCGATGCGGCGGCGGATGATGTTCCGGGCCAGTTCATCTTTGGTGGCAAAGGCCCGTTCGTCAGGGATCTTCGCCGCCTGGCAGCGGTCGCGGTCGGAGGTCCAGGCTTTGGGCAGGTAGAGGTCCCGGTCGACCAGGGCCCGGCCCGAGCGGGTGGCGTAGGCGGCGAACACCCCGATCTGACAGTTGTCGATCTTCCCCGAGGTGCCGGTGTACTGCCGGCCCACCCCGGCCGACGTGGTGCACTTGATGAACCCGGTGTCATCAATGATCAACACTCCGTCCGGCCCGAGCCGCTCGGCGACGTAGGCACGAACGTCGTCACGCAAGGCGTACCGCGTCCCAGACGCTGCCGTTCAACAGCCGCTGAAAGCCGTCGGGGGTACGGTGGCCTGCCCAACCCGCGAGCTGCCAGCCGTTCTTGCGCGTCGTCCGCCCCAGCAGACCGCGGACGTAGTCCCGCATCCGCCACCGCAAATCAGCCCGAGCAAACCGGCCCGCCACCCGAGCGAACACCGACTGCAACTCCGCAGCCCAGCAACCGACTTCACTAATCTAATCCCCTCCATACCAGGACAACGACAACCGCCAGCTCAGGACACGAACCACTGCTGGAGTACTAGACCGTGTCCTACATGGTCAGTTTGAGGAATCGTTTGTAGCAGCAGAGAGCTGCTGCCAGCCCGAGAAAGGCCAGGTAGTTGCCTGGTTTCCGCTCGTAGCGGTGCTTGAGTCTGCAGTAGCCGGTCAGCCAGGACATCGTCCGCTCGATCACCCAGCGGCGGTGGCCCAATCGTTCGCTGGATTCGATTCCCTTGCGGGCGATGCGCACTCCGATCCGTGTGCCGCGAAGCCATTTCCGCAGGTAGAGGACTTCGTAGGCCTTGTCGGCATGGAGACGCTGAGGGTTGAAGTGGCGGCTGCGGTGGGGGTCGTGTCTCGTTTGGTGACCCGCCACCATGGGCTTCAGCCCTTCGCTGTCGTGGGTGTTGCCGGCGGAGACGCCGACAAGGAGGGGCAAGCCGTTCGCGTCCGACAGGAGGTGCATCTTGGAACCCGGCTTGCCCCCTTGGGTTCTACTGATCGTTGCAACGCCTCTTCTTGAGGGGTGTGATGTTCGAGATCCGCAAGGACCGGGCCAAGGCTCTGGGCGGCCGCAGGCGACTGGTCCGCGAGCGGGAGGAATACTTCCGCCTCGTGGACCAGGGTTACGGAAACACCGAGGCTTGCCGACTGGTGGGCATCAACGAACGAACCGGTCGTGAATGGCGCAACGGCAGGACGGCAAAAGATCGGTTCCGCGCACCGGCTCGTCCGGCGTCGGCTCCCGTTGGCCCGAGCCGTTTCCTGACCCAGGCTGATCGCCTGCACGTCGCCGATCGTTTGCGGGAGAAGGCAACGGTTAGGGTCATTGCCGCTGAGCTGGGCCGCAGTCCGTCCACCATCAGCCGTGAGATACGACGCAACGGCATCCCACTACGTGGAGACACGGGGCTTGACCCCGAATATTGAACACGTCTATGCGGCTTGGGCCAGGGTAGTTGTTGCTGATGGCAAGGCGTTCTCTGGGCTTCCAGGGCCCGGCGCTGGTCGTGGACCGCGGCCAGCAAGCGGGCCAGCGACGGTATGACCACGTCGAGGGTGCCGGTGCCTGGACCACGACGGTCTGCTCGTCGAGTGCGGTGAAGACGTCGTCGATCAGCCGGGTGGCCATGCGGTGGGCCTTGGGCCGGATCACCTCGACGAGTCTGCGACGGCCGGCCTTCCGTAGTGCGGCCGGGGATCCGTAGCGCTCGAGGAGCCAGGTGGCGGCGGCGTGGTCCAGTCTTGGACCGAGCACGTGCTCGAGGCTGGGGTGGAACTGGGTCAGCAGGCCGCGTATCCGGTTGGAGGTGCGGGTGGCTTCGGCGGCGAGATCCTGGTCGAAGCCGGTCAGCACCGTGAGCTCGGCGGTGATCTGGTCGGTCAGCTCCAGCGGCCGCAGCGTGTGAGGCATCGTCCGGGCGGCGTCCGCGATGACCGCCGCGTCCTTCGCGTCGGTTTTCGCCTCTCCCGGATAGAGGTCGGCGATCCGGCGCATGGCGAGTCCGGGCAGGTAGGCGACCTCGCAGCCCGCATCGCGGGCGACGGTCAGGGGCAGGGCACCGATCGAGGCCGGCTGGTCCACGATCACCAGGACAGTGCCGAACTTGGCCTTGAGTTTGTCGAACACGGCCCGCAGCTTCGGTTCGCTGTTGGGCATCGGCTTGTCGAAGACCTTCTTCCCGGCCGGCGTGAGCCCGTGGCCATGGTGGGCCGTCTTGCCGACGTCCAACCCGAGGAAGACGCCTATGCCTTCGGTGTCTAACATCGCACGACTCCAGAGGTGTTGACCGTGCCGGCCTCGGCGGTGGCACCGTGCTCGCGCATCCACGTTATGCAGATCTGCCGCCCGCCCGCGAACTGCCCGGCATTGCGCCGGACCGGACGGTGGCCGGGTCTCTCATCAGCGTCTCCGACGGCACCTCCCGGGCCCAGCGACACCACCCCCCAGGTCATCCGTTCGACAGAGGGGACACGGTCATACCGGGCCCGGAGGCCAGCAGCCCTCATACCCAGGACCGCGAAAAAGATAACGGGGGAGGAGCGTGCTCTGCGCATGACGCGCCAGGACTTGAGTTGGGCGAAGGCCCGTTTGCCGGGAGCTCGGAGTTGGGCGTGGTCGCGGTTGA
>NZ_JBVHPY010000063.1:0-8718 GCF_055567695.1 Streptomyces sp. NPDC026417
GCAACGGGGTTCACCAGGCCATGCTCGGCATCGCCCGGCTCTACAACCTGGCCCTCACCGGATAACTCACGGCCCATACGGGACAACCTCTAGGCACACATCACCCTAGCCATGCTCGCTCATCCTTTCTCGCGGCCACGGCGCCACAATCGGCGGCAAAGGGGGATGTAGAAATGGTTCCACCCTGGTTCCGCTCACTGTGGCAGAAGTCCGCCGATTAAGCAACTGACCCCGCACACCGGCCTGCCCGCCACTTCGCATCAATGCGTTGAGACCGTCGCGATGGCGGCGAAGGCATCATTAACGGAGCTTCGAAAAATTTTCCTACCCCTAACCTGGCCAAAATCATTTACAGATGCGATAGCCAATTCGGCTTGCCCAGGATTTCCGTGCAGGTCCAGGAGCGGTCACATGGCTGGTACCTCTGTTCCGCCTGTGGGGCTTGCGAACAGAGGCCAGCCGTGAAGCTTTTCTACGGAGCAACCCCCGCCACCCAGGCAGTCCCATTCCAGTGCGCTTTGGATAGGTCCTTGAGGAATACATAGGAACCCTTCACCCACGGCGTCGCGGGGTGAGCGGCAACGCCCTGCACGGCTTCAAGATTCGCGCTTCCTGCACTCATCTGCGGCCCTTGGATTCCCAGTCCTCCACTTAGTTGATAGTTGTCCGTCGTGGCGACCTTCAGAGGACTACGACCTACGACCCACTTATCGCCATCCCAATAGGCTGTCGAGGACCCCCCACCGAGCTTGACACCGAAAACAATGTACTGCTCACTCGTCCAGGGGGTGGCCGGGGTGGGGGCCACATTATTCAGCGCAGCAAGATCCGCAGGGATTTTCGCCCCAAGCGGAGTAAGGTATGCGCCAACCTTACGAGCGGTTGCACCGCTCGCAGCAGGCGCCGTACTAGGAGCGTAGCTACTTGCTAGGTATTTGGCGTCGTCATGGTTGACAATGCCGTCCACGCAGCGCGGAGCGGACTCCCCTGTCGCAGCGGTCCCCCAGGCGGGGTTCGCGTCACAGGGAGAGACCCGTGCACCGACAACCTGGTCCCGCTTCCACCAAGAGGGCGCCGGAAGCGCCTGGGTGTAAGGGCCAAGTTCCGGCACTTCTCCCAGTTTGATTTTACCAGACCATCCCGCCGAGGCACCGTAATCGAATGCCGAACTCTCTTTCCCGGTCATGTCCAACCAATCGGAGGTGAATTCATGGACACGCCTCCCGGAGCCGTACTGAACAACCTCTTTAATGAATCGTGACCTGGCGAGATAAGTTGGCTGGGCGTCAGGGTTGCTGCGATCATACTTCGTGACGCTTACGCTAAAGTCGGCCGCTTTCGGGCTCATGTCGTGAACCGGCTGCATGGAGGGATTCCAGTTCACCACATTGAGGACTCCGCGCAACTGCGGATGGCCGTCTTGAGCCTTGTCATATTCGATGCACACCTGGGTCAGCATGTTGGCGTAACCGTCCGAGAACCCGGACCAGGTGGAGTTGGGCGTATACCCATGGCCTGGATTCCAATAGCCGGCACTAAGCTTTGTGCATTTGCTGACCTTGTTTTCGAACGCCGCCTTCTGTTCTTCCAGCGTGAAGGTGGGAGGCGGGTTGGTCGCTGGGGAGGAGGGGGTTGCGGTGACGGTGGGAGTGGGGTCGCTGCTCAGGGTGTTCGTTCCCCCCACTCCGCCGGTGAGGAGGAGTGCCGCACCAACAGCTCCCGCCGTGACAGCCCCACCTGCGACCATAAGCTTTTTCTTCATGGCTCTCCTTTGATGCCCTAGCGGCCTCCAGCCTGCGTGGCCGGTGACTGCTATTGATGCAGCAGGAGTCCATGTGGCACTACTGGGGGGGGACCCCTGTCTTTCGACCGGCCGCCGCTCCTACATCAGTACCGGCCTCGTCGTCCCGCACTGCAGTCGACCAGGCAACCTCCGTTGTTCGGCGAGGAAGACGCCGCACAGTTCGCGGCCGTGTCGATCACTCCTTCGCCTGCACGGAGCATCTCTGCGACTGACGACAGCTGGCTCCGCACCGCTCCCTCTGGCCACCACATGCGGTCTACTGCTGATCCCGCTGGCCATCACCGCCGTCCCATCAGGCCTATCGTCCTCCTCTACCATCCCAACTGCGCTGCCCGCCGCACCGGCCGCGCCCCACACCGTCCAGGTGGTGGCGCCGGGTGAGCGAGTTGAAGTCATGCCGCAGGTGCAGCTGTGGCTGACCAAAGACGGCAAACACTGGTCCATCCCGGAAAGGCAGACCAGTTCCGCGGCGTCACCGACGGCAACCTCGACAAGACCCGGCCCGACGTGTCTTCAGACCGAACCCGCCGGCAAGAACTACTTCCTATCAGGCGTCTACCACGGCAAGGGCAACGTGGCCACCGACAAGATCGAAACTACAAAGGGCACCGTGACCGGCACCATCGTGCGCCTCGCCGGGGAAACCGGAACTACGGAAGGCCGGCCGTCGCAGACTCGTCGAGGTGATCCGGCCCAAGCCCCCCCCCCCGCATGGCCACCCGGCTGATCGACGACGTCTTCACCGCACTCGACGAGCAGACCGTCGTGGTCCCAGGCACCGGCATCAGCAGACACCCAACAGACCCTGCCGACCCAACACCCAAGCCACACAACAAAATTTCATTCCGAAACGATCAGTTAAAGGTCGTTTTCATCCGCCTTGGCAATTTATAGACCGATTCCGAGAGGGTGGAGTGGTGGTGCGGAAGAGGCAGCAGGTGGGGCTGGGGTTGGTGGGCCTGAAGGAGTGAGGGGTGGGACGGGGTACTGCTCATTCCTGTCTCATCCCAGGATGCCCAGCTTTGAGGGCTGCGTGCTTCGGTGGCCATCGCTGTGCGCCTGGGCGCACTCGGCCCGCGGCGATACATCACGAGCATGGCGAAGCGGCGTCCGTATCCGAGTGATCTGTCCGATGCGCGCTGGGAGTTGATCGAGCCCGTGCTGGCGGCCCGAGCATCTTGGAATGCCTTCCCGGGACCGGGCATCAGTACGCTGCCCGGCACCGGAAAATCATGTATTGGTGCGTGTGCGGGGTGGGATCAGTTGGGACTGCCCACGAGAAGGAGGAGAGCGTCTACTAGGCCGTCGGTGGCGGCGCCGGTGGCGAGGCGACGAAGTTGCAGACCGGTGACGAGGGCGACGACGGGGCCAGCCATGCGTTCAGGGTCTGGTACACCGAGGATCCCCAGGATGGACGCCGCCAGTTGATCATAGGCAGCGAAGCATTCAGTCGCGGCTGCGCGCAGTTCAGGGTCCCGACCGGCTTGGATGTAGAGCTCGTAGGGGGCGATGTGTTCGCTGTCGAAAGCAGTGTCCATGGCGACTTGGCCGACCAGCGTGCCAGCTTCCTGGGGAGTCATGGGGCCTGTGCAGTGGTGGGTGGCGAGGTCGGTGAATCGGCGGGTCTCTTGAGTGACGAAAGAGCGCAGGCTTTCGCGCAGCAGGTCATGTTGGGTGGCGAAGTGGTAAGTGACCGAGCCGAGGGAGACGTCGGCTACCTTGGCGATGCGGCGGTTGGTGACTGCGGCGACGCCGCCTTCACCGATGATCCGCAGTGTGGCCGCGATGATGCGTTCCCGGGTCTGCGAAGGATTCGGCATGGTGCTCATCGTTTCATGGTCGGCCTTCCCAGCCCGTCATGCTTTCCGCGGAGGGCAGCGGGTTGTGTGAGGTCCGGCCGGCGGAGTAGTCGGCATGGGGCCGGTGTTCGTACCAGCGCAGGCGGTCCTCGAGTTGGGCGGCAAGGGAGATCAGGAGGGGTTCACTGTGTGCGGGGCCGAGGAGTTGTGCCCCCAGAGGGAGTCCAGTGCTGGTGAACCCGGCCGGGACGCTGATGGCGGGCCAGCCGAGAACGTTCCAGGGCCAGGCGTAGGGGCAGGCTGCGATCATCGCCTGATTGGTCCGGGAGTTGGACAGTCCCGTGGATGCGCCGATGCACGGGGGCGGCGTAGCGGTGGTTGGGGTGAGGATCACGTCGACGTGCTGGAAGATCGCACCTATCCGGCGTTGTAGGGGGTGCTCGGCGGCGCGGGCCAGACGAAGGGCATGTCCGCCGAGCAGGCGGCCAAGGCGGGCATTGTGACGGGTTCGGGGGTCGAGGAGGGTGCGGTTTGGCGCGCGTTCGCTCCAGTCGCGGATGCCAGCCATGCCGCGGGGCACCTGCGTCAGCCCAATCAGGCCGTAGCGTGGCTCGGCTTCGATGACGTGATGCCCTAGGGCTGACAGGGTCTCTGCTAGGTTCAGCGTGGCGCTGCGGGCCTCGGAATGCAGCGGTGTCCGAGTGGCGGCAAAGGCACTGCGCAAAGACAGCGCGATCCGTAACCGGCCAGGGTCGCGGTGAGCGGCGGGCAGCATCGCAGTGTGCGGGGGCTGATGGAGATCGTGGGGGTGGTTGCCAGCAGCGGCGTCCAGGAGCAAGGCGGCGTCGGATACTGTGCGGGCGAGTGGCCCGACGACCGTCAGTCCGTAGAAGGACTCTGGATCAGGCCACGTGGAGATCCGGCCGCGCTGGGGTTTGATGCCGACCAGATGGGTCCAGGCGGCCGGGATCCGGACGGAGCCCGCGCCGTCGGATCCGAGCGCGGCGGAGATTAGGCCAGCTGCCACAGCGGCGGCGGAGCCGCCGGAGGAGCCTCCGGGAGTGTGGTCAGGGTTCCACGGGTTACGAGTCGCGCCGAACGCGGCTCCTTCGGTGAAGGGCCACTGGCCCAGTTCCGGCGTGTTGGTCTTGCCGACGATGATCGCCCCTGCGGCCCTCAGGCGGCGGACCGCCTCGCCGTCAGCTGTCTGGGGAGGGAAAGTGCCGCCGCACCCGAAGGCAGTCGGCTCGTCGGCCACGTCGGTGTCGTCCTTAACGGCGATCGGAACGCCAAGCAGCGGGAGCCGCTCCCCGGCTTCCAGGCGCCTGTCGGCGATGTCTGCCTCGGCTAGAGCTGCGTCTGCTCGCACCCGGCGGAACGCGTTAAGGGCAGGCTGGGCAGCCTTGATCCGTGCCAGGGCCTCTTCCACCAGGGCACGGGACGAGACGTGTCCGTCAGCGAGAGCGGCCGTCTGGTCCACGAGATTCGCATATGAGGAATCGGGCATCGTCTTTCCTTCCATCCTCCGTTATTGTTCGTTCGAACGAACAATAACGGAGGATGGCTTTGATGAACATCAGTGGATCGACTGTTCTTCTCACCGGCGCCAGTGGCGGTCTCGGTCATGCCCTGGCCCAGGCACTGGCCTCCAGAGGTGCCAGTCTGGTGATCACCGGCAGGCGCGCCGACGCACTCGGGGAACTGGCGGAAACGCTAGGCGCCCGCCCAGTAGTCGCAGATCTCGGTGATCGAGACGAGGTTGAGCGCCTGGCAGAGGAGGCCGGACCCGTGGACATCCTGGTCGCCAACGCTGCCCTACCTGCCAGTGGCGACTTCCTTGACTACACCCCCGAGCAGATTGATCGGTCGCTGGAGGTGAACCTACGCGCACCGCTGATGCTCACTCGACTACTGGCGCCGAGCATGGTAGCGAAAGGCCGCGGTCACCTGGCGATGATCGGGTCGATCTCGGGCCGCACCACGTCTCCGGCCACCTCACTGTACAGCGCCGCGAAATTCGGCCTGCGCGGATTCGCCCTTGCCCTGCGCCAGGACCTATACGGCACGGGCGTCAGCGTGTCGATCGTACAACCGGGCTTCGTCCGCGACGCGGGAATGTTCGCTGACACCGGGGCCACACCGCCCGCCGGCATACGCACCGTCAGTCCCGAACAGGTCGCGGCCGGCACCATCAGTGCAATCGAGCGCGACCGGGCCGAGGTTAACGTAGCGCCGGTCGAACTGCGCCTTGGCAGTGCCATCGGCGGCCTCTTTCCCACCCTCGCCGCAAGTATCCAGCGCAAGGCAGCGCCCGACTTGCTCGTGCAACAGATCACCGAAGCCCAGCGCAACAAACGCTGACCGAAGTATCCCCCTGAACCAGGTCACCAGCCCTTCCACTCACGACTTCACAGCCGTCCCGTCTGACCTCCCGACATTCGGCAGCGCTATACGGGACTGGACTGTAAGAAAAAACGGTGTAACTCTGGTCGTGGAAGAGTGCACCTGTGACCAGCGAGAACATTGCCAAGGGAGCGGTTCTGGGCCTGCGCCGACGGCGGTGGACGACCGTTTCATCGAGGAGCTCGTGGCCCGGGCTCAGGTGGAAGGCCTGCAGCTGACCGGTGAGGGGACTGCTTCAGCAGCTGACGAAGCGGCTGCTGAAGTCCGCCCTCGAGCCGAGATGACCGACCGATCATCTCGGCTATAACCGGCACAATGCGGCCGGGAAAGACGGCGGACTACCCGCGCAACGGGAGGCGGTCCAAGACCGTCGTCACGGACGTCAAGCCGGCAACAGCCTTTTGGTCAGCGGACAGCCGGGTCGGTCGGTAACCCAGCTGCACGCTATTCCCCGCGAATGCGGGGTATGACGGGTGGGTCAGGTCCGCGACGCCGTGACGACTTTCCACCCGGTCGGAGAAGCCGCGATGATGTGATGTACGGTCTACAAATCAGATAGTCGATCTGCGAAGGTTCGGTGGACCCCTATGTTGCGGGACCTGACACGCGAGCCGCCAATCGTCGCATCATCCATGTGGGCAGACCCGACGCCCTTTTATGAGTTGTCTTGTACAGAAAGCCTTACTGCCTCTGTATACGGTTGAGGGTGCGACCAAGGGGAGTGCCACGGAAGACCTCCCAGAGGTAGGCGGCACCCGGAGCGGCGTGGTGGCCCAGAAGCCACCGGGCTTCTACATCGCCTCCTTCCCATAAGGGCACCATACCTTTGAGCGCGGGCACAAGACGTACTTGGGGTGAGCCTCCGCCTCTGATCAAAGCCTCATCGACAGGGCAGCACGTCACCGATCGAGGGACGCTCCCCGAAGGGCGCCACCATGTATGCGTATCGGCATTCTCATGGTAGGGATCGAACGGGCACGGACGAAATAGGCTGCCGTAGTGGTTGAATCGGGCCATTGATAGTTCAGCGGTAAATTCTTCTACCGCTTCATTCTTCCAAAAGAGGTCTCCCGGCTCCCCCATTCGCCATTGGTCACGCAGTCTTCTAGCAGCTCCCAACTCAGAACCGACCAAGGCTTCAACCGCGATGAGCTCTTGATCCAATCCGTCCATAATACGCAAAGCAAGCGCCCGACCTCGGGCTAAATCTCTGTTAGGCATGATCCCGTAGACGCAGAGGACTCTTTGTCAGTTCCACTCAAGGCCGTCCCGTAACTCTTGGACCGCACGCTATCGCCCGATTCGCACGTATCCTCCGGTGTCTTCGCCGCTCCATCGAAGGCGAGCCCAAGGCGGGAGCGAGCACGGTCAGGGTGGGTGAGCTGGCACCAGCCGACGTAACGACGGACTTATACTCGTCTCCGCTGCCGAAGCACTCCTCGATCACCCAGCGCATCCTGACCACCTCGCCCAATACGTCATTTCACCCCACCATAGCCACACAATCTCCGAGAAGATCAGACGAGGCTGACCCGTTTGGCTGATCGCCCCGCCTGATCCTGCTCATCGTACGCGGAAGACCGGGCCATTGGCGGTGAAGGGCAACCGAGCGCAGCCGCTGGCAGTGATGATCAGGATCGGGCCGTCGGCGGGGAAGTCGGGCGCGTCCTCCAACAGGCGTATCGCCAGCTGGAGGACGGTACCATCACGGCCTGTCACTCGAAGCCTTCTCCGCGATGGTCTCTACAGGCAGGTAGCCGGCGTCATAGACGGCAGCCGTATGACAGAACAGGACGCGCGCAGCGGGCACGTTGCGTGCAATGGCGTAGGAGACGACCGCCCCGAGGGCCTTATCTAGAAGCTTCGTGTCCATGGATCTGGAGGAATCCAAAGCAACACCGAAGGTGCAGCGCCGTGGTGGCTCCAATGTCAAAGGGCGAAAGGCTCAGGCAGTAGAAGCTCGACGTTCCGGTCTTCGGCTGTTCCCCGTCGGCTGTCAGGTGCCGAGCGCGTCTGGACGTCGTTTGCGGCGAGTTCCCTAGCGAGCACGGCCAAAGCTTCAGGCGTGTCGGTACGACCAGAGACCGTGTCCTACATGGCCCGTTGGCAGTTGTGGTGGGCGTGGGGTGTGGGCGGTGGGGATGGATCGTTCCGGACGGTTTGTGGGAGCTTGCGGAGCCGTTGTTGCCGCCGGCGCGGGTGCGTCCGCAGGGCGGTGGGGTCGCGAACATCGATGATGAGGCGGTGTTCGCCGCGGGTATCTATGTGCTGGTCAGTGGCTGTGCCTGGCGGGCGATGCCGCCGTGCTCCGGGGCGTCCAAGTCGACCGTGCACCGCCGGTTTCTCATCTGGTCCCGGGCCGGTGTGTGGGGACGGCTGCATCAGAAGGTGCTCGAGCTCCTGGCTGGCCAGAACCTCGTCGACCTGTCGCGTGCTGTCCTCGACTCCACTCACGTCCGCGCTAAAAGGGGCGAACTTGCAGGTCCGTCGCCCCTGGACCGGGGTAAGCCCGGTTCCAAGATGCACGTCCTGTCCGACGCGAACGGACTGCCTCTACGCGTGGGACTCTCCGCGGCCAACACTCATGACAGCGTCGCCCTGAAGCCGATGCTGTCCCTGTCGAACACCTTCTTCCCCGCCTGGTTCACGGCAGTGGCATGGTGGTCGCCCTTGCCGACATCCAGTCCCAGATAGACGCCGATGCCAGTCTCG
>NZ_JBVHPY010000064.1:0-8718 GCF_055567695.1 Streptomyces sp. NPDC026417
AGCCCGCAGCCGAAGGTGAGGGTTGATAAGCCACCCCGAAAGCCTCCCACCCACGCGACCAGCACACCCACCGAACTTACGAAAAGATCAGTAGGCCGTGTATCGAAAGTGGCCAGAGTTGCTGGTCGTCGCAACTGACCTGCAACGGCGCAGCTAGGCCATGCATTGTCAGCTGTGTTGAGTACGGTCTGCCTATGGATCATCAGAGGACAGGAGACGCGCGGCAGGCGTGGGGCCGGGTGACCGAGTGGCTTGAGCATCATGCCCCTGAGGTGTTCGCGTCTCTCGGCGGGCCGGGGAGTCTGGCGGCCATCTGCGACGCCGAACTGCGTATGGGCGTAAAACTGTCGGAGCAGCTGCGGCAGTGGCTTCTGGGTCACGACATCGATGCAGGTCGGCAGCCTCCTACTGGATCGTGTCTGGTGACGCTGGGGCGTCCGGGCGTCCTTCCCGGTGGTGGACTCCTGCTGGGCCTCAGGGATATCGAACACGTCTGCCTCCACAAGATGGCCATGGAGGAATCGACACGGTCCGGAGGTATTGATTACCCGTCCTGGCGCAGGGAGTGGGTCCCGATAGCCTCGGAGTGCGACGGCTTCTACGGGACGTTCGTGAACACGATCACCGGTACGGTGGGGTCTTGGAGCGAGGGCGCGCTCCCTGAAGAATGCGAGTACGCCTCGTTGTTCGCCTTCTTCCAGGATGTGGCTGACCAGCTTGAGGGAGTTTACTCGGGCGCCTATGACGGACCAGGCAGAGCCCGTAGACGCGATCCGCGTCCGGAGGACGGACCTGTACGTCTTTGGGCTCGTGCGAACGGCTACTTGGTCAATGACCGCGGGCGTATCCCCGCAGCCATTCGCGAGGCATACGAAGCATCACAGTGAGCGCCGGGCCGCCCGAAGGTGCCGGTCACAGCCAGTCGTTGATCGCGGCGATGATGACTGTTGCCTCGTAGCGGACTGCGAGCTCATCGTACCTGATGGCGACAGCCCGGTGCCTTTTGAGGCGGTTGATGCCGCACTCGATCGCGTGCCTGCTTGGTAGTCCTCCCGGTCGAATTTCGGCGGACGACCACCGAAGGAACCGCGCTTCCTACGGTGGCGTGCCTGGTCGGCCTTGTCCGGGATGGTGCAATGGATCCCGCGTCTGCGCAGGTGGGCCCGGTTCTTACGGGAGGCGTATACCCTGTCCGCCCGCACACGATCAGGACGAACGCGCGGCCGGCCAGGCCCGATGCGGGGCGCGCGGACTCTCTCCAGCACGGGTTCGAACTGCGGCGAGTCCCCGCGCAGTCCTGCCGTGACCACGATCGACATGGGTTTCTGGCCCTGTTCGGCGGCCAGGTGGGGTTTGGTAGTGAACCCGCCGCGTGAACGTCCCAGCCCGTGATCGCCGGGCTCGGTGAAGATACGGTCTGCGCCAGGGACGGCGGAACCATTCTGGCCCGTGTGAAGGGCGAGCGGGCGGAGTTGGCGGCGGTTGGCGGTGAGGGGTTGTTCGGTGACCTGGTGGCAATCGATCGGAGCAGCATCGGAGTGGTCACGATCGACGTGTCCACGTCCGGGACCGTCATTTGCGACGGCGGCCCCCGTCGCGTCGAGAAGTTGTTCATGCTCTCTGCCGACGCGTGGGCCAGCGGTGCGGGCACGCTGACACTGCACACCTTCTCGGACGCCTGGATCTCCCACGATTTGCGTGGCCACAAGCAGCCCGGGATTCGGGAGGAGAACGCGCCGCGCCTGAGGGCCGCGCTCATCGCGCTGACGCGGCTGACCGAAGCGGACGTCATTCCGGCCGACCCCACTGCCTACGGCATTCCGACCGAGGACGGTTTCGAGGACCTGCCGGACGAAGACCCGGATCTGCTAAATTCCTGGTACATGTTCGAGGTCCCGCGCCGTACCGAGCGGATGCAGGCCGAACTGCCGTCGGGCACGCCCCTGTTTGCGGCAGAGGCCGGCTCGCCCGTCGAATCCTTCGAGGTGGTCCTCGACGGCCGTGTTGTCGGGTACCTGTGGGCGGCTGACGCCGACGCAGCCGCGGGCTACGAGCCGTGCACTCCGGCAGGCGACGTGGCGCTCGACGTCGCTGTCCCATGGCTGACGCGCCTGAGCGAGGCGAAGCGGCGAGGGCTGTCTCCGTCGCGGGCGTTGCGGGAGCTGTCGACGTGGCCCGGCGACTCCCGCACCGCGACTGTCGTCGCGGCGTCCCGTCGGGTCTTCTCCTTGCTGGAGGAGCTTCAGGAGCTCTCAGGCCGTGAGTGACCGGCGGCCGCACGATCCAGGGCAACGAGAGTAGGCCGGCTGACCGTGAGATGTGGGTTCGCTGTGTCCGGGAGGGGGATCTTGAGCATGAAAGGTGCTGGAGGTCTTGTAGGAGACGCCATAGGGAAGCTGACCGGTCACCAACGAGGTCCTCAGGCCTGACGGTTGATACGTCAGCTCGAGCGCAAACCCGTACCGCGCCGACGTCATCGAGCGCGGCCTGCGTGCCTGCGTCCGGCCCGGTGAATGGACGGCTCTTGTCACTGCTGTGCGCCGTCGCGGCCGCGCTGCTGGCACGCGCCGACGGAATGTCGATCGCCGGATGCGTGATATGGGCGGCCGTCGCCTTTGCCAGCATCCTCACCCTGATCAGCACTCTCCCGGCGGCGATCATCAGGGCATGGAGGTAACCCGATGCCGCAGGCTCATTGCGCTCACCCTCGGGGAGTGACCCGGCTGTGCCCCGCACGCCACGGTTTTCTGGAGCACGGATTTACGCCCGCAGGGCCGATAACACGCCGGACCTTCACCGGGCCGGGCCCAGGACGGCGCGTGGATGGCCTCGAACTGGGGCGCCTGCGGGTGCAGTTCGAGGAAACGGTCGATGCCCTGCGAACCGTGCGCCTGCGGGTGGTGGGGCGCGGTTGGAGGCTGGGCGGGCGGGGGCAGCCGCGGGGAATGTGCGTCAGGAACGGGAGGCGCCGGCGAGCACGGCCTGGGGTACGGCGCGTGCCAGGCGGGCGCCCGAGGTCGAACGGGGGCCGGCGAAGCCGTGGACCTCGGCGGCGGGGCCCGGGGCCCGGGCTGCGATACAGACGGCGTCGGTGGGGGCGCCCGAGCAGTCGTGACCGGCGTCGAGCAGGGCCTGCACCTTGGCCTCGGTGGCGGTGGCCATGGCGTTGACGAGGGCCGCGTCGCTCGGTGCCACGGGCAGTGCGACCACGATGTTGATCGTGCTGGGCGCGGCGGGGGCCGCGCTGCCGTCGTGCGGGGAAGCGGCCCACCCGCGCACCCCGAGGCCCGCGGCGGCGAGCGCGTGCACCCCGCCGTCCTGGGCCCGCCCGTACGCCCGGACGTCTGCCGCCGTCATCAGTCCCACGCCCTGCCCGTCCGCTTGGGCGTCACGGGCCGGAGCGGCGAGGTGCCGGTCCGGGTCGACGCGTCGGTAGCCGTGCGCGACCTGGGCGTTGAGGACCCACGACCGTTCCCCGATGCCTCCGCCGAGCACGGAGCTGCCGGTCATCCGCCAGTCGGCTCCGGCGCGCCACAGCAGGGCGTGCAAGCGCTCGCCGTCCTCGACGCGCGTGAGGTGCTCCACCGCCAGCAGACCGGCGGTGCACGAGGGCGGAACGACGGCGGTCACCGGGCAGGACTCCTTGCGGGGCGGGAACCGGTCGATCCTGTGTGGCGGACCCCGAGCTGAAGGCCCGGCCTCGGCAGGCCCACGGATCTGCGCGCTGGTCGCGCTCCCGGCGACGGCGGGAATGGTCAGGCAGGCCCTGATTCCCGTGCGCCGGGGCTAACCGGAGCATTACAGGCCCGCGGTGCGCTCCACTGCCTCCCGGGCGATGTCGGCGTAGCTGCGGAAGAGGACGGGGCGTGCCTCGTCGCCTTCGCGGCTTCTCAACGCTGCCCAGCACTGGGCTACCAGCTCGCGGGCCTGGGTGCCGGGCCATGGGCGGGGCAGGAGCTGGGGCGGCAACAGCGGGTCGCGTTCCATGGCACGGGTGAGTTCGGCGGCCAGCTCGACGGCGATCGTCAGGACCGCGGCGGGGGAGAGGTCGGCCCCTTCGGTGAGCCGGGCGAGCCGGGGGCGGGCGACACGGCTCAGATGGTGGTAGTGCTCGGCGATGTCCCGCAGGGGCCACAGGCGGCGGGCGAGCTCGGCGGGCTCGCGGACGTCTCCCCTGCGCAGGTCCGTCGTGGTGAGGAGGGTGAGCGCGTCGTGTGCGTTGAGGAGGTGGGCCGCCTCCTCGACGTACGGCTCCCAGTGGTTGGCACTCACGTACAGGCCGCCCTGGAGGGGAGCGCCGCCGAGGTGGAGGAGGGTCTCGCGCAGAGAGTCGCGAGCCGTGCGCGCCGACTCGGGTACGGCGAAGGCGGCCAGGTGCCAGACACCGTCCCACGGCGCGAGTCCGGCATCCTGCCGGAAGGCGTGGCGCAGGAAGTCCGGGTTGGGGGAGAGGGCGCGCGTGGTGTCCGCCGTGGCCCGCAGTTCGGCCTTGCGGCCTCGGCCCTCGTGGGTGAACCGGCCCTCGGCCACGAGGCGTTTCACGCAGAGCCGGACCTGCTGGTCGCTCATGCCGAGGGTGCCGGCGACGGTGTACAGCTCGTCCGCGCCGACCGTGCCGTCCTCGCGGATCAACGCGTGGACCAGCATGCGCGTCGGCACCTCCACGCGGTCCGTCTCGTCGCTCACAGTTGTGCCGCTCCTCTCGTCCCGACCGTGCGACGCATCGTGGTCACCGCGCCGAACCCCAGCAACTTTCGCAGGTAGGGCGTGTGCTCGGTGTGTACGGGCGTGAAGCCGCGCCGTTCGTACAGGGCTCTGGCCCGTGGGTTGGTGTCGACGACGTCCAGTCTGATCTCGCGGCAGTCCTGCTCGGCCGCGACGGCGGCGACTTCCTCCAGGAGCAGGGTGCCGACCCCGCGTCCGCGGGTTCGCGCGTCCACGGCGATGCCGTCCATGACGAGTTGCCCGGGGGCGGGCCGACGCTCGAACAGGGCGAGGAGCAGCAGCCGGTGAATCCCCCGCATGAGTCCGTACGCGCGCAGCACGGCGGCGGCCGACCCGCCGGTGAGGCCCCGGCCGCCGAGCTGGTAGCCGGCGAGGCCGACGAGCTGTCCGTCGAGGAGGGCGCAGACCGCACGATCGGCGTTCAGGTGGGCGGCGAGGAAAGGTATCGCCTTGTCCGCCGGACCGAGCGCGGGTCCGAGCTTGCGGCCGAAGGCGTCCCAGTACAGCTCGGCCGCGCGCTGTTCCGCGCCGGCCGGAATGCTCCGACGGACCGTCACCGCTCCCGCGTCGCCGCCCACTGCATCCGTTTCCATGCCGTTCCCCTCGCTCGCTTCATGACCGCGGAGCAAAACTACCAGTACGAATACGATCGTAGAAGGAGTGATAGTTTTCGGCGTCATGAACCCACCAGAGGTGATTACTGCCATGACTTCGGGGACCGGGCCGCGGCGTCGCCGCGGCCTGCGCGCAGCCGTGTGGTCGCTCGTCACGGTCCTGGTCGTGACAGCCGGCCTCACCGGCGTGGCGCTGTGGCAGAACTCCTACGCGATGGACGAACGGCGGGTCTCCATCCGTCATGGCGACCACACCCTCAACGGCGTGCTGAGCACTCCGCGAGACGGCCGCGCACGTCACGGCCTGGTCGTGTACGTCCATGGCGACGGACCTGTCGACGCCACGCACGAGGGCGGCTACCGGCCCCTGTGGGAAGCGAACGCCCGGGCCGGGTACGCCTCCCTGTCCTGGGACAAGCCCGGCGTCGCGGGAGCACCCGGCGACTGGCTCGACCAGTCCATGGACGACCGCGCCGACGAGACCGCCGCCGCCATCGCCTGGGCGCGCACCCGCCCGGACATCGACGGTGACCGGATCGGGCTCTGGGGCGCCAGCCAGGCCGGCTGGGTCCTGCCGAAGGTCGCCGCCAGGACGCCCGTACGTTTCGTCATCGCTGTCTCGCCCGCGATCAACTGGCTCCGACAGGGCCGCTACAACCTGCTTGCCGAACTGCGGGCCGACGGTGCGTCCGCCTCCCGCACCAAGGCCGAGATCGCCCGGAGCGACACCATTCGCCGCCTGCTTCAGCGGCACGCGACGTTCGAGGAGTACCTCCGGGCGATGCGCGGCGACGCGGACGGGATGACGGCGAACCGGTGGCGCTTCATCACGAGGAACCACACCGCGGACGCCACCCGGGACCTGCGGGCCCTGCACGGCGTGCCGGTGCTGCTGATTCTGGCGGGCCACGACGTCAACGTGGACACCGCCGAGACGGAACGCGATTACCGGAAGGTGCTGGACGCGGACGGCGCACTGACGGTCAGGCACTACCCGGACGCGACCCACTCCCTGCTGAAGCGGTCCGTCGAACGATCAGACCTCATGTTGACGCTCACCGCCGTCTTCGCCCCGCGCACGCTCTTCGCGGACGGATTCCTCACCGACCAGCGGCACTTCCTCGAGGAAGCCGGTCCCGGCGGGAATGCCGAGGGACGGCATGGATCGCGAGGCGGAACCCGGCACAGCGCGTTCGTCGAAGACCGGCAGGGCGAAGCGGCGCGAGTGGCCGCCGACTTCGGGACTGTGCTACTTGGCGCGGATGCGGCGACGACATGGGTGCCGAGTTCCTCGCTGCTGACATGGATGGAGCCGGCTGATGGCCGCCGCCGTGCGGTGGCCATCAGCCGTGGTTCGAGCCCTGGGAGCCCGCCGTGCCCGTCGGTTGTGGGCTACGGGCCGTCAGAAGTCGTGCTCTGTCGGCCGGATACGGTCGAGGCGCTCTTGCGGACCGGTCCTACGCTGGAGGCATGGCCACCGATCCCTTGCTGAGGCAGGGCCCCGACTCGACGGATCTGGTCCTGCGCGTCGGCCCGGCCGGGCGGACGTGGAACGCGCTGGCCTCGGTGGGGCCGGCGCTGTTCACTCCGCTCGCTCTGGGCGTGCCGACCCTGCTCGTCGCCTTCTGGATGACGCTGGCCGGGGCACGGGCGTCGACCGTGTTCGTGGCGGTGGGGGTGATCGCCGGGCTGGAGTACCTGATCGGCTGGCTGGCGCTGGTCTTTTCCCGGGCCCGGGACATCCTGCGGGTGGAGTTCGCGCCGGCCGGGGTGCCCGCGTCTGTGCGGTTGGTCCGGGCCGCCGGGCCGGACGACTGGCTGCCCGTCAACACCTTGAGCGAGGTGCGGCTGACGCACACGGTGGTGGAGCCGTACCAGGGGGACTACAAGCCGGCCGTCTCCACGCTCGGGCTGGAACTCGTCCTGCAAGGCGTCCGAGAGCGGCTCGCGCTCCCGTTCGGCGGCGACCCGCAGCGGCTCGCCCACGCGCTGACGGCTCTGCTCGGTCCGGCTGGGGTCGTGGTGGAACTGCGCACCGAGCGCAGCACGCGCGATCGGCCGCAGCCCAACTCCGGCTGGTTATCGGGCGGTTCGGCCTCGGCCGGCTCGGGTGGCGGCTGATCCTAAACTGCCCGTGGCGCTCCCCGGTTGGGCGTATTGAGCCCCCGGGTCGGCTCTGCCGCAGCTGGGTCCTCCCGCCACGGGTAGCGGGGGTAGTGGCCGCGGAGCTCGTCCCGCACGGCGCGCTAGAGCGTGTTTCTTTGAGAGCTGATCAGTTGATCGGATATGCCTGTCCGGTTGGTGATCACTGATGCGATGTGGGGCCGGATCGAGCCGCTGATGCCGGCGGATCCTGTCCGTGGGCGGCGATGGGCGGACCACCGCCGCACGCTGGAGGCCATCGCGTGGAAGTACCGCACCTGCTCGCCATGGCGGGCTCTGCCGGACGAGTTCGGTTCGTTCCAGACCGCTCACAAACGGCTGATCAGGTGGGCTGTGGGCGGCATCTGGGAACGGATTCTCGCCGCAGTCCTGGCAGCGGCTGATGACAGCGACGACATCGGCTGGACGGTGTCAGTGGACTCCACCGTCGTCCGGGCCCACCAGCACGCTGCTGGAGCCCGCAAAAGGTGCCTCTATAGGTTAGTCAAGCTGTAGCGGGGTGGGTGGCTGGTAGAAGGTGCCGTCTCGGAGCATCGCGAAGAGGACGTCGATGCGGCGTCGGGCGAGTGCGATGAGGGCTGCGACGTGATGTTTCCCCTCACGGCGTTTCCGGTCGTAGTAGGCACGGGACTCGGGTTGGGAGAGCCAGGCGAACGCGGCGAGGTAGAAGGCCCGTTTGAGCTGTTTGTTGCCGCGCCTGGAGGGGTGTTCGCCGCGGATGGACGAGCCTGAACTCCGGGTCACGGGTGCCAGGCCGGCGTAGGCGGCGAGGTGGCCGGCGGTGGCGAAGCTGCTGCCGTCGCCGACGTCGATGAGGATGCGGGCTGCGGTCCTGATCCCGATGCCGGGCATCGAGATGAGGACCTGGGAAAGAGGGTGGGCCTCCAGGAGCTTTTCGATCCTTGCAGCGAGAAGTTTACGCTGGTCAAGGACTGACTGGAGGGAGCTGGCGAGGCTGGGGACGATCAGCGCGGCTGCGTCGGTGCCCGGGACGACGACGGTCTGTTCGTCGAGTGCGGTGAAGATGTCCTCGACCAGCCGCTCGGCCATCCGCGGCGCTTTGGGACGTATCAAGGTCACGAGACGTCGTCTTCCGGCTTTGCGGATATCTGGGCCGGGGAGCCGAACTGGTCCAGCAGTTTGAGCACGGCCGGGTGCTGGATCCGTGGGCCGAGGACCCGTTCGAGGGAGGGGTGGATCTGGGTGAGCAGGCCGC
>NZ_JBVHPY010000065.1:0-8700 GCF_055567695.1 Streptomyces sp. NPDC026417
CCGCGAACGCTACAAGAAACGCAACACCGTCGAGCGGGCCATCAACCGCCTCAAAGGCTTCCGCGCCGTCGCCACACGCTACGAGAAACGGGCCTTCACCTACCTCGGCACCGTCACCGTCGCATCACTCATCATCTGGCTCCGCACATGATCCGAGAAACAGCGCCTAATAGGTGGCCGTGCCAGGTGCGTCCCGTCGGCCAGGTGTTGCACGGCATTTCCCCTGCGCTGTCGGTGCCCGCGGTTCCTAGGGTGGGGGGGACTGAGCTTGAGGGTGGCTTCCGGGGCTTGGGTGTCGAGTCGGCTGCGGATTGCGTCGAAGGTCATGAGCTGGTGGACCTTCAGCGTTCTGCGCGTGAGGTACCCGTGACGCCAGCGCCCGCAGGCATGGGTCAGACCTTGGCTGTGCTGACGAACCCGAGGGAGCGCAGTCCCTCCCCCTGACACAGGAGGTCTGAGGCGCCTCCGACTTCGGCCTGCAACAGCTGGTAGTCGGCACCATTGGCGTTGCCCCAGGCCATGGCGGCTCGCCACAGGGCGCGGCCATGGCCGTGGCCGCGGTGCTCCGGCAGGACGCCGAAGTACTGGGGCAGTAGCCGGGTGCGGCATGCCGAGTCGGGCATGGTCTCCATGGGGCCGATCGCCCCGACGATCCGAGTGCCGTCGGTGGCGGCCAGGACAGGTCCTACGGTGCCCGCTTGCATCTGGGTGTGCAGGAAGGCGGACCCGTGACTGGTGAGCCGCTCGGCGAATCTACTGAACGTCGCGCGCGTCCGGGCCGGCAGGGCGTCCACGGGACGCACGCCGCCCGCCTGGTCTTCCGGCCTTGGTGCGCTGAATTCACGGCATTGGACCCGGGCCACGGCCGCTCCCGCGGGTGGTGTGTCGTCTGCGCCGTGGAAGGTGACCACGCGAGCGGTGGCGGCCTGGCAGTCGCTGGCCAGTTTGCAGGCGAGGTTCACAGCCTCGTCAGCGCCGGGGCCGTAGAGGTAGACCGTGAGGGTGCCCCCGCCGCGGCGGCGTAGCGCCGAAATGAGGGTATGGGTGCTGGTGTGGGTGATGTGCTGCGGCAAGACCGACTCGTCCTTGGTCTCAGCCCATCGCTGATCTTTGTCATGAGGAAGGAAGGCGCCGGTTCCGGCGACCCGCACGATGCCCTCGAAGAGGTCCACGCTCAGGCTGGGGGGCACGGGACCCAGTGTCGGCACGTAGGGCACCGGCATCACAGGACGCAGCTTGTCCCACTCGAAGTGCATGGGGCTCACGACCTAACCGACGCCTCGCGCCGACTTGACGATAACGAGCTCACCCGGCTGTGCTTCGTCACCGGCTTCTTCGCAGCCATCTACCGAAACGGCAGCTTCGCCCGCAACGCAACCTCCTCGCCCAGGTAGACGAGCGCACCACCGTCAGGGGGGTGATCAGCGCCGTGCCGAGCTACGTTCTCGACGACATCGACGAGCAGATGAAGCTCGCAGAAGGGCCCTTCACGCCTCTGCGAGGCTTGCCTGCCCACCAGCGCGTATGCGGGCCGACCTTCGCAGGAAGCGCGGACCTGAAGGCCGACGCAGACTTCATCACCGACGGCCTCCTCATCGACTGCAAAGCCCTCACCCGGCCCCACCGCGTTGGACGCGACGAGGTACTGCAGTTCGCCGGATACCTTCTTCTCGACTACGACGACCGCTACAACATGCGCGAGGTCGGCTTCTACCTCGGCCGCTAGGGCGCCTTCATCCGCCGGACTGTTCCCGAATTCCTCACTATGCTCGGTGCCCGCAATCCGCTCCCACAGCTGCGCGCGTCCTCCAGCGGGCGGCCGGTAGGCCGGTGCTCGGTCCGCGTGGTCAACGGGTCGGAGCGCACGCTACGGATCACCACCCGACCGGACCCGTCCGGCAGGACGGAGACCCGCGTACACCGCCAGGCCCGCCAACGCCGCACCGCACCACGTCAGGCTGCGGCAACCGAAGGCCGCGATCGATCTTCGTCGGCGTGGGTACAGGCGAAGCCACAGATCGAGCAGCCCATCCCGCGCGGAGCGGGGCGGATGCTGTGACGGAAGGACGAGGGTGTGGTTGCGGCTGGTGCGGGGTTGCTGGAAGCACACGTGGCGGGTGACCTGTCGACGCACCCGCCGTCATGGCTGACTTTCTGTGGCTGAGCCTGAAGGAGCGACGGGGATCAGGCGACCAGCGACGGTGGTGCGATCGTCCGTACTCGGTCGTACAGGTCGCGGGCCGCTGCGTTCTTCAGATGAGGGCGCAAGAGACCGAACATCGCCTTCACGCGCTCGTCGGCGCGGCCGGACTGCACCTTGGGGTAGTCGTCGAGGGCCTGGTGCCAGGTGACGCAGGCCGCTTCCAGGTGGCCGAGTTCCAACTGCCTCTCGGCCAGCAGTCCACGACGGTGTACTCGTGTGCGCTGGTACACGCTGGGGCGGAGCCGGTCCGCTTGCTGCATGGCTTCGACGGCTCCGGCCTTGTCACCGAGTTCGTAACGCACCTGGCTGACGTGATAGTTGAGCGAAGAAGGGTCATACGAGCCGAACGCCTTTCCGCGTGACTCGGCACGGTCCATGGCCGCCTCGGCCTCCCCGATGTAGCGCAGCGCGCCCGCACGGTCGCCGGTCTGCGCGGCGGCATGCGCCTGCTGGCCGACGAGGAAGGCCAGCATCCGGGGCCCGGCTTTCGGGGAGGCGGCGGCAGCGGCGTCGGCCAGCTCCATGGCCTTCGCCCCGTGGCGGAGGTCGACTGCCTGGACGCTCATGCCCCGCAGGGTAGTGCAGTACGTCAGGTGGTCTTCGGCAGCGCCAGCCAGCTCCAGGGCCTTGACGTAGTAGCGCTGCGCGAGACCGTGCAGCCCTTCGTCCACAGCCATGTAGCCGGTCAGGTAGAGCAGGTCCGAAGCGGCGGACAGCATCGCCTTGCGTACGTCCTCGGATGCGTCGGCGCGCAGGTAGGAGGCCACAGTGTTGACCATGAACGAGGCCGCCATGGGGCGTGCGTGACGGCCGCCGAACTCGTCGTCCAGCTCCGAGACCCGCTCGGTCATGGCGACGACCATGTCCACTTCATTCATGCCGATGCGACTCGTGCGGCCGGACTGGACGGCGTCGGCACGCCCAACCACATCAGGCCAGCCGGGAATGGTGACGGCCACGGAGAACAGGCCGGCACCCAGGACACTGCGGCGGGACGGGTCCATATCCAGCCTCCCCAGGTCGATCACCCCTTCCACGGTATCCGCAGCCGCGGAACAGCGATCGCGTGGAACGGGCAGCCCGGCCTCGGCATGGGTGACGGGGCGGCCGAGGCAGCGGGAGAGGGCTTCGAGGATGCATGCGCGCACCGCACCGCGCGGGACGGTGCCTCCGAGCCAGTGGCTCACCGCCGACTCGTCGTAACGCAGAGGGATTCCGGTCTCCGTACCCACGCGGTTCACCGCCCGCGCGAACTGACGGTGAGTCCAACGGCTCTCGGCGAGCAGGCGCCCGAGCGCCACGTTCGGTTCACGCTTGGCCATGCCCTCAACTCCCCGTGACCTTGCGAACTTTCAAGGCTTTCATGCCCTGACACTGCGGCAACGGTACCGCTGAGCGTGGTCGTGCGGTTGCGTAGAGACAGCAGGGAACGGCGAGACCTCGCCGCAGCCGTCGTCTGAAGGGCTGAGGGATGAGAAACGAAGCACGGGCCCGTCTGGCCCGGCCGGCCGAGGAACGGGGCGTGGACGGGGCGTTGAGGATCGACACCTACGAAGGCACGGACCTGCCGCCGGGTTCGAATCGATTCTCGCCGTGTCGCTGCCCGCAGCACCGCAGTGCCACGCCTGAGGACGCAGCGGCGAGGCTGAGCGCCGCACTACGCGAGGGCAACGAGCGCAGCTGTGGAGAGCGGCTGTGAATCGGTTGGCCGCAGTCATCAGCCGCTACGCCCGGCCGCTCCTGATCATCACCGTCTCGGGATCAGTCGGCTTCGTCCTGGGCGTGGCCGCCGCATCGACACCCACCTGACTCCTCCCCGTCACGCATCCAGGCTCCCCACCTGTGACGAGGGAGGGCCCGCCGCCGGAAGCGGTGGGCACCCCGCCCGGCTGCCTTCTTCGCAAGGGTCTGGCAGCCGGGCGGGTCCAACTCCGCAGCATCGGCCGCGGAGTCCGCTGAAAACCGTAAGGGAGAAAACGATGAACGTGGACGAGCTGTTCACCGGCGACCTGATCACCGGCGTCCCCGCCGTCGAGGCCGCGCTGCTCGACAAGATGCCGGGCGGCGGCGACAACAACGGCGACCACTGCAGCAAGTGATGCAGGGCTGACACCAGGCGGGGCGGGGCCATAGGCGGTCCCGCCTCGCCGCACGGCATCGGAAAGGGACGACATGCTGTCGATGCGTCTGCGCCTGGCCGATCTCCAGGAGCCCAAGTGGAGATCGCAGGGCGGCCGTTGGATCAACGGCGAGAGCTGGATCGAGCCCGCGAACGTGTCCACTCTGGTCATAGAGGTCAACGACCACCAGGCGCCGCGCGTACGGGTCCGCGTGAAGGAGTGCAGGCGGGACGAGGCCGACTTCGTCGCGCTCACCATGGAGCCCGGACAAGCCCGCCTGGCGGCGGGTGTCTTCGGCACAGCCCCGCTCTACCTGACAGAGAAGGCCGGCGAACTGCACGCCTCGTGGGACCTGACACTACTGCGACCGTATCTGCGGGCCGACCGCCTGGTGCCGCGCGTTGTCGCCCGCACGCTGACGAGGCAGCACCGCTACACCCCCGAGACGCTCTTCAAAGGCGTCTACCGCCTCACCGAACGGGCAGCGGCCACGTTCACTCCCTCGGGACTCAGCGTCCACTACCCCGACCCCGCCGAACACGTGCTTGAGCCGCGTACGCTGCGGCCCGGCGTGGATCCACTCGTGACCCTGGACGAGTTGCTGACCGACGTGATCCGCCAGACGCCGACGGCAACCGGATGTGTAGGTGTTGAGCTGTCCGGCGGCGCCGACTCCGGGAACGTCGCCCTGGCCGTGAAAGCAGCGCGCTTCCCCGAGGTGTACAGCTTCGGCCTGCTGGTGGGAGGGAGCACCGGCAGGCAGCAGCGCGAGCGGCGGCGGGCTCTTGTGGAGCACTGCGGCTTCCAAGACACGGCCACCCTCGCCCTGCAGCACCCACCCTTCTGCGCTGGGGGCGTACGGGATCTGTGCAAGCCGCACGATCCGGCGGGAGCCTTCTACCAGGAGGCGTTCGATGTCGTGCGCGAGCAGGCAGCCGCCCGGCGGTGCGAGGTCATGTTCACGGGCAGCGGCGGGGACGAGATCAACGCCCACCACTCCAGGACTCAGGCCAAGCTGCCGACGCCGGAACCTGTGCCGTGGCTCTGCGACAAAGCAGTCCGAGCGCTCGCCGAAGTCAATGAGCACCTGGCCCCCATCCCAGTGCTGCCCGTACCGACCCTGATGGCGTTCGGGATGCACAACCCTGGATTCCTCCGGGCCGGAATCTGGCCGGTGAGCCCGCTCGCGCATCCGCGGATCGTGCGGTTCATGGAGCAGCTACCGCACGAGCACAAGCGCGGCAAGGCGCTGTTCCGCGAACGGATCAGACGGGGCGGGCTGCCCGAGTGGGTGGCCGCGCCGGCCGAACCGGAGAACTTCCTGGCCGTCCTGGAGAAGGGTTTACGTTCCTACGGCTTGCCGGTCTTGGATGACATGCTGAAGGAGTCCATCCTGGTGGACCTCGGCTACGTTGACGGCAAGGTTCTCGCCAAGGCGCGGAGGGACGCCTACGCTGCGCCGGTCGTCCCCGATCTGTTGTGCGATGTGCTCGCCCTGGAGGTCGGGCTGCGAAGCCTCATGTGACCAGCCCCGACACGGAAGCCGAGCACGTGGAAGCCACCAACCTCCTATACCGCGATCCGGCACTCTACGACGTGGTCCAGTCCGACAGCATGAGCGCCGGAATGTGCCAAACCCTGATCGAGCGGCACAGGCCGAACGCCCGAACCCTGGTCGACTTCGGATGCGGCACCGGCCGCGATCTGGAGGTCCTCGCCAAGCGCTTCGAGTGCATCGGCGTGGACCTCCAGCCCGGCATGGTCGACTACGCCCACCGGGCCCGGCCCGGGCTGGACATCCGCACCGGCGACATGCGCACCGTACGACTCGGCAGCCGCATGGACGTGGTGACCTGCCTGGGCAACAGCCTCGCCTACGTGCACGACAACGAGGCGATCAGCCAGGTCTTCGCCACCTTCACCGCCCACGCCCGGCCAGGAGCGCTGCTCGTGCTGTGTTCCCCCGTCGCCCCGATCAGCCGGACCGAGCCGACCACCGCCACGGTCGACACCCCGACGGGACCCGCGACCGTCACCATCCGCCACACGTGGGACCTGCGGACCCAGATCAACACCATGCACCGGCACTGGAGTCTCCCCTCGGGCGACGAGGCCCGAGACGAGATCCGCAGACGCGTCCTGTTCCCCCGCGAACTGGAACGCTACGCGGAGGGCGCTGGCTTCGAGGTCCTGGACATGCTCGACGGCACAGGGGCAGGGCTTACCGGCCCCACCGCATACTCGGTGGCCCGACAAACTCCGCGGTGACCAGCGGGACGAGCAACGGCACCAGCCGCAGGTGGAGCCCCGCCCAAGTGGGCGGGGCTCCGAGCGATGGCTGGATCGCGACGGGTTGAAGTCCGTCGCGGGGCGTGGTGGCGAGCCGCGCCATGCCGGCCATCGTGCGGCACCTGGCCCGCAAGGAACCAACAATCCCTAGCCAGGAGCCACATACAGGGGGCGGTGAGGAGCAGGCTCAGCCGCCGGTTCTTACTCTTGGTGCTAGGGCCTTCCCTTGCTGCGTTGGCTGGCCTGCTCGAGGATGCGCCTGCGCGTCCAGCGCCGGCGCCCGCCCTTTTCGGAGAAGCCGTCAGGGGTCTCCAGAAGAGGCAGGTTGCCCTGAGAGAGGCTGCTGGAGAAGGAGTTCACGCTCTTGAACTGCAGCAAGGCTGCGGCCTCACTGGCTCCCAGGAGCTCATCTGGATCACCATTGACCGGAACTGCGGGAAGCGCCGGCGCTCCTCGTTCGGTTCCCAGGTGCTTGCCGCTGCCGGGCCGGGCAGCCATCCAGTCGAGCAGGGTCTGTACGCGCCACTTCCTGCGGACGTAGGGATGCTCCTCGGTACCCATTTCCTCGACGACGTCCGGGGAGGGGAAGTACCCGGGGTGGTCGCGGACGAAGGTATTGACCTGGTTGCTGTTTTTGTAGCCCAGGAACCTCGAGGCCTCGGAGCCAGTCAGCAGCTCCTGCGGGTCACGGGACGGTGGCGTGTGGCCGCGCAGTCTTGCCAGCGGGCGCTGGGTGAACCAGGCCGTGACCTCGGCGTGATCCCACAGGCGGGCGCGTCCGCGCAAGTCCGCGATCTCAGGGAAGCCGTTCTCATGGCGTTTGGTGTAAAGGCCGCTGATCCGCGCGGGTGTCAGGCCCTGCTCAGCCGCGATCTCAGCAGCGTCAGCCAGGCGAGGCCTTCGTCGCGAGGTCATGGCGGGACCGTCCATTCTGGTCGACATGCGTGCCGGCAGCCCGGAACACCTCACATAATGGCAGAAGATCTGCGGGGCGGTCTAGTGGGTTATCAGAGCCTCCCTACCGGCGGGCCCGTCCTCAGTCTTCGGGGATCAGGCACACACCGCGGCGGGCAGCGGTGTCGGCCATCTCGGAGTAGGCAAGGGCCGCAGGAGTCATCTCCCACTCGGTGAGGGCGAGCAAAAGGACCAGCTCGTCGGGGTCCTGCGCAACGTCGCACGGCACTCCGGCCGCCCGCAGCGCCGCCACCAGGGCCTCGGGCGACGCTCCATCGGTCCGTCTCGCCACGACACCGCGGAGGGTCTCAAATCCCTGTTGGTAAAGCGAGTGCGCCTCATGCAGGATCCCCAGCAGCTCCTCATCGTGACTGGCTGATGCGAGAGCGGCAAGATCGAGGAGTCGCTGGGTGGCTGTAGTCACCATGACAGTGTGCCTTTCGGAAATGAGCTACAGAAACATCCTGCTGAACGGGGCTGCGCCCATAAAGGCTTGGCGTACCACGATGTTTAAGAGCGGTGCGGATGGCTCGGGCCGTGGCGAAGTAGTGGGTGCTGGCGGTGGGCAACACGAACGGGCCTGGCAGACCCAGCCGGAAACACGAAGCTCCTTCGCTCTGAGCTTCCGCTGTTGCTCTTCTCATCGCGGCCCCGCCACCGCTCTGGGAAATCCGAGCTATGGCGGAGCCGCTGCCGTGGGACCTGTGCGAGGTTGCCGCCAGCGCGCTGGCGACCGGTGACAGCACCGCCGTCTCTGCGCTGCGTGAAGGTGGCTGCTGGCAGTAGTACACGCGTGGCAAGGTGCCGACTGCTGATGGCATTTCTACTGCCGTGCCGCGCAGGACCCGCACAAAGGCTGGCACCATCTCTCCCGCGACCTCCGCGGGCGGCAACGACGACAAGCGCCGACAGGCACATCCAGGTGGGTTGCCACCTCGACGTCACCCTCGGGATCTATGTCTCTCCGCAGGCGCTGGCGTTGCTGCGCTCCCTTGGCGTCGGAGGTGGCGCCGGCACCTGGTTCGGGTTCCTGAACCACTTAGACGGTGTCCTATGTGGTGAGGCGGAGGAGCCTCTTGTAGCAGCAGAGGGCGGCGGCGAGTCCGAGAAACGCCAGGTAGTTGCGGGGGTGGC
>NZ_JBVHPY010000066.1:0-8542 GCF_055567695.1 Streptomyces sp. NPDC026417
CCACAGGCAGAGCATGCTGCTGGCCTCGTTGCTCACGCTCGTCTTCGACACGCTCGCACCCTAACCAGCAACATGATCGGCCGGACAAGTCCTAGCCCAACTCGGCTCCCGCAGACAGCGGTTGAGTAGGTACCCCTCTCTTGTACTGACGGGTAGGGGTGTGCATCCTGTTCGTGACGCAGTCTGCTGCTAGGCACCTCGCCCGTCTCCTCGAGTCAGCAAGCGACCTCACTGTCCTGCGCAAGGAGAACGAATGTTAGTCAGACGTTGCCTTCGAAAAGCGTTGCAGACGTGCGGACTCATCTCCGTGCTGGCGGCAACAACTGTCGCAGCCCCAAGTACCGCGCACGCTACTGCCCCCCCTGCTGGTGGCCCATGGATCGTTAGTATTGGTGACTCGGCCATCTCCGGCGAGGCAGGACGCTGGGCCGGAAACACAGAGCTCAATGCCTCGAATGTCGATGCCCTCGGCGCCAGCGCCTACTTCGACAATGCCACCCGTAGTGCAGAACAGATTTCTGGTTGCCATCGCTCCCACGCGGCCGAAGTCCACATCTCTGGCGGCATATCGAGCCTCAACCTAGCATGCTCCGGCGCCCGCACCTACACGGTTAACGAGAAGGGGAAGAACTTCAAGCCAGGCTTGGACTTCTACAGCTCATCTAGCGGCGAGAAGAGCCAGCTTGTCCTGCTTCAGGAGTTCGCATCCACTCACCGCGTCAAGGCGATCACGGTTCTCATCGGGTCGAACAACTATAGATTCTCAGACATCGTCCGGACATGTGTGCTGGACTGGTACTTCTCCTCAGTATGGGCGCAACGGCACTGCCAGGACGAGCCGTCCATGCAAGCCAACTTCTCTCCTGCTAACGTCGACGTCCAGACTCAACTCGTCGCAGGCGCGCTGCGCGACATCAACCGAGCGATGACCCAAGTCGGCTACGCAGCGGATTCATACACCATCATCGCCCAGACCTATTCGTCGCCTATCCCGTCGGCTAGCCGATTCCGTCATCCGGAGAGCGGGCACAGTCGAGCCAGCGCTGGATGCGGAATCTGGGACGCCGACGCGGACTGGGTGCAGGCGACTGTGGTCCCGACGTTCAATAACACCATCAAGAAGGCGGTTGTCAAGTCTGGGCTCGGGAATATAAAGGTCCTCGACGCTCGAGATGCCCTAGTGGGGCATCGGTTGTGCGAGAAAGGCGTCGGCGAACTTGAAGAGGTGAATGTGCCTTCATGGAAGAGTCCGCTTGCGGTTGACCGCACCGAATGGGTGCAGCAGGTTCGCACCGCCACCACTCTTGTCGGCCCGTACCAGCTTCAGGAAGACGGGCATCCTAGCTATTGGGGCCAATTAGCGCTGCGGAACTGCCTGCGTCAGTCCTATAACGACGGGGCGCCGAAGTCCGGGAGTTGCACCTCCGGGACGGGTACGAACTCCCGAGGTGAGCCCAACATGATTTTCAGCTAGGGCATTCAGAAGGTCTATGATACTTCCTCTTAGGGCGGCGTGAATGATGTATAGGTCCGGGGGTGCAGCGCGATCCCTAACGCAGGCAGAGGGTGTCCGTCCCAGCGGAAGGGCGAAGGTTCCCATAACCCGCCTCCCCACCAGCAGGTTCTAGGGTGCCTCAATGATGAACCGCTTGTGGTCCATTATGTTTTCGTCTCCATTGAATCCCTGGCCGAAGCGGAAACCGTGATTGTCCGCGCGGACTCGAATCGGTCAACCTGGCGTTCTCATGTCCTGCAGCCGCCGATCACACAGCGCGTCATCACCACGGCGCTTCCCGCCTCGTGCCGCGAGTGAAGTTCCAGCGCACAACGAACGGGTCAGAACAGAGGGCGGCTCGGCAGGTGCCTACGGGCGCCCGGTTCACGTACAGCATGGAAGATCGTCCAGCTGATCTTCTCCGGCGGGGTCCTTGCCCCTTTGCGCCCCTTTGCGGGCTGGCTCTCGCGAGAGTCTCAGCTGAGCTAGATTCCCTGCTGAGCGGATGGATGCCCGCCCAGAGATTCATTCCAGGAAAAACTAAACGTTCTTCCAGTGCACGGGGGCCCGGCAAATTTAAATGCAAGCCGAGCCAGACGCACTTTCTCTATGACAGTAGTTTGCCACTTGCTATCCTAGCGCTGGCAGACTTGCACCAGTCCTTCACGGGCGCCGCCGCGCATGCTCATAGCATGATGCTGATAGTTGGCGACGAATGGAGCAACGTGTGAAGAATTCACAGCCCACAGCGCCCACGTATCCAGAAGCATGTGCGCCAGGAAGACATACTGGGGGCGTCTACGCTGCCCCCGATACGCTCGTCGATGCGGCACAGGAGAACCGGCTTGTCAGCGATTTGCGTGACGCCGCTAAGACACACGACCCGAACGAGATCATTGTTCGGGCCGCCGTCGCGTCCTACCAGCGATCGCAGTCATCGCCTCGTGTAGACCAGCGGCTGCCTGAAGCCCTCGCTGACCTAGCGGTCTCCGGGCACTTCGCGGGAACTAGATACAGAGCCACCGGGTTGAACATCTCAACCATCACCCAGCGAGCCATATCTGTACTCACGACGGTCTGGGGCTACACCCCATCCCCTACCCAGGTCCGCGAGCAGGTGCAGAAGATGGCCTCACGGGCCGGTGCCGTCAATACTGCGCTCCGTGGATCCCCAGCTGAGCGTCATCTGACTAGGCCGAGCCTCGGTTGGATCGCGGTTTCAGGTGAGGACGACCCGCCGGACAGGCCCGTTAATGTGCCCAGTTCTCCAGATGCCCAGTACGACATCGACGTCACTTGTATGGGACATACCATACGTTCACGCTATGTGATTTCGTCGAGCAAGTGGACGTTTCCTTACCCCTCGGTACCCCCGGACGACGATGTGATCCTTTTCATTCACGGCCATAGCTCGAGGGCCGAGGAAGCTGCTGATCTCATACCGGAACTGCAGCAAGCTGCCAGCGCACACGGACGTAGCGTTACAATTATTGCCCCGGACTTGGTCAGTTCGGGATATTCAGAGACTCTCGACCACACATTCGTTGCGCCTCTCAGCGGGAGCAATTATCCGGGTGGATATCCCATTCTGGAGTTTTTGGAAAAGTTCATAATAGCCTTCACGGAAGCGCTCGAAAAGCTCCTCTTTATTCACGGGGATAGCCGGACTCGACCACTTAGAAGCCGAATCGTAGCAGTCATTGGTGGCAGCCTCGGAGGGAATCTGGGGCTCAGACTCGGCGAGCGAGTAGATCAGCAACATCTCTGGCTGCGAAATATCGTATCGTGGTCACCTGCTTCCGTCTGGACAACATTTGCCAACGACATCATCAAGGGAATAGCACTGTCCCAGTTAAAAGACAGGGCGGACGCACAGGAATCTAGCGGAAGCCGTCGTAACTATTTCAAACAATCATTCGATGATTCCGCACCCTTAATCCCCCCGCAACCGCAAATGTGGTATAGGGACGATTGGGCCCCATGCAAGAAAATACATATCCAAAGGGCTCGAACGGAACGTCAAGAGATTTACACCGCCGAGTTCCGGCGTTGGCACTGGCGCCTCGCCCTTGAGCAACTCCTATTCAGCCACCAGGAATCCGATACTTCGGACGGTCGCCCCCGATATGAATCGCTCCGATCAAACACACTCTTGTGTGCCGGCGAGAAAGACAATTACGCCTGGAGTAACATCTACAGCGCCACGAAGCGACTGACGTCACTAGCTAAGGGGGCGCCTGGAAATTCGCTGTTTCTCCTAGATACTGGGCACTCAATTCACAACGAACGGCCGAGAACACTAGCAGTTACTATCTCTAAATTCGTTTACGCATCCGGCTGGCCAAGCCAGCAGGGCTGGTACCTGTGCATTGCATGCAAATGCCTCCACCATACAGTCGGCATCGCAGGAGTATGCGCAGCGACACACAGAAACCACCTGCCTGCAGCCTCAGAATTGACGCCCGTAATTAACTGCCCTGAATATCCAGGAGTGTACGGGTGGACGCGCTGCCACTCTTGCCAAGGGCTTTACCATCCCGATCTATCGCTCGGCATATGCCCGCGCGGAGAGTCTCATCGAACAACTGATGGCTGCGCCTATTCATTGCAGCTGGCCAATCCGCCGCAGTCAGGAAGCCACACAGGATGGCGGTGGTGTCGAAAATGTGCGTTGCTGATGCTCGACAACTTTGGGCACTGTCCAGCCGGAGGAGTTCATGACGGATCAGACAGTTCCTACTTCAGAATACCACAAATCGGCTAGGTAAAGCAGACTAATCATCCAGAAAAGAGGCGCTTCCCATTCAATCCATAGCCACGAGCTAAGGAGAAGCATGAACAGGCGCACAATTCTGCGGGTGGGGATAACTTCGCTCGGTACAGCAGTGACCTCCTCCCCCCTCGTCAGGGCGCCGGCACGGGCGGCGGCACCCCGAGGCGCCGAGGAAAGCGCGACTCGAATTCGGAGAGGTTATCGGCTTCAAGTCGTAGCCCGATCTAGAGGAATAGTGAGTGGAACTGGATTGAGTTGGCACGATGTTCCAGCTTCGGCCGCATGCTTCAGCGACGGACCGGACTGGATCTATGTTTCAAACTCGGCGGACTATGCTATGGGCTGCGTCAGTGCCCTCCGCTTCTCTGGACGAGAGGGTTACGTCAAATCGGCATGGAAAATCGGCGCAGAGCTGCCAATAAGTGCCGTTGGCGCCCCGGGGCCGGGGAGATCGTGGATAACAGCGGGAACTGATCAGGTACGAGGCGAGCGTTCTTTCATCCGAAATTCGCCCCAGGCTGCAGTGCTATGGAGGATGGATCCCTACTCTAGCTCTGGAGTTCGGAAAAAGATCGCTGCAATGGACGCACCTCTAGTGGCGATAATGGTCGACAGTGCATCTCTCTTCATGTACCTCCTCGAAGATGCGGAGTTGGCAACTCTCAGAAGAGTTCGCATTGAAAAGTCAGGAAACCTCCCATCACTGAAAGACATGGGGTGGGAAACCCTAACGAGGGCACGCGGCGGTAGCGTCAGATCGACGGAGTTCTCGAGGTCAATGAAAGATTCAAGTGAAGTCAAGTTTCACCGCCCAGTGGCAGCTTGCTTGCACCGTGGAAAAATATGGGTAATAGCTGACGGCGGAGAAACTTTACACTCATACGATCTACTTAAAAGAAACGCACCGAAGCTCATAGCCACGGGCCTCGGCGGCTCCCTGAGCCCCGGATTTGGCGCAATGGCCGCATCTCCAACCGGTGGAGTATATTTTGCGACTACTGCGGGCAGTACAGGAATATTGAGGGTTGCAGAAAATGGCAAGGTGAAAAAATTTTTGGAAAATGAAGAAGGTTCCGAAATTGGAGGCCTTGCGTTCAGCCCGAACGGACACCACCTATATTTCTCCACGCCGTACGGTTCAGGCGGAAGCGGCGCATGTGGTGCTGTCTATTCGGTAACCAGGTCGGAAGAGTGAGGGGGGCACTGTGACCCTCGTTTTAAGCCAGCACGGCCACGAGGGCACCTCGAACGGCAGCGGCAGCCCTATGTCGCGGAGCTGAAGGGGCGGTTTGCCGCACGCGCACGTTCGTTCGCTGGACGAACGAAACGGCAGATAGCTGAGGTTTTACGGTCTAACACTGCGGAAGAATCCCTGACGAGTTCATCGCCGTCGACGACCCAGGATAGCGACAAGCGCAGGCTCCGGACCCCCTATTCTGTTGGTCGTAAGAGCCCTTCGCTCGAACGGCGTTTGTGCAACGCGTCGACTCTTTCCCGATGAGGACACCTGGCGTCAGCTGTGACAAGCCACGACCCATCGCAGGCTCACCTACACTCCCACGGCGTGTGTTCCCCGCGACCGACATCGCCAGCTCAAGGTCATGCTCCCTGTCGACCAGCAGATAGCAGATCTCCGCCTCCACAAGCGGCCCAGCTGTTGTCCGCATCTGATGTCACGTCAGTTCGCTTGTCCGAGGATCAGCTGGGTGCAGGTCGACCCCAGGTCGCGGCCCTGGCCACTGAACCAGGGCGCGTTCCCCTGCTTGCCATCGGCGAACACGCCGCCGTACATTCCCTGCACCCGGCTTGCCCGGCCGCTTTGTCTATCCCCTTTTGAGCACATGAGGAGTGCCCGGTATGACGGGTGTACTGGCGGTCGCAGGGGGCACCGCATCCGGCAAGTCCACCCTTGCCGAAACCTTGTCGCTGCAGTGTCCCGAGAGCGTGGCGCTGGTCCATATGGACGACTATTACGTGCCTGCGCACGACCCCCTGAGGGGTATGTGGACAGTCAGTGCCGACGGGCACCCTGTCCTTGACTGGAACCATCCGGGGTCCATCGACGAGACGGCGCTGGCACACGCCATCGACGCGGCACTGCTGTCCCCCGGTGTGCTGCTGGTGGTGGTCGAGGGCCTATTCGCGCTGTCACTGCCGTCCGTGGCTCGGCGGGCGGCGTGGCGGGTGTACGTCGACACCCCTGACGACATACGTCTGGCCCGCAAGATCCTTAGGAAGATCGAGGGGCAGCAGCAGGACCCCCGACTGTCCCTGCGCAACTATCTACAGACCGGCAGGGACCGCCACGCAGCCCATGTCGCGCCCTCCCGAGCAGCGGCCGATCTAATCGTGGACGGGACCGCGAGCGAGACGGAGATGCTGGCAGCCGTCATGCCCTTAATCGGGCCGACTCTCACACCGCCGCCCGTGGCGCCCTTGCGGGCACGGGAGTCGTGCAGTGTGGCCCGCCCTCCCACGGCCCCGGTGCTCGCTCTGTGACGCCCTTACGAGTTGGTGCGTGATGGTTGGATGCCTATTCACGAGGGTTTCACCAGCCGTTCTTGTGGAAAGTGAGGGGGTTGCGGTCTTGGCGACGAGGGCGCGTGCGGGGGCCGTGGTAGCGGGTGGCGAAGATCTTCCAGTGCTTCAGGTGCGCGATGGCATGTTCGACCGCGGCCCGGAGCCTGTTGACGGAGCGGTTGGAGCGGTTGGCCCCTGGGCTCCTTTGGGCCGTACCTTGCTGGGCGGCTTGCGCCTGGGCGTGAGCTGTCCGTAGCCGACGTAGCCCAAGTCGCCCATGCCCTCCCGTTCCGTGAAGGCTTCGGGGAAGCCTGACTGACGCCAGGCATGATGTCGTGGCGGGAGCTCGGGACGGGTGTGGAGACTGCGAGGAGGTCCCCGGCCAGGATGGCGCCGGCCTGCAGTCAAAAGCCGGTGTCGCGGTGCTTGCCGGAGAAGGGCAGTGCCCTCGCCGACCCAGTCCCACATGATGACCAGGATGCCGTCGACCAGCGCGTTTCCGACCCAGCCCAAGACCTCGGCCAAGTCACAATCGTGGCAGGCCAAGACCTTTCTCCACCACCCGCAGCAGGCCGTCCACCCACCTGGAGACCGTGCCCTAAGAGACCCCGAACAACTCCACGGCCGCCTCCTGGACCGGGTTCTGCCGCAGCAAGAACAGCGCCAGCACGACGGACACGGCCCTACCCCGATAGGTTGCTAACCTCCTCGCACCCATCACCCTACCGAACAGGGCCACCCTCACGATCAAGCACAGCACCCGTCTCGAACAGACCTCCCGGTGAGGTGTGTTTTCCCTGGTCGCGACCGATTTTCAGGCTGTGGTTACTTCAGTCAGAGATGAGGGCGGCGATGGTGCTAGTGATCTGAGTCGGAGATTTGTCGTTGGTTGGGCATCAGTCGTCCGGGCTCGAGGATTCCGCTGTTGTCGGTCACTGATGCCCAGCGGGCGGTGCTGAAGGGCTGGTTACGCCGCCGAACGACGGCTCAGGCTCAGGCTCAGGCTCTGGCCCAGCGGTCGCGGATCGTGCTGGAGTGCGCCGAGGGCCACTCGATCATGGAGGTGTCCCGTCGGCTGCGGATCACTCCGGACACGGCCCGCACCTGGCGGCGCCGGCTCCTCGAACGCGGCCTGAACAGTTTGCGCGACGACCCCAGGCCCGATGTCCCAAGGAAGATCACCGATACCGATGTCGAGCGGATGATTGTCAAGACGCTCGCGCAGACGCCGAAGAACGCGACCCACTGGTCGACGAGGTCGATGGCCGCTGCCACAGGCATGTCGCAGTCGACAATCTCGCGGATCTGGCGGGCGTTCGCCCTGGCCCTGTACCGGCCGCAGACGTTCAAGGTGTCGACGGATCCACTATTCATCGACAAGGTCCGCGACGTCCTCGGCCTCTACCTGGACCCGCCGGAGTAGGCGCTCGTGCTCTGCGTGGACGAGAAGTCGCAAATCCAGGCACTGGACCGGTCCCAGCCGGTCCTGCCGATGATGCCCGGTGTCCCCGAGCGCCGCAGCCACGACTATGTCCGGGCCGGCACCACGACCCTGTTCGCGGCCCTTGAAGTCGCCACGGGCAAGGTCAGCAGCTCCCTCCACCGCCGTCACCGGACGGAGGAGTTCAAGAAGTTCCTGGCCAAGCTCGACAAGGAGATCGGACCTTGACCCCGGATTTTGGACACCGGAGACACTTGGATCTTGATGGTCCAGGAGAACGGAGTCCCTGTGGGGATGAAGCATTACCCCGCCG
>NZ_JBVHPY010000067.1:0-8503 GCF_055567695.1 Streptomyces sp. NPDC026417
GCCACCCCCGCAACTACCTGGCGTTTCTCGGACTCGCCGCCGCCCTCTGCTGCTACAAGAGGCTCCTCCGCCTCACCACATAGGACACCGTCTTAATTCTTCCGTCGCAGGCCGATGGCGCGGAAGATGCGGGGCTGGTGGTGCTGAGGCCGGCAGACTCCGCGGCAGTGTCCGATGACGTTCTCGGTCATCTGTACGTGACTCACCGGTTGTCCCTGGTGCGGTTGGCCGTGTTGCTGGTGGGTGATCAGGCGACGGCCGAGGATGTGGTGCAGGACGCGTTCGCTGCAGTATGCCGTAGGTGGCGGGCGCTGGATGGCGTCACTAGCGCCGTGCCCTATCTGCGGCGGGCGGTGGTCAATCGTGCCCGGTCGGTGCTGCGCCGGCGCCGGGTGGCTGACGCGTTCCGCCCCGTTCGGCAGCATCATGAGCACTCGGCGGAGGATGCAGTCCTGCTGGCCATCGAGCACCGCCAACTGCTGGCGGCGATGCATCTGCTGGGCCCCCGGCAGCGGGAGATCTTGGTGTTGCGGTGCTGGGCGGGGCTGTCGGAGGCGGAGATCGCCGAAACGATGGGCATCTCCAAGGGCGCTGTGAAATCGATGGCCCACCGGTCTCTGGTCGCGTTGCGCAAGCGTCTGGAGAGCTGACCGTCTCTCCTTCCCGGGGAGATGGTCACGGAGAAATCTGGATGATGAGGCAACCTTGTGCGGCTTCGCGCGTGTAGAGGGTGAGTGCTGGAGCCTCAGGGAGGAATCCGATGGAACCGCAGCAGGGCAAGATGGCCGCGCTAGAGGAGCAGCTGCGGGCCGCGCTGGTCGCACGGTCGGCGCTGGTGACCGCCCGGTCACTGCGTCCGTATACGCCTTCCCGGCCGGTGCGTATGGTGTGGCAGTGGCCGCGGCCGCTGCTGGCTGTGGGTGCGGTAGCTGCCGCTTTCTTCATGGTCGTCACCGCAGTCGCCTTCCTGCACCGTCCGGCTGAGCGGGACCTGCCGGCGGCTGCCTCCGGCCGGGTCCACCTGCAGGGACTGAGTTTCCAGGTCCCCCGCGGCTGGACGGTCTGGCAGCCCGAGCCCGGTATCCAGGCTTGTCTCCAGCCGCCCGGCGTCCCGCACGACATCGACCACTGCTTGGCTACCGGCATTCAGCTTGCCACCCAGACCGGGGATCAAAGCGGCAGCCTGGAGGACAACGACTGGCCCCGCACCTGGTTGGACTGCGGACGGACGAGTGAACCTCTCGGACGAGATCACAGACAGCCGCCTGGTCGCCCGGGCTGCCGTGCCGGTCTCCGGCCAGCAGGCCACCTACCGAGCCTGGCAGGTGACCTGTCACAACGGCCAGCAGTTCACCGCCCGCCTGTGGTGGATTCCCCGCCACCAGCTCAGCATCCGGGCCTTGCACCTCAACGCCCGCGAGGCACCCCTGGCTGAGGCACTCGTATCCACGATCATGCTGCGCTGAGCCGTCCTCGCAGCGCATCGGAGACAAGGCAGAAGATTTTTTCTCGTCCCAGGCAACCTTTGCGCGGAAGGTGCGTATATCTCTCGGAATCGCCGCAGCGATCCCGGACCGGCGCATCCGCCGAGCCCGCAATGATGATCACCGGCAGAGACCTGCGCGCCCACCCTCCCTTGTGAATGAGGTTCACCATGACTTCCCGCCCCCGCGGCCTGGTCGCCGCCGCGCTGCTGACCGCGGCGCTGGCCACCCTGCCCGCCTGCGCTGGCAAAACCCCCGCTGGCGCCTCTTCCGCCGCGCAGACCACTACACCGCCCGAGGCGGCCTCCAGCGCCAGCCCCCAGCAGGCTGCCGGAGCGACCAACTCCCCCGCCCCGCAGACATCACAGGACACCACGCAAACGCAAACCACTGGGACCACCGTCGACAGCACCCCTTCCTGCCGCAGCCTCGTTGCCACATCTGCTGTGAAGTCAGCGGTGACCGACGCCTACCGGCACAAATTCCCGACCTTTCACCACATCAAGCCGACGCCCGGCAGCTTCTACTACGGCCAGTGCGGCACCACCCGCTACGCCGGTACAACATTCACGCTGACGAAGGGCCACACGGAAAAAGAGGAGGTCGCGATGCAGGACGAAGGAGCCACCATGAAGTACTTCTCCGGTTCCGCCGGCCACTGGTCCTTCATTGCCTCCGGCTCAATGGACCACTCCCAGGGCTGCGGTGCGGTCAAGGCCATCCCGGCGCAGATGGCAGGTCTTTGGGCTGGCTGCCGGGGAAGGTGATCGGCGCGACGGTTCGCGCCGTAGACCGATTACATAGTTGCGCCCCGAGGTCGAGCATGGCGGCTGCGCACCGTGTGTGCCCGCTATAAGCCGCAGCCAAGGAAGCGAAAAGACAGCGGCCTGTGTCATCCGGTTCGTGATGGGCGGGGTTTAGGAGAGTGGAGAGGCGCCCTCCACCCTGCTCGTTCTAATCCGCAAGGAGTTCCATCCATGACCCGGATCAAGAAGTATGTGGCGGCCGCGGCGGTGGCGGCCGCGGCGGTAGGGGCGCCCACGATGGCCCAAGCCCTCGCGTCTCCTACTAAGACCACGGTTGCGGCCGCTAGTAACACCAAGGCAACCACGTCGGCAAAAGCTGCAAAGACCGCGTCGTCGGTGCGGGTGGTGGCGCCGGGTGAGCGGGTGCAGGCCGCGCCGAAGGTGCAGCTGTGGCTAACCAAGAACGGCAAGCACTGGTCCATCCCCGCCCAGGCCCACCAGTTCCGCAGTGTCATCGACGGCAACGTGGACTTGAACCGGCCCGGGGTGAGCCTGCAGTCCGAGCCGGTCGAAGGCCATTACTTCCTGTCTGGCGTCTACCACGGCAAGGGCGATGCGACCAGCGTGAAGGTTGTCACCGACAAGGGCACGGTAACCGGTCGCATCATCCACCTGGCCGGCCAGCCCGGATGGGGCGCCTGGTACGCCACGAGCCCGCTGCCCACCGGACCCAAGAGCAAAAACTTCAAGCACAACTTCGTCCACAGCGTCACGGTCCAGGACACCACAGGCCACACCATCGCCACCCTCACCCTCCCCTAACTGGTAAGCCTGCGTCGCCCATCGATTCTCCCCACCGGCCGCTGCTCACCCTTCCGAGCAGCGAACCTCACAGTGTTCTGTCCATTCACCGGTCGACCGGCCCCATCTCACACCCGAGGCTTCCGCATGCCCCGGTTCTTACATCAGTCCGCGCGACAGCCGCAGCATCGTCGAGTGCACGAGTGTCCCGTCGTCTTCTGATTCGGACGGGAGCCGAAATCATCCACCATGGAGCCCACCGGAGTGCCATGATGCACAACCCCGCCAGACAGCAGAATACGAAATCACTCCCTTTCACCACGCGAGCTCTGGGCGAGAGAGCCACCATTGGCTTGCTTGGCCTCATACGCAGGGCCGCCAATGATGTCGCCGTCAGACTGGCTGTCTGGGCTGACGATCCGAGGAATCACGAAGAATCCCTGTCTCTCCGGAGCACCTTGTCGGCACTCCCCACGCAAGAGCCGTCCGGCAGATAATGCAAAGCGAACTCACCAACGGTCGGCACAGCAGCCGCGCCAGACCTGACTACCGGGATGCCCCGGGCCTCCCTGGCCAGTGTCCCGATCATTGCCCCGCTGGCATGCAGCCCAGTGTGGACGCGACAGCCGCTTCGGTCCCCGTCCCAGCACAATGGGCTGGCCAGGCTGCTCAGCTTCTGGTGGGCCCTGACGCGGATGCGCATGAGCCCGCAGGCAAGGTTGCGGGAAGCGGCGGGATGCTGCTGGCTTCGCTGGTGTCTCGCAGCACTGGTTTCCTGCGCAGCGCGATGGTAGTGGCAGTGTTGGGCACGGGACTTGCCGGGGATGCCTTCAGCGTGGCGAACACGCTGCCGAACATTGTGTTCATGCTGATGATCGGCGGGGCGCTGAACTCGGTGTTCGTCCCCGAACTGGTCCGCGCTGCCCAATACGCGGACGGTGGCACGGCGTTCACAGACCGGCTCGTTACGGCGTGCTTGATCCTGCTGCTGACCATATCGGCTGTCACGGTGCTAATGGCGTCATGGCTGGTGCACCTGTACGCGCCAACGTTCACCGGCGGCCAGTTGCAGGCAACGGTTGCCCTGGCCCGGTACTGCCTGCCGCAGATCTTCTTCTACGGGGTATTCACGGTGCTCGGTCAGATACTCAATGCGCGAGAGCGGTTCCGTGCGATGATGTGGGCCCCGGTGGCCAACAACCTGGTCGTCATCGGCGTTTTCGGCCTTTACCTGAACGTCGCAAACAAGGTCGACGATGCTGGTGAGATGACACCCGGGCAAGTGCTCCTGCTGGGAGCGGGCAGCACAGCAGGCATCGTGGTGCAGGCGCTGGTGCTGCTGCCGTCGCTACACAGGACCGGGTACCGGTGGTGTCCCCGATTCGACTGGCGGGGTGCGGGGCTGACGAGGCCACTGCGGGCCGCAGGCTGGGCTCTGCTGCTGATCGCGGTAACTCAGGCGGCATTCTGGGTCATCACAGTGCTGGGCACCGGGGTGAGCCAGCGTGCGGCCGCCGAAGGTGTGATGGTCGGGGCCGGTCTGACGGCGTACAACAACACCTACCAACTGTGGATCGTCCCACAGGGCATTCTCGTCGTCTCGCTGGCCACCGCCGCTCTCCCCTCGCTGACCCGCGCAGCCCAGGCCGGCGACTATGTGGAACTGACCGGTGGCCTGGCCCGCACCGTCCGGCACTCCGCAGGAGCGATCACGCTCGCCGCCCTGGCGTTCCTCGTGCTGGGCGAGCAGATGGCAGGGCTGGCGTACAGGTACGGGACGGTCACCAGCAGCGACGTGCAGGTTCTCGGCCAGATCCTGGCGGCCTTCGCGCTCGGCCTGCCCGCCTTCTGCGTGCAGTACACGCTCACCCGCGGCTTCTACGCCCTCGGCGACCCACGCACTCCAGTCCTGCTCGCCCTCCTTACTTCCGGCGTCAATGCAGCGCTGTCCGCCGCCGCTGTCCACACCCTCCCCGTGCGCTGGGCAACTGCGGGTATGGCCCTGGCCCACACTGTGGCCTGCCTGATCGGCGCCGCCACCACCGCCATCGTGCTTCACCGGCGCATCCATCGTCAGGCAGCCCTCGGAGATCGGCAGCCCCAATGGCTCGGCTCGACCTCGGCACTCAGCGACCTCGGCCAAGTCGGCATTCATCTACGGGTTGTGGTGGCGGGCCTGCCCGGTACCGCAGCCGCGGTTCTTACCGCGTCCTGGGCCCGCGCTCATCTCGGCAACGGCGTGGCGGGCAACCTCGCCGCTCTGACTGCCGGATGCCTGGTCCTGGTGCTGTCGCTGCTCCTGCTCGCCCGCCCGCTGCGCGTTACCGAAGCCGTCGCCCCGCTGCACCCGATCCTGCACCGGTTGCGCAGACTACGGGCCCGCGCCACCGCGGATTGAACCGTTCCGTCTTTCCTGCCGGCGTTTTGTGAGCCGGGTGATCAGTCCGCTCGTGTTTCTGTGTCAGCGTAGTGTGCGTGCCTCGTACTCGGTGGAGCTGATCATGTCCAGACTCGACTGCACCGACGGTTGTTGTACCACTCCACAATGCGGCGATGGCGTACTCGACGTCGGAGACGGTTCTCCACGGGCCGTCGTGGAAGACCGTGGTGCGGACGCACTCGGACTTGTAGAGGCCATTGATCGTCTCCATGAGCGCGTTGTCATAGGCGTCGCCGACGCTGCCGATCGAGGGGTGGATGCCTTCGATATGCAGGTGCTCGGTGAACCGCACGGACCTGTATTGCGACCCGGCGTCGCATGTGGTGGATCAACTGGCCCTGTGTGACGGGGATTCCTTCGTGCCTGCAGCGCCACAACGCCATCCTGAGCGGCGCGTCGACCAGCCCGACGTCCCGCCTGATAGATGCCTGCCAGGCGAAGATCTTCTGGGAGAAGCGGTCGACGAGGCGCCAGGATCGACCTTCGAGAGAGCGGATCCCCTGCCACCGCACCGCTCATACGGTTCGAAAACCCGCAGCCCCCAGGGCTCGAACCCGGCGGCGCAGGGTCAGAGATACCCGCACCGAGCCGTCGCGGTCAGCCTGAGGCCCGGTCGCCAGGTCGTCCGCCAGCTCCCACGGGGCGGCGAGATATGAGGGGACTACGGCGCGCTTTCCCAGGACACCCGGGCTCGCATCTCTTCGATGTGGGTGAGGCGGACTCCAGGCAGGGACGTGTGCAGATCGGTCCGGGCGGCGCGGATCGCAGACGCTTCAGGGCAGCACCAAGCAGTGATCACCGTACGGTGACTGGTCGGGCTGGGACCCCGCATGCATGTGGAGGACGTCGATAAGTTTGACGCGGTGGATCAACAGATCTTGGGTGAAGGATTACCGCTTTACGCAAGGAGGCGTTGTACGAGCCAGGTTGTGCGTGCCAAGGGCGCTGCCGGGCCGGTCGCGTTGCGGGCAGCAGCTGCTCACCACCTCAGCGATGCTATGGACGGCACAAGGCGTGGCCGCCTATGGCTGGCACCCGGCAGAGCCGACGCCCGGTCACGGCTGAACGGGCAGCCTCTCGCTGTCAGCTGTCGGGGAGCAGGCGGTTGATCGTGGACCGGGACACGCTCGTAATCTGCTGGACGCCGGTCCGTGTGAGATCAGTGCCGGTGACCGCCCAGGTGATCAGGGGGTTGCGCAGATCTCGGGCAGCCGCCCAACCAGCCAATAGTTCTCGTGCCATGGTCTGCGCGGCGCTCACGCCGGCGATCAGGTCGAGCGCGGCCGGCAGTTCCCATGCCGGGTGCATCGGATGAGTAGTCACGTTAGGGGCGGCGGCAAGCAGCTCCAGACGGCGCGCAGCCAGCTCGCCTCGTACCCGAGCCGCGATGAGCTGGGCCAGCGGCAGGCGCTCCCATTCGTAGGCGTCGCTGCGCCGAGCCTGTTCGATCTCTTGACGGGTGGCCTGAGCGAGCAGGTCCTCGCGGACGTAGTCCTCCAGTCGCCACATGTGCTCCTCGGCTGCCGTGGCCTCGGCGATCAGCCGGCTCAGCTGGGACTTCACCTCCCACACCGCAGCCAGGCACGCCAGGGCCCGGCCCCACGGGGTGATGCCGTCAGCTGCCGCGCGAGCGCGGTCGTCGGCCTCGCTTAGGACGACTTCGAGCTTGCACAGGGCCAAGCGGCGGTTCCGTCCATGAGATCCAGGCGGACCCCGTGAGCCTGCCAGATGCCGTGGCCCTCCGCCCACTGCTGCATGCCGGTCTGCTGGATGACGTACAGGCCGCTGCTGCGGGCCTCGGTGGTGACGTCCATGCGGAAACTCCAGGGGTTCGGGCGGCCAGATGTCATCGCGCAGGCGGGCGGCCAGGTCGACAAAGACGGTGTTCGGGGAGCAGGGAGTTGCATGTGCTCGCCGTCGGGGGCGGGCCCGATGCTTGATCGTGCGCGGCTCGCTGTCACCGGGGAGAACGGCTAGCCGACGATCACTCCCGAGTTCCGTACCGAACGATACACTTGGATGTATCGTTCGCTACACTTGAGGCCGAGGCGTGGGTCGCTATCCGGCCCCGAAGGTGGCCCGTCACCCGCGAATCGAGCAGGTCGGTACCAGTCGCACGGGCCTGACCATGGCTTTGCGCATGCGGGGTGAGGGTGGCCGGCCCCGGTCGAGTGTTCAGTGCTAGGTGGTACACGTGCGATGCCAACCGTTCGCTTCGTTTTCCCGCACGCCCGCATCCGGGCCCGTCGTACACGGACTTCGTGGACAGCATCGACTGCCCTGACGCGCCGCCGTCGGGCGCCTGGGTCACGTCCACTCTCCGGGTGCGCCCGTCGTGGGAGACCTCACGCCACATACGGCCGCGGTTGGAGATCATGCCGGTGGCCCGCGCCCAGTCATGGCCGCGCCGGCGCTCGAAATGCAGGGCCATTCACGGCCCGCGGCTGTCGATCGCTCGGTCGCCAGGGTCCCTCAATTGTCCGCACCCGCCACGCTGGATATAGGCCGTGGCGGTCGGAGCGGAGCCAAGCAGCAGTGCGGCGGCCGCGGCCACCGCGAAGATCGAATGACGCATACACGCCCAACCGCACGAAGACCATGGCCGGTCACGGGCCGGGGCTGCTGATCACCCTTATGTGCCTGAGGAACGCCAGATAAGTTCGGTGCGGGGTTGGGCTTGATCCGTTTTGACGGACATCTGAGATCAGGGGCTTCTGCCCCGGAAGGATGATGTTCATCATGGAGAGCATGGGGAAGAAGAAGCCGCGTCCTCGCCGCTCGTTCACGCCGCAGTTCAAGGCTGAGATCGTCGGGCTGTGCCGGCGAGGGGACCGCTCGGTGGGTCAGGTCGCCAAGGACTTCGACCTGACCGAGACAGCGGTTCGCGACTGGGTCCGCCAGGCCGAGATCGACGCCGGTGAGAAGGACGGCCTGACCAGCAGCGAACGCGAGGAACTGACGGCTCTGCGGCGGGAGAACCGCAGGCTGCGGGAGGACGTGGAGGTCCTCAAGCGGGCAACGGCTTTCTTCGC
>NZ_JBVHPY010000068.1:0-7839 GCF_055567695.1 Streptomyces sp. NPDC026417
ACTCGGTCAGGCCCGCGAACGGCTCGATCCACTTCGGATCATCAGCTGAAATCACCCCACCCAAGCCACGTCAACGCACCAACCGCCAAACCAGAAACGGGACAGCCTTTATTAGGAACCTGCCGGACTGTCGTCAGGGAATCTCGCACGGGACTCTATTCTGACGCCCTTTGGGCGTCGGCCGCCCCCCTTGGCGTGACGATGCACGAAAGCACCGGCCGGCAGGCATGGCAGACCAGACAAACATCGAAGCTCCTTGGTGGCAAGCGTATTGAGAAACCTGTCACCTCCAACGGAGCTTCGGTCTATCCGGTTGCACCTCTGACGACCAGCTCCTTTTGCAAGATCAATTCGACCTTGCAGCCGCCCTGCCTGGACAACCGGGGCGGGACCGCCGTTGTCGACTATCGTCGGCTAAGAGAGAGTGGCAATGAGCCGGGGTATTCCTGCGCCGAACGGAATGAATGCGGTGCGTGGGATGTCGCTTATGGCTTCGGGTCGCCAGCGGTCGGGGTCGAATTTGTCAGGGTCGGCGAAATAAAGGGCCTGAACGTACCGTCGACGCCGGCATTGTTGAAAGCGCAGTCCAGTCGGCCATACCGCTCCACAACGGCTCGAACCATCTCGTCACCTCGGTCCCCGAGGTGACGTCGGCGTGTACATACGTGATTTCTCCGCCATCCTCCGTAATCTGATCCGCGACCTGGCCGTCGCCTTCGTTGTCGTTGATGTCAGCGATCACGACGCGAGCACCAAGGTCGATGAATATCTGCGCTGCTGCGGCCTCGATCTCGGATGCTCCGCCGGTGATCAAAACTGCTTTCTCGTCGAGAAGCTTCTAGATTATTGAGGTTGCCCCTTCTACGAGGCTGGAGGAAGACTGGTGAGCGGCGCCAAATATTCCGGAATGTGTGACGCCGAGTGCCCGCATGGCCCTCTTGGTGCCGTCACTTACCAGCTCAATGCCATGGCCCGGATCGCGGTATCGGGTGATGCTCATCCGAATGTTCTTCGCTACCTATAACTCCTGGGGTTCGTCCCCATTCACCAGTGAGGTCGTATTCGGTACGGTCGGGCCAGAGGGTAACTTTGCCAGAATAGTAGGGGCGGCCGTGATAGCCGGGGCCGTGGTAGCGGGGCGCGAACCGAGATTGCTCCAGGTTGCCGGCCATGGTGAGGCCGAGGGTATCGAGGTAATGAGTGATCTGTGGCCGATTGCCTATGGCACCTTCCAGGACCTTCTCGCGGAGGCGGACGAACCGTAGTTCGGCTTCATGCAGGAGTCGGCTCACGACGTCCACGGCGTCTTGCAGAGCGAAGCCATCATGGTGGGTCAGAACAAGTACCGCGTTCATGAAGTCACCGGCGTAGTACTCGCGGCGGAAGGAGAACAGATCGTTGGCGAATAGCCAGTGCTCAGCGGCGAGCCTGTTGAGCTCAACCAGTTCAGGAGACCTTCGGAGGTCGTCTTCGAGGTCGACCTGTGCCGCGTACTCGGTGAGCATCAGGTAGAAGTGGCCACCCAGTGACTGGGTCCGCAGCTTCAGGTACGCATCGAAGGCGAGGACTTCATGGCGGCTTCTCGTGGAAATCTCACCGAGGCATCCGGCCAGGAAGATCTCGGCGGAATCAAGGAACCGCGCTCGCTGACGTTCCGGGATCCGGGGACTCATCCGCTGCCATATGTCCTGCAGCGCGATGAGGTAGGGAGAGGAAGAAACCACTTGCTCACCTGACAGGCAAGCGCTCAGGAGGCCGAAATCGCGCTGGGTGACACTGGCATCGTCCCGGGCGTAGCAGGCGTCGTCGAACGCGAACAGGTAAGAGGTGACTAGGCTGATATCGAGAAGCCGGTCTACCGGAGCGGTCGGAAAGGTGAGCGCCACCCAGACCGGGGAGCGCCAGGACAGGAATTCAGTTCTATCGGCTTCGGTCGTGAACGGCAGGTTCGCCCGCACCCACTCGGTGTCCAGTCGTTCGATCTCAGCTATATGCGGATGGCATCGGACAGGAATCATCTGGGGTATGGGAGGTAGGATATAGACTGCACCGTCCTCGATATTCCTGGCAGGCATGGGAGCCCCTTCTCCAGAATTTTGCGTGCCTCACGTGGCCGCTCAGGGATGAGTCGTCGCCGACGACTCATCCCTGCCTTGCCACTCGCTCTCGGGTCCGCAGACAGCGCCCACAGAGGCCTCGAACTGGTCGCCGATCTACCGAACGAGAGTCCCCTTTCTCCTCTCCAGGCCTTGCAAAGATTGTAGTACTCAATTGCGACTTCCTGCCTGCAACCGGTAGGGCGCCGAGTGAGCTCCGTCCGGTGGCGCCGCTTAAGGGAGTGCACGAACTCCAGAGTGTCCAGCACCGGACGGCGGCCCTCGGCCACAGTGCGGAAGGTGAAGGTGGCCAGCAGGTCGGGCAGGAACCGGGCGATCGTGTTGTAGCGGGTGACCAGCACTTCTTCGAAGCTGTCATCGGGCTGCTTGGTCAGGGCAGTGACCATCGCGGCCGCGGCATGCACCGGGGCGACGTCCGTGGCATCCAGCCGCGCGTATGTCGCCGTCCGCGTCGGCGGCGGTGCCGCCCATAGCCAGCCAAGCGTCCCGCAGCACCAAGGCGGCAGCGTCCAGGTCCTTTAGCCAGGGTGCCAGCACCGCGGCATCCAGGCCCACTGGTCGGCTCCGTACTCGGCGACGAGGCGCGGCACTTCCTCTGGATCCTAACGAGTTGGTGCGTGATAGCGGTTGGGCATGCTCTGCTGGTGAGGGGTGTGGCTGACCGTTCGGTGTTGACGCATCCGTTGTTCACGGGGATGTCGACAGCTCATCTGTCGTCTTGGCTGGGGAGGTGGCCAGACCGTGGGTGGTGGGGCTTGAGGGGGGCGGGTTCCAGGGGCGGGGCGAGGAAGCGTGCACCGGGTGCCCGGGGCCCGGCATCAGCTGGTGTTCGTGGACCGGCTGACAGCCACGCTCATCCATCTGCGGCACGACCTGCCGCACGCGGTCCTGGATGTGCTGTTCGGCGTCGATCGCTCGACCGTCACCCGTGCCGTTGGCGAGGTGCGCCGACTGCTCGCGGAACGGGGCTTTGCTGTTCCCGACCGTTGTGGTCTGCGGCTTCGCACCTTTCAAGATGTATTTGCCTATGCCCAGGCCCGAGGGTGTGGAGCTGCGGCTGGACGGCGCTGCCCGGCCGGCCACGAGTGGCAGGAGAAAGTCAGCGCCCGGGCTGGGATGGCCAGTGGGAAAACGAGACCAAGATCAAGCCAAGAAGTCGAAGGCCGCCAAGGCCGCCGCGCCGAAGGCTGCCAAGCTCTTGGACCAGGTTCCCGCGCCCGCCGCCCGTCCGCCCCGTTGGTCACCGAATGGCGGTTCTGGGGCAGCCGAGACCCCAACAAGGCGCGTTCGGCGCCGAAGCGGCACTGGAAGACCGAGGCCCACCAAGGCGAAAGCCAGGCCTCCGCCGCAGGCGGCGTGCTGAAGATACTGGAACACGCCCACTGGGTCGAGGGCTGGCTGCACCACCTCACCGGACGCCGTCCCAGCCCTGTCGGCGCCGACGAGCTGGACCACATGGCCGATCATGTGAGTCTGCAGGTCGCGGGGTGTGAGGAGTACGGGCCGGGTCGTCACGCATGCATCGAAGCCAAGTCTGCCATCGTCTGCCTGACCAAGTCGCCCGCTCTGGACGGAGTGGTGGGATTGCCGCTGATTGGAGCGGTTGCAGTGCTGCCCGATCGGCGTCGGCGGCGCGGTGTGCGTCACCCCCTCGTGGAGGCCGGAGGAGGTACGGCCGAAGACCACTACCGACTCCTCACCTTGGTCAACACCGCAGACAGCGCCACCACCCACACCCAAGCCACGGCTTGACATTCATAGGAGCATCAGCATCGTCACCACCGTTCATCGGGAAGTCAGTGTGAGGCAGAGCGTACTCGGTAGCGGTACGATGCTCAGCCTCTGTGGGTTGACGCTACGCTCAGGGTGCGGGGTGAAGCGCCATCGGGGCAAGATCCAGGCGAGGCTCCTGCCGATCTCCGTCATGGCGAAGTTGTCTCCGATACATTTCCGGTTCCCTGAGCCGAAGGGTATATAGGAGCCACGCGGAATAGTTTTCCCTCCGGGAAGCCATCTTTCTGGGTCGAACTTTTCGGGGTTGGGAAAATATCGTGGATCTCGGTGCAGTGCATAGGGGCTGAAGGCGATTTCAGTTCCTTCTGGAAGCTCGATATCACCGAGGGTAATCGGTTCTGAAGTACGTCGGCTCAGTAGGACCACCGAGTACAGGCGACTAATCTCGTTGAGGACATAGTCGAGATAGGTGCATGGCAGTCCGTCCTTGAGTTCGTCTACCAGGCGCTCTTGGATCTCCGGGTGTCGGCTGAGTTCGAACATGGTCCAGGCGATCGTCGCGGCGACTGAGTCGACGCCGCCCATGAGCATGGTCACCATGTGATCGACCATCTGTTCATCAGAGAAACGATTGTCAGCGGTGCCCTCTTCCATTAGGGAAAGGAAGTCATTGCGGTCCGGATTTTCCCGCGCGTTGACGATCGCGTCGTAAGTGGCATTCCTGATCTCGGCGCATGACCGGTAGAAGCCTCTATTGAACGGCAGCGGGAGCCAGTCAAGCGAATTGGGCATCAGGCAATGAGGTATGACCACACCCAGGAGATACGGGACCTCGCGACGCGCGACAGCGATAGCTTCTTCACTTAGGCGCCAACCAAATAGAGTGGCAGCAAGATTCACTGCAGCATAGTCAACGAGTCCTGGCCAGAGATCGTCGGATGATCCAGGTTTCCAGGAGGAATCGATCTCATGGACGTGCCCCGCGATGAGATTATCATATCTGGCGATGCGGTGCCGGTGGAATGCAGGCTGAAGAATGGGACGCTGAACTCGGTGCAATGCTCGCGGCGAGTTTGAAAGTCCGTCACCGACCAACGGCTTAACTCTGTCACTGAGACGCCCTTTCTCGAAAGAGTTGCTTCTGGCCACAAGGACCTCGTGTACAAGGTCGGGATTGGTCACCAAGCAGAAGGGATAATTCAGAGCTTGGACACGGACGAAGTCGCCGAGTTCTTGAAGTGGCACGAAGAAGCTTCGGAGATTTCGCAACATCGTGATCGAGTGACCGAACAACGGAATATAGCCAGGGGCTCGAGGTATTGAGCGTAGGGTTCGCGCCATGAGACTCTCCCCGTTCAAGGTGTTCCCGCACCCATTCTGAATCCAGCCGCGCCAGCTCCGCCACCTGCGGGTGGCACAGCAAGCATTTGGGGTATTGACGGCAGGGTGTAAAAAACGGTGCCGCCCTCTACGTGTCCACGACTCATAACGGTCCCTCCATCGAACCACGTGCGAGCCCGGCGGGTCGTCTCCACCTGCCAGGGCGGTGCATCGGTAGAGCCCTTAAGCAAGTGTGCCACCACAGACCGAAGGGGGCAGTTTAAGACCGTGTCCTATATGGTCAGTTTCCGGAGCTGTTTGTAGCAGCAGAGGGCTGCGGCCAGGCCGAGAAGGCCAGGCAGTTGCCTGGCTTTCGCTTGTAGCGGTGGTTGAGTCGGCGGTAGCCGGTCAGCCAGGACATGGTGCGTTCGATGCGTTCGATGACCCATCTTCGCCGGCCGAGTCGCTCGCTGGAGTCGACTCCCTTACGGGCCATGCGGACGCCGATGCGCTTGCCCCACAGCCATCGCCGCAGGTGAGGGATGTCGTACGCCTTGTCCGCACGAAGGCGTTGAGGCTTGGAGTCGGCCGCGTGGGATTCGTGTCCCCTGTGGAAATGGGACAGCATCGGCTTCAGGGCCTGGCTGTCGTGGGTGTTGGCCGCGGAGATCCCGACGCGTAAGGCAGTCCGCTCGCGTCGGACAGAACGTGCCTCTTGGAACCCCAGATTCCGGCGCGGGACCAGATGGCGAAGCTGCGATGCACGGTCGACTTCGACGCCCCGAAACACGGCGGCAACGCCCGCCACGCGCAGCCGCTGACCAGGACGTAAGATGATCGCGGCAAACACCGCCTCGTCACCGATGTTCGCGACCCCACCGGCCTGCGGACGAACTCGGGCCGCTGGCAGCAACGGCTTTGCCAGCTCCCACAGTCCGTCCGGAACAATCCATCCCCACCGTCCACTCCCCACGCCCAGGACAACTGCCGACTGACCATGTAGGACACGACCTAACGAGTTGGTGCGTGATAGCGGTTGAGTCATGTGCTTGCTCGGTCGTGGTCTGTATTCAGACGGTGGCCGTGCGGTCGGAGATGGCCTGGTGGGTGTCGGGCAGTCGGTCGCGGCGGTGGGTTCAGCGCTGGAGTTGTTTCCGGCGTTTGTGGTCGGCGAGGGCGTGTTCGACGATCCGTTGCGACGAGTGGTGGTGTCGCTGGCGTTCGCGGAGTTCAACGAAGGGTGCTATTGCCCCTGGTCGCAGTTTGCGTGGTGGGCTGAGGGCTTTCCCTCGATGGTCTCGGCTGAGGCCGAGGTAGCCGTCATCGAGGAGGACTTGGGCCAGGTTGAAGTGGTCGAAGCGTGGGCCGATGCCGGCGGTGCGGGCGGCAGTGGCGTCGTGCATGCGTCCTGGTCGTAACGCGTCGGTCCACAGAGTGCGGCCGCGGTGGTCGGCGATCACGGTGGCTTTCATCGTGTTCTGCTTCTTGTTGCCCGAGACGAAGGCGCGGCGTCCGCCGCGGCCTGCCGCCGGCCGGCGGACCTGGACCTCGGTGGCGTCCAGACGCAGCTCGACACCTTCGGCCTGGGCGTAGGCGAATACATCTTGAAGGGTGCGAAGCCGCAGACCACAACGGTCGGGAACAGCAAAGCCCCGTTCCGCGAGCAGCCAGCTGCCCCCGGAGGCGCGTGACCTCGCCAACAGCACGGGTGACGGTCGAGCGATCGACGCCGAACAGCACACCCAGGACCGCGTGCGGCAGATCGTGCCGCAGATGGATGAGCGTGGCTGTCAGCCGGTCCACGAACACCAGCTGATGCCGGGCCCCCGGCACCCGGTGCACGCTTCCTCGAGCGACATAGTGGACGGAATATGTGGAAATGCGCCTTATGTTCTCCTTGAGGTGAGCCGTATCCTTCTGCCGCGCCCTTCCCGCCCGCACCGGCCGAACGCCGACCAGGTGTATCTGTGCCGGCGCTGCCGCGACTGGGGCACCCTCGTGGCTCCTGACGGCCACGGCCTGTTCCCGTGCCCGGACTGCCAACAGAAAAACCCCGCCCCAGAGGCAGACAGTCCGGGTCCGGCAGAGCCTCTGGAATGAAACGAGGGCAGGGCTGGGCTGCTTTCCCCAGCCCTCAGAGCGCGCCCCACGGGGAAGGCGGCGCGTTATCCGGCTCGCTCAGGGCCGGTACGGTGAGCAAGTCGGCTGGAGTGTCATGCCCATGCCGGACGAGGGGCGGCTCCCGGCACGCACGTAGGGGCAGGGTCGACGTTGTGTTGCGGGCCCTGCCGCCCGGTGTAGCGGTGTGGGAGAGGACGCTGCCTGGCGGCGAGGGACAGCCTCGCGGACGACGGCCCGGCGCGCCGTCACGCGGTGGAATCGCGCCCCCGCGCCCTGCCGTCCCTCGGCGCACGGAATTCAGTGAACCGGCGCGTGTCCGTGAATCGTGGGACGACAGAGCGCGCCCTGCCGCTACAACGAGTCAGCAGCGGCCTGGACACGGCGCTGACGCCGAACGGGCCGCAAGGGCACGCTGGGCCCCGTCTTCCCGGCTAGAGGTTGTCCCGTAACCAGTGGTGCGGCTGGGACGTTGGTTCGGGCATGTGTGGGGTGATCTCTGCAGATGATCCGAAGTGGATCGAGCCGTTTTCGGGTCTGACCGAGGGGC
>NZ_JBVHPY010000069.1:0-7727 GCF_055567695.1 Streptomyces sp. NPDC026417
CGAACACCGACTCCAACTCACCCGTCCAGCAACTGACCTCAGTCATCCCCTCCATACCAGGACAACGACAACCACCAGCTCAGGACACGAACCGCGGCTGGAGTATTATCCGCGCCTGCCCGCCTCATGGGGGACGGCGAACGAGGCCTATGGCAAGGTATGGGAGCTTCGGCGCCTCATCAAGGGCCGGGTGGAGAGCAGGTGCTGATCGTCCGCGACCATGTCCTGGCCGGACGGGCCTTCGATCGAGGGACTCAACGCCCCCTTCACCGCCTGGTTGACGCTGCGGCGGGCGAGGTCCACGGCACTCATAGCGAGGCCGTGGTCTGAGGGCGATCCGCGATCACGTGACCCTACGGCCGCTGCCGTATACACCTGACGTGGTCATGCAGCGGCATCTCCGCCATGTCGGCAAGACTACCTCTTTGCTTCCGACGCCAACGTCTACTCGGTGCCGGTCCGCATGGTGCGACCCGCCGACTGGTCGAGTCAGGGCCACAAAGTCCCAGGTCATGCTATACGCCGCCGCATCTGGTCAGTGGCGGAACCGTGCTGGCCTCTCCGCCGCGGGCGGTTGGCCGGGGCGCCCGCATCGCTGACGAGCACTGGGACGGTCTGCCCACCGGAGCTGGCCGCCGCGTCACCGCCAGCGGCCGGGGCTGCCTCCGCCTCGCCGCCACAACGCTCTAGGCGCGAAGGCCTAGCCGCTGGCGGCTCTGCTGAACCGGGGCGGCGGTCACCGAGGTGACCGGCACCCGTCCCTTCACTACCCACCGAACGTCGAAGAGATCATCTTGAGCGAGTTGGTCTCCATCCGCATCCGCAATACGGCCGCTAAAGTTGGGCCTGCTTCACCTGGCCGAAGCCTTGACTCAGCACAGCGGGCCGACAGGCCAACATGGGATACCTCGACTTCATCGACCTGGTTCTCTCCGAGGAACTCGCCGTTCGTAAATGACCGTCGCTTCGGCACCGGCCAGCGGATCTTGAAGGTGCCGCGCCACAAGACACTCGACGCCTATGATTTCTCGTTCCAGTCCGAGGTCCTGGCCCAGTGGATCCTGATCAACTCGATTCCGTCCGCCGTACGCAGTGACTCCATCAGGCGGAGTAAGTCATGCTGGGACAAGGCCATCGCGTCACCTCTCGTTTCAACGAGCTTCGCTACTCGGAGAGTTGCGCGATGGCCGCCTCATGACCAGGGGCTATGCAGAGATCGCTGCTACACCACTCGATGGGACGCCATCCGCCGGTGACCTCTATCCGTGAAAGCTGACAGATACTCTCTCGCCGCAACGTGGGGGCGGCTCATCATGACCGGCCAGCGGAGCGGCCAGAGAAACCTTGCAAGGTGTCTCGACGCCACCTTCACCTGGCTGGGACGCGGTCCGCTGATGGCGGCGCGGCGGTCCGAGGAGTTGCTGCGGGCCGCGCTCGGGGTGCTCGACCGGATTCCGTACGGGGACTGGAGCGCTCACTTGAGGATTCGCCGGACGTGGAGGGCGCCCTCCGTCTGATCATGTGCTCCGACTACGGTGCACGTGACCAAGACGAAGAGGGCCGTGAGGGGTAGCCTGCTGCCTGATGTTGTCCGGAGGGAAGCGTTCGCAGAAGCGCCACGCTTCCGGGGCGAATTCTACGAGTGTCTCTGAGCGCCCGGCGCGACGAGTTGTTCGAGCTGGTGGACGCGGTCCTGTGTGCGGACGGTGCGGTGAAATCCTCGGTGGACTTGGCGCTGTTGCCCGAGCACCGTCGTGGGCTCGGAGCGATGTACGGCGGCCTGAACATGGCCGGATCGGTACCAGCCGGCTGGGTCGGCGCTGGCCGGACTGTCGCTGCCGCATTTCGACGGCGGGCGCCTTGTTCTTGGCGGTCGACGTGGCGTGGCTTCGCTTGGACGCGCCGTGCTCGGCGGAATGGCTGTTCTGCCACGTGTACCGGCGCGCGAAGACGGGATCGCAGTTCGTCGAGGAAGGCCCTTGTAGGAGATCTGCAACGCTGGGCACCGTGCGCACGCCGAGAAGGCGGCGCCGCGTTTGAGAAGGCATGCGGGGCGAAGTGGCCGAAGGCGGTGAAGAAGATCACCGACGAGGTCGACGCGCTGCTGGTGTTCTGCGACTTCCCCGCCGAGCACTGTGGAACCACGAACCCGAGCGAGTCGACCTTTCTCCTCCGCGGCGCAGCTCCGAACCCAGATCACCTGCGGCGTCGGCAGCCCAGCTGCCGCCCTCGCGAGATGGTGTTCAAGCTCTTCGATCCGCCCAGGCACGCTGGCGAGCGGTCTCCGCACCCACCCGGTCGCCCTTGTCCGAGTCGGCGTTCACACTTCAAAATCGGTCACCTCGCCGAACGAGACGAGGCCCTCGCAGCCACCACCTCAACCAATCCATAACTCTTGAAAGTTCCTCCGTGACCAGGTAGCCCAATCCAGGGATCTCTCACCGCCGCCGGAGCGAATCCAAGCCGAGGGCCTGGGCCAATTGGGTGCGTGTGGTGATGCCAAGTTTGCGATACGCGGCGGAAAGGTGCACTTCGGTGGTTTTTTGGGTGACGTAGAGAGTTTGGGCGATATGGCGATTGGTGTGGCCGTGGGCAGCGAGTTCGGCGACGCGGCGTTCGCTAGGGGTGAGGGCGTGGGGGCCGGTGAGGGCGACGCGGCGGGGGCGTCCGCCGGCGGCGGCGAGCTCGGAGCGGGCCTGCTCCACCAGAGGGGTAGCGCCGCACCGGGTGGCGAGGTCGAGCGCCTCGCGCAGAGGCTTGCGGGCGTCCGCCCGTTTGCCGGCCCGGCGGAGGGCTGCGCCGAGGTCGGTGAGGGCCTTGGCGTACTCGAGGTGGGCGGGGGAACCCTGGAGGGTGTGGACAGCCTCGCGCAGGAGCGTGAGGCCTTCGCTGCCGCCGGTGAGCAGGCCGTTGACGCGCAGGGCCCGTCCGAGGGCGCGGGGCGCGCCCCAACGGCTGGCGAGACGCAGTTCTTCGGCCGCGATGGGCATGGCTGCGTCGTTGTGGCCCAAGGCTTCCAGGGCGAGCGCTGCCTCGGTACGCCAGCCGCATATGGCGGGGTTGCGGCCGCCCAGTGCGGCGAGGGAGTTTCCTGCGGCTTGGGCTGTCGTGAGAGCTTGGGAGTAGCATCCCTGGACACGTAGGAGCCGGGCTTTGGACTCCAGATAGTAGAAGTATGGACCGATAGGGGTGGGCAGGTCGGGAACCCCGGTCCAGACGAGGACGGCCTCGGCATTCTCGGGGCGCCCTTGTTCGAGGAGTGCGTCGGCAAGAAAAGGCCCGACCGCGAGACGCGCGGCGTCCGTTCCAGTGCTGTCGATGACCGTCATACACTCGCGGCCGTCGGCCTCCGCTCCGGTTAGGTCGCCGAAGATGGTACGTCCGAGCATCCGGCCGATGAGAGGGAAAACGAGTTCCCGGAGCGCACCTCGCCGGTAGGCGTGGGCAATGGCGGTTTCTATGCTGGCCGTCGCCCGAGTGTCGTCTGCGAACAGCAGGACCAGCCATGCGCAGGGAAGGGCGCTCGCGCCAGGTGTCTGGGTAATGAGGACGTCGTCCGACAGGCAGGCGTGGGCGCGCTCGACGGCGGAGGAGTTGCCATCGTATGCGTCCAGCAGGCTGGTCATGCCGGCGAGTTCCCGACCTCCGATGCTGTCGTGGAAGGGCAGGTCTCGCAGCCGCTGGTCGGGGTCGCGTAGGTCGGCGCGGTCGGGGACCACTGTCCCGACGTTGATGGTGCCGGCGAGCAGGCGGCTGCGTAGGTCCTCGTGGCTGGTGGGGAGATGGGCGAGGGCTTTGGTGAGTGTGGTGGCCGAGGTGCTGAAGTCACCGCTGAGGTTGAGGACGTTGGCGAGCAGTCCAGCGGTCCGGGCCTGGCCGACTGGGTCGCGGGTGAGGTCCAATGCGCGCTTCAGGTGGCGGGCGGCTGCCTGGCTGTCCACCGTGGCGGCGGTTCGGCCGGCTTCCTGGAGAACCTCCAGCAGGTCGGACGGCGGAGGGGGTTCCTCGATGGCTCGTTCCAGGTAGCCGACTGCGGTCTGCGGGGAGCCGCGCAGGACGGCCTGGGCCGCAGCCTCGCAAAGGATCTTAACGGCATCGCCGCTCCCGGCCGGCGGTAGCATCGTCAGGTGGGCGGCGATTCGCTCCGGCTCCTCCCCAGCCGTGGCGAGCAGGCTGACGGCCCGGCGGTGGGCACGGGCCTGCCACGCGGGCCCGGCGGTCTGGTGGACGGCCGCTTGCACCAACGGGTGAACAAAGACCAGACGTGCCAGGGTCCCATCGCCTTCCAGACGCAGGATCTCGCTCCGTTTCAGTGCCGGGATCCCCTCCAGGGCGGTGAACAGGTCCTGTCCTGCGAGGTTCGCCGTCAGGCGCAGGTCGGCATCGGTTCCCAGTACGGCGGCCGCTTGGGCAAGCGCGGTCGCTTCCCGGGGCAGGCGGGCCAGGCGGATCTCGACCAGCCGTACCACCCCCGGAGCCACCAGACCGGCCACCCGGGCGGCGTTCTCGGCGCTGGGCGCCAGCCCTTCCGCCTTCAGCGCGCGTACCAGTTCGCGCAGAAGCAGCGGGTTCCCGCCGGTAGCCCGGTGGCACTCGGCCGCGAACGATGTGACCACCTCACTGGTGAGCGTGCGCTCCAGTAGCTCCGCGGCGGCCTCGGCGCTCAGCTCGCGAGGTCGGAAGACTTGTGTCGACGGGTCGGACAGGATCTGTAGCAGTAGCCGCTCATCCGTCACGCTCTCGCCGGTCCGCAGCGCGGTGGCCACTAGGACGGGAAGGTCCTGGAGGCGGGGGAGCAGGTAGGCGAGGTACTGCAGGGAGGGTGGGTCACACCACTGCAGGTCGTCTATTAGGAGGAGCAGTGGCTGGTCCTGGCAGAGGTTGGAGGTAAGCCAGTACAGGCCGTGCAGGATGGCGAGGTCGCCGCTCGGTGGGCCTGTGGTGCCCGCCAGGGTGAGCATCTCGTGGGCCTTGGCGGCAGGACCATGCCATAGGCCGGCCTTGTCCGCCGCCTCGTCGACGGCCAGTGTCTCGAACAGTTGCCGTACAACTCCGTACGTAACGCTCCGTTCGAGTTCTGACGCCCGCGCCGATACCACCCGCAGGCCCGCACCCACGCCGGTGCCCCCTGCCTGAGTAAGCAACCGGGTCTTGCCAATCCCTGCGGGCCCTTCCACCACCAGCACACGCCCCGGTCCGTTGTGGAGGACGTCCCTGATTGCCTCCGCAAGTGCTGCGGCCTCCGCCTCCCGTTCCAGCAACCTCTGCTCCGAATCCATTCTCTGGCCAGTCTCCTCGTGCCTCGCTTCGCTCGCCGTCTGCTCGCCAGCTCGGAGAGCTGCTGCTACTGGCACCGCTTTGCCCGGTGATGGCCGCAGTTCATTTGAGACATTGCCGGTTGGCATGAGCTGGCTCAGTGCCCCGTGCAGATCGGGAGTACTGGTCGAGGATCCCTTCTGAGCAGTGAGGCCAGGATCGTTGCAAGGGCGGCGCCTGGCTCGGGTCAGCAGGTGGTCGATCAGCTCGCGCCCCCCGCTTTGGCGTGGCAGTCCGTAGGCTTTGGCGAACTGCCCGAGAGGCGGTGCGAGGGTGTCAATCGACAGCAGGTTGCGGCGCTCCGCGTCAGCGATAACTCCCCCGATGTGACCACTGTCCAGCCTTCGGCGCAGCAGATCCGAGATCGTTCGGATCGGGCTGGTGACAGGCAACCCGCCTACCATCATGACCTCGGCGGGGTCGAGTTCGCCGATGTGTAGCCTCACCTCGGGCTCCCGGGTAACCCGTCGGCGCGCAACAGTGAGTTCCACGTACGTGCTGGGGATGTCGCCGAGCCCCCAGAGGAGACAGGCCGAAGTGTGCGACGCCACACCGTAGTTGGGGTCGTTGAAGGTGCGTTCCCAGGACGCCACCGCAGGCTGGAGACGCAGCCAGGCGACGCGAATCTTCACATGCTCCGGACAAGGATCGCCGATCACCAGATAGACGCCGCGACCAACAATCTCCAGCAGACCGGCATCGACCAAGCGCTTGAGCTGCACCCCATTCAACCCAGCCCTCTTCGCCTGTCTGGCAGTGATCAGCCCCCACTGTCCGGATGTGAAGCGGCGCACAGCGGCCATCTGCTCGACCCTGGTCATACAGCAATAGTTACACGGATGCAGCAATAGTTACACCCCAACGCAAAGTAGGATCCGATCACCCCGACGGCACTGGCATACGAAACGATCCCTTCTAGGTAAGGCCAGCCGCAAGATCATCCCGATCCGAGCAGCTCTAGGCATCACAGCCATGCCGTGCGATCACTCGGGCTTCTGCATCAGTGGCCGAGGATATTAACTGGGGCAGATCCCTATCGAAATCTTCCTCGCCGCCATGAATGCTGTCAGCAGGGGGGTAGCTGCTCTGCGGCGAAATCGCCTTCGAAGCAGTCGAACTGTAGGCAAATCTGGCGACCAGCGCTTTAAGAATCAGAAGGGCTGCGATAGGTCAATTCTGACAGTTTGATGCTATGTAAGCCTAAGGTTCTCATGTCGAAATAGTGCGAGAACCTAAATTTGCAATAACGAGGAATTAATGAACTCTATAAGCGCCTCCGATGCGGCTTTTAATGCTGTCGAAATGCCCTTCCCGCGTCAGGTTAGTCAATATTTGGCACTTGCTCGTAGCGGGGCGGCTGCATTTGCCGCAGAATTTAACCTCGGTGAGTCCGCTGGGTCCACGGCCGCCGCGGTCGGAGAATTGTTAGATTATGCAGCAGTGGTATATCCGGATGCTCAGGAGCAGAATTTTTCGTTGGTGTCTCAATGGTGCACCTGGCTCTTCCTGTTCGATGACTTCTGCGATAACAGGCCCCCCGCCGACGCGATGGCTGAAATGCACCTCATCTGCGCGGAGATCTTGCGGGCACATACTGACGGCACCATCCCGAACACATCGGGCACGGCTTTCGGTGCCGCCTTGGCCGACCTCTGGGAGCGCACTCGATACTGCTTCAGCCCCGACTGGTGGGATCGGTTCGCTCGGCACCTCGTCTTATACGGGCAGACTTCGCAGTACGAACTATTCAGTCGCCATCACCGTCACCCGGTAGACCTCGTCACGCACATCGACACGTTTCGGCATTCCACCGGCGCCTGGCTCGGAATCGACCTAATCGAACCTGCACTGGGCCTCACAATATCCGGTTCGCAACTGAACACTCTGACCCTCCGCACCACGCGGCGGTCAGCTATCGATATGGTGCTCTTCTATACCGACCTCGCATCCTACGGAAAAGACACTAGGCATGAAACCCAGCTCAACTTAATGTCGATTTTGCGAGACCTTCGCGCCGATACCGCCGACCCCCAGGAGTTGGACCTAGATTGGGCGGCCCGGAGCACTCTGCGACTGATGTCTGCGAGGCGAGACACCTTTATCGCCACCGGGGTCGAACTCGCAGCAAAAAGTGCTGATCCAGAGACGCTCGCTTACTTCCAGGCGGTCGAGCACTGGGCCGCCGGAAACCTGCATTGGGTTCGCGAGGCTCGTCAAAGGTATGGAATTTGATAGCCCTTGCACTTCATCGTCGACTTCCCATCAGCGCAGGAACCTTCACCCCGGTCCGCCCTGGCATCGATCATTGAGCCTTGTTCAGTGAGCCTCTTTCATCCTGTGCCGGCGGGTGAAACAGGCTGATCAGCGGGTCTGGTGACGAGGCAGGGCCCCTCGTCGTTGGCGTGATGATT
>NZ_JBVHPY010000070.1:0-7573 GCF_055567695.1 Streptomyces sp. NPDC026417
TGCCCCTCCTCGTCGGCATCTCCGCCGGCAACACCCACGACAGCGAAGGGCTGAAGCCCATGGTGACGGGTCACCAAACGAGACACGACCCCCACTGCGGCCGCCATTTCAAGCCCCAGCGCCTCCACGCCGACAAAGCCTACGACCGCCCGACCTGCGCCGATGGCTTCGCGGCAAGCGCATCGGAGTCCGCATCGCCCGCAAGGGCATCGAGTCCAGCGAACGCTTAGGGCGGCGGAGGTGGGTGATCGAGCGCACGATGTCGTGGCTGTCCGGCTATCGCAGACTCAGCCCTCGCTACGAGCGCCATCCCCGCAACTACCTGGCATTTCTCGGACTTGCCGCCGCCCTCAGCCGCGCCAAACTGTTCGCGATAGGCATCAGTGAAGCTTTCATCACGGCGGCGGCCGTGCCACGGCGGCCATCCCACCGTGTTATGGGACCCTACTGGATCCTTCAGACATCACCCCTTCTCGGCAGTGGATTTCGCGGGCATCCAGGAGGCGTTGCCGGGTTGCATGACTTCAGCCTAACCCGTCTGGTTTGATCATCAGAAATTGGCAGTGCAGGTGGGGTCGGTGGGAGCGCTGGCCTGTGCGAGCAGGTCGGTGCGGTCAACGGGTGTGCCCAGGCGCCAGATCCCGGCGATATCCCGGCTATTAAGGATATTCTGGTCGGGGTTGCCGGTGACGAGCAGAAGGTCGGCGAGTTTGCCTTCCTTGATTCTTCCGCGGTCTTTCAGACCGAACGCGTCGGCCACCTTGTAGGTCGCGGCTCGAAGCGCCTGGAGCGGGCTCACGCCAGCATCGACGAGCATCTCCATCTCGCGGTGCATCCCGGCGCCGTTAGAGACGCCGGGGTTGCCGGCATCGGTGCCGGCAAGAATCGGCACTCCCGCTGCTTTGAGCTGGGTGACGTTGTTCTTCGCGTCCGAGTAGTCCCATCGATCTCCGAAGCCAGCAGGAGGGAAGCCGACGAGGATGAACTGGTTGGCTGGGGACAGCCACGGGTTGATGCGGACGTCGCTTAGCTCGTCGGCCCCGAGCGAGACGCTGTCACTAGCTCTCAGCACGTCCAGGGTAGGGGACATAAAAACGCCGTGGTTCACCATCAAGTTGATGAAGTTCCGATCGATTGACTGGACCGGAACGTGTGCGAGCACATCGACACCAGCCTTGACTACGGCTTTGGCATCTTCGAGTTGTGTGACATGCGCCACGACCTGGAGGTCTTTCTTATGGGCCTCCCTGACAATCGCCTCGACAATCTCGATTGACATCTTGGGGACAAGGTTTTCTTGGAACATCGCCATATCATCGACGATGATCTTGATGTGGTGGGCTCCCTCGTCGATGCGAGCCTGGATCCAGTCCGGAGCCTGAGACGCATCCGACAGCAGCGGGATCGTGCCGAAGATTTCGGGTGGGAATTCAGTGCCGTGACTTCCCGCAACAGTTGCCCAATAGCCGGATGGAATCATATCAGCGCGATTGACCTCGGGGCCAGCACATCTGACGTAGTCGCGGACGCCGGGGTTCTCGCCGACGCTGACCACTGTCGTTACGCCGAAGAGCAACGCGTCTTTCATGTTGCGGACAGTACCCATGTGCGCGTGCGCGTCGATCAGGCCGGGAATGAGGGTTTTCCCTTCGCCGTCGATGACCGTGGCACTGGGAGGTGGTGGGGTCTTGTGATGTACGTCGATCTTCTCGATGTGATCACCGTCGACTAGAACATCGGCTTTGCTTAGGAGGTCCATTCCGTCAAAGACCCGTACATCATCGAAGAAGATCTTCGATCCACTGTCAGCGGAACTGCTCGCCATAGCACAAAGACTGCTACTCAGCGCAATGAACATTGTCGCGCCGATCGCCCTAGTCTTGCCAATTTTCATACGACTTCCTTTTGGCCTTTTTTGCATGTCCGGAATGAGGTCATACCAAACCAGGTAATCAGCACCTAGATCGCGTAGAAACGCGGCGGCCCCACCTCCTCCACAAATGGCCGACGGGTCATCGAACGGAGGCGACGATAGCCGGAGTGTCGACTGAGAGTGTGCACCTCGGTGTTGTGCTTCGACGCGCACCACGCTGATCGGAGTCAATACTCCACGCCACTGCCAGTCTTGTCGCCAGCGAGCCGGGTACATACGCGAAAACGTGTGTCTCCTCCCCCCTCCCCACCGGGTTATCGCCGCAACCACCTCACCTTGAAGCTTCAACGCTGAAAACCCTCACTGATCGAGCAGTTCCGCGTCCTGTACAGCCCGGGGGCCGGCTGGGTGCGCGGGTGCAGAAGGCGGCTTGGGAGGCCTTGAGCACTTCACACGCCCGTTTGACGCTGTGACTTGCCTGTCTAACGCTCCATGAACGAGTGCACCGTCACCGGGCTTCCTTTACGAAGGGAGCCATGGCCCGCTTGAAGGTCTCCACGTCCTTGCGTAGTCGGCGGTCTTCCAGCAGCAGGGCCAGTGCTCTCCGCCAAGCACATCAAGCCCACAGGCCACAGGCACGGTTACCGGACCCGTTGGCTATGTTCTCGCTGGTCACGATGCGCTCTTCCATGATCGGAGTTACATCGTTTTTTCTTACAGTCCCAAAAGGGCGTGTCGCGCTCCCTGCATTTGTTCAGCTCACACCGTGGGCGAAGAGGTGTCCAACGGCGGGAGGGCGTGGGCGAGTTGAGTGCGAGTGGTGATGCCGAGCTTTCGGTAGGTGGCAGAGAGGTGGACTTCGACGGTTTTGGGCGTGATGAAGAGTTGCTGGGCGATTTGGCGGTTGGTAGCACCGGTTGCGGCGAGGTCGGCGATGCGTCGTTCGCTGGCGGTGAGGGCGTCAGGGCCAGTGAGGGCAGTGGTGTGGGGTCGGCTGCCAGCGGCGGCTAGTTCGACGCGGATTTGTTCGACCAACAGGCTGGCTCCGCAGCGGGTGGCAAGGTCGAGGGCTTGGCGTAGGGGCTGCCGGGCTTCAGTACGCCGGTTGGTTCGGCGCAAAGCAGCGCCATAGTCAGCAAGCGCCTTGGCATGCTCCAACTGGGCTAGGGAGTCGTGCAGGACATCGACGGCTTTCTTCAATAGGGCAAGGCCTGGAGCGCCGGGGGTGAGCACTCCGGTAACGCGCAGGGCGCGGCCCAGGGCACGCGGAGCGCCCCACCGGCGGGCAAGGCTGAGGTCTTCAGCGGCGAGGGCGCGGGCCTCGTCCGTACGGTCTAGGGCGTGAAGTGCCAGGGCTGCTTCGGTGCGCCAACCAACCGTGGCGGGGTTGTGGATGTCGTAGTCTTGGCAGACTTGCCGGGCGCGGAGCGCGCTGTCATAGGCGGCCTGAGGCTGGCCGCGCAGGCGTTGCAAGTGGGCAAGGCAAGTCAACGCGAAGTGGGCGGGTCCCGGCGGGCAGGCAGTGGCAGTGACCCCGATATCGGTCAGGATCTCTTCGGCCTGCTTGAGCTGTCCTTTTTCAGTCAGGATCGAGGCCAGGAACACTCGGGTAAAGAGGCGGGCAATCTTTGCGCGGGCAACTTCCCCAAGTCGCACAGCTTCACGGGCAGCGGACTCTGCGTCAGCCAGCTGACCGCGCCGCAGCCAGCCGTACGCATAGTAAGTGAAGGCCGGCCCCAGCGCATGAATGGAGCCGCGTTCGTGGGCGAGGGTCAGTGCGGTCTGGATGCTGGTCATGGCCAAGTCGTCGTCCGCGTCTAGCAGGGCGAACCAGCCGCCATGCACGTTGAGGTCACCGTTTGCCTCGTGCAGCAAAGAGTGATCAGCCAACGCTTGACGGGCGTGGGAGACCGCGGCTGGGTCGGCGAGTGCCAATTGGCGCCAGGCGATCGCGCAGTGGAGCAGACGGGCCGCAGCACTGTCGGTTGCCGATCCAACAAGCTCGCACAGCTGGGGCAAACTGATCAAGACGTCAGTGTGACCAGGCACGACCAGAGTTGCGGCTGACAAGCGGAGAGCTTGCAGGCGCAGCCGGTGTTCAGTTGCTTCGCTGGGGAGCTGCGCCACAGCATCGGACCACAACCGCATGCCTCGCTCCGCGTCCATAAGAAAGAGATAGGCCATGCCCAGAAGAGTGGCGACCTCGGCGCGCTGGTAGGGATCGGTGAGTTGGTCGTAGGCCTGCTGTAGGTGCCCGACTGCGGCTGCGTAGTCAATCAGGAGCCCGCTCATCCCGGCGCGGATCAGGACCTCCATCCGCTGACCGACTTCCGGTGGTTCCTGCAGGGCCCGGTTGAGATAGGTGTGAGCGCTGCCCGGAGCACCGCGCCCTACCGCCGCGCCAGCGGCCATTTGCAGCAACTCTACGACTTGTCCGTCCCCTTCTGGGGGGACCCGCAAGAGGTGCGCAGCCACCCGCTCTGGATCCGCACCCGCTTGAGCCAGCAGTGACGCTGCACGACGATGCGCCGCGAGCTGGTCTGCCAAGTCCATGGAACCATCAACCGCACTTCGCACTAGCGGGTGCACGAACCCCACCCGCAGTTGCTGCTCAACCTCGTCGCACTGCAGAACCTCCAGCCGTTCAAGGGCCGCAACCCCCTCCAACGCCAGCACCATGTCCTGCTCCGCCACCGCAGCCACCAACGCTACCTCCGCGCCGTCCCCCACCACCGCCGCCGCCTGGGCCAGTACCACCGTCGCCTGAGGCAACCGCGCCATCCGTACTGCCACCAGACGTGCCACCGCCTCTGACGCCAATACTTCCAAATCCCCTGCATTCTGGACGCTGCCCTGCAACCCCTGCGCCATCACGGTGCGGGCTAGCTCCCGCAGCAACAACGGATTGCCACCCGTGGCCTGGTGGCATGCCGCTGCGAACCCCTCATCCACTTCGGCGGACGCCAATGCCTCCCTCAGCAAACACCCTGTCGCCCCACCGCTGAGCGGGCGCGGCCACAGCACCTGCGCCACCGGATCCTGCGTGATCTGTAGCAGCAAGTCCTCATCGGCAACCTCCTCGCCTGAACGCAGCCCTACAACCAAGAGCACAGACAGATCCGTCAGCCGTGGCAGCAAATGCGCCAAAAACCGCAGCGAGGCCGCATCACACCACTGCAGATCATCTACTAAAACCAGCAGTGGCCGCTCCTGACAGGCATTGGCTGTTAGCCAGAACAATCCGTGCAATACCGCAAAATCTCCCACTGCCTCCCCCGACCCCGCGGGAGCAAACACCTGCCGAGCCTGCACCGCAGGACCGGCCCACAGCCCCTCCCCCTCCACCCCCGCTGACGACGCCGCCAAGGGCTCGAACAGTTGCCGCACCACTCCGAACGCAAAATCCTGCTCCAACTGCGTCCCCCGCGCCGACACCGCAACGCACCCTGCTTCCCGAGCCAACCCCCGCGCCTCCGCCAACAGACGCGACTTCCCTACCCCCGCCCCACCCTCCACGACCACCATGCCACCGACGCCCTGTTCAACATCCTTCACCGCGGTCGCGAGCACAGCAGACTCCTGCTCCCGCTCCCACAACCCCAGCTCCATTGCCATCCACCCCTTTGACGACTCAGTGCATGTACAGCGACGGATCCCAGGAGGGCATTTTATCCCTTAAGTGCCGACGGGGCATGTTAGACGGCGCCCAAACTAGGTCTTAGATGTCGTGTTCACCTGGACTGCCCGTGTATTAGCGATTTTCGGACTGCCGGGTTGTGGTGCTCGTGCTGCTGGAGATGCGGGTTGGTTCGTGCTGGTCGGGTGGGGTGGCAGGAGGGTTGGGAAGTGGCTTGTGCCTGTCTCATCCCAGGATGCCCGGCCTTTGACGTCGCGTGCTTCCGATTTCATCGCTGTGCGCCTGGGCGCCCTCGGGCTGCGGCGGTAAGCCGGAAGCATGCCGCCGCGACGCCCGTACCCGAGTGATCGTCCGACGCTCGCTGCGAGTTTGATCGAGCCGGTCCTTGTGGCCTGGCGCTTCGAGCGCCGCGGCAGAGCCCTGGACTTCGGCCGGCCACCGGAACACGACCTGCGCGAAATCATGGACGCGATCTTGTACGTGGACCGCACCGGCGTTCAGTGGCGCTGCCTCCCGCACGATTTTCCGCACTGGAACACGGTCTACGGCTGCTTCGCCAAGTGGGCCGACGAGGGTGTGTTCGCCCAACTCATCGGCCTGCTCCGGCAGCTCCTACGAGAGAAGGAGGGGCGGCACGCCGAGCCGTCGGCCTGTGTCATCGACGCGCAGAGCGTCAAGACCTCTACCAGCGTCCCCGCCGCCGGCCAGGGTATCGACGCCGGGAAGAAGATCGTGGGCAGGAAGCGGAACATCGTCACCGACACACTTGGACTCCTGCTTGCCGTGGTGGTCACTGCGGCGAGCGTGCAGGACTCCACCGCCGGTGCCCGGCTCTTGGACCAAGTCGCCGCTGACCACCCTCACATCCGCAAGGTGTGAGTCGACGGCGGCTACCGTCAGCACCTCGTCGAGCATGCCGCCACCCTCGGCATCGACATGGAAATCAACGCCCGCAAGCCCGGGACCAAGGGTTTCACCCCTATACCGAAGCGGTGGGCGGTCGAACGACCTACGGCTGGCTCATGCTGCACCGCCGCCTGGCCCGCGACTACGAAACCCGGCCCACCCGCTCCGAAGCCATGATCCACATCGCCATGACCGACCTGACGGCCCGCCGCCTCACCAGCGAGAACACCATCTCCTGGCGCGACCCGACACCCCAGACCAAACACCAAATTCCGGGATGAAACAACAAGAGAAAACGACCTCTACTGTAAGATCGTGTCTTATGTGGTGAGGCGGACGAGTGGTTGTAGCGCACAGGGCGGCAGCGAGGGGGAGAAAGGCCAGGTAGGTGCGGGGCTGGGGTTCGTAGTGGGGGCCTGAGTCTGCGGTAGCCGGACAGCCACGAGATCGTTCGCTCGATGACCCACCTGCGCCGGGCCAGTCGTTGGCTGGACTCGATGCCTTTGCGGGCGATGCGCACGCCGATGCGCCTACCTCGCACCCATTTCCGCAGGTGAGAGATGTCGTAGGCCTTGTCGGCGTAGAGACGCCGGGGCTTGAAGTACCGGCGACCGGCCACGGTGGGGGTCGTGTCTCGTTCGGTGACCCTGGATCATGGGCTTGAGGGCGAGACTGTCGTGGGTGTTGGCGGCCGAGAGGCCGACGAGAAGGGGCAGTCCGTTCGCGTCCGACAGGACGGGCATCGTGGAACCCGGCTTACCCCGGTCCACGGGACTCGGACCTTGTGAGTTCGCCCCTTTTTTCGCCCTCACATGAGCGGAGTCGAGGACCGCTCGGGAGAGGTCGAGCAGGCCAGCGTCGTCCAAGCGGTGCAGGATTTCCTCGTGCAACCGGCCCCACACACCCTCCCGCGACCAGATCAGGAACCGGCGATGCGTGGTCGATTTCGATATGCCGAAACACGGCGGCAAAGCCCGCCAGGCGCACCCGCTGACCAGCACGTAGATGATCGCCGCGAACAGCGTCTCATCAGACGTGTCCTGCGTCCCGCCGCCCTGCGGACGCACCCTCGACGGCGGGATCAGCGGCTCGGCGATCTCCCACAACCCGTCCGGAACAATCCAACGCCACCTACCCCGCCCCATGAACAGTCCAAC
>NZ_JBVHPY010000071.1:0-6985 GCF_055567695.1 Streptomyces sp. NPDC026417
CCATCGCCAGCCTCGTCTCCGACCGCACAGCCACCATCTGAAAACACACCACGGCCGCCCAGACATGACTCATCCGCTATCACGCACCAACTCGTAAGGCCGCATGACCTGCCTGTTCGGCAAGTGTCCAGCCGTTCTTCCGCTCCAGCGGAGCAATCAGTCCCGGCATGTCGGCAAGCGCCGCCTCAATCGAGGACTTTGACGGCCAAACGCCCACACACCTGCGCGCGCTGGGCACTGGCCCGCCGTAGCATCACCAGGCGGGATGAGATTGCCTACTGCCTCAGCTATGCATCGGCGGGCACCGACGTCGACCAAGTGGTGCGGGTCGCCGAGCGGCGGTGGGCGATCGAGGAATTCTTCCAGGCCGCAAAGAACGAATGCGGCCTGGACCAGTACGAAGTCCGCCGCTACATCGGCTGGATGCGGCACATCACACTCGCCATGCTCGCCCACGCCTTTCCGCGGCAACAGCAGCCCAGGGCTGCCTCAAAAGGGGGTGCAGAAACGGTTCCGGCACCCTGGTCCCGCTCACCGTGGCGGAAGTTCGCCGACTCCTGGCAACTCGCCCCAACCCAAGACCAGGCCGGCATGCGATCACACTGATGGAGTGCCTCTGCTCCCGCGCGTGGGGCTTGCGAACAGAGGCCGACCATGGAGCTTTTCTACGGAGCAACCCCCGCCACCCAGGCACTTCCGTTCCAGTGCGCTTTAGACTTGTCGCCGAGATATACAAATGAACCCGTCACCCAGGGGGTGGCGGGGTGCGGAGTAACGCCCTGCGTCGCTGCCAGGTCCGCGCTCCCTGCACTCAACTGGGGCGCCCCGTAACCAGCCCCTCCGCTTCGCTGATAGTAGTCCGTCGTAGCGACCTTGAGAGGGCTGCGGCCTTCGACCCACTTATCGCCATCCCAGTAGGCTGTCGAGTAGCCCGAGCCCCACTTGACAGCGAAAACAATGTACTGCTCGCTGGTCCATGGAGTTGCCGGAGTGGGGGTCACATTACTCAGTGCCGCCATGTCCGCGGGGATTTTGGCCCCAAGAGGCGTGAGGTACGCACCTACACTACGGGCTACCGCACCGGTCGCAGCAGGTGACTGACTTGCAACATAGGAACCTGAGTAGCGAGCGTCATCGTGGTCGATGACACCGTCCGCGCAGCGCGCAGCTTCCTCACCTGTCAACGCTATCCCCCAGGCGACATTCTTGTCGCAGGGCGACATCTCCGCCCCGATAGCCTGGTCACGCTTCCACCAAGCCGGCGCAGGTAGAGTTTGAACATATAGGCCTGACACAAGCAGGCCGTTAAGTCTCACCTGGCTGGCGGTTGCCCCAGCTCCGTAGTCGAAGGCGGAACCTTCCTTCCCGGTCATATCCAGCCACGGTGTAGTAAATCTATGGACGCGCCTCCCAGAGCCGTGCTGAATGATTTCCTTAGCAAACATTGTACTGTTGACGCGAGTTGGGGCCGCGCTGGGATTATCCCGGTCATATTTTGCAAGGTTTAGCCTGAGCGGATCAGCCTCCTTCGGGCTGGATCTCGCTGAAGCTATAGTGATAGAGCTGTAGTCCCAGTTCACCACATTGAGGACGCCGCGCAGCTGTGGGTGGCCGTCTTGCGCCTTACCGTACTCGAGGCATACCTGGGTTTGCATGTTTTGGTTGCTACTCTGCGCGCCGAGGGTTTGGTCTAGAGGAAGCGGGACACCGCCCCATGCGCCTGCATCTACCTTCGTGCACTTCTTGGCTGCTGTTTCGAACGCCGCCTTCTGTTCTTCCAGTGTAAAGGTAGGAGGCGGGTTGGTCGCTGGGGAGGAGGGGGTGGCGGTGACGGTGGGAGCAGGGTCGCTACTTAGAGTGTTCGTTCCTCCCGCTCCGCCGGTGAGGAGGAGTGCCGCACCAACAGCTCCCGCTGTAACGGTCCCCCCCGCGACCATAAGTCGATTCTTCATAGCTCTCCTCTGATGCCTTAAGCGGTCTCCAGCCTGCGTGGCCGGTGGCTGCTATTGACGCAGCAGGAGACCGCGCGGCTCTATTGGGGAGACCCCCCGGTCTTTCGCCCGGCCGCCCGCGCCTACATCGGTACCGACCTCGTCCCGCACTGCCGTGGACCCAGGCGACCTCCGGTTGTCCGGCGAGGAGAGGACGCCGCACAGTCGCAGCCGGGTCGATCACTCCTTCGCCCGCAGGAGACCCCGGTCCGGATCTTGTAAACCATCCCGGTCCTCCATCCTGCCGGCCGACACGTGGACCGAAGCACCGACCCCACGGGAGATTTACGCAGCCCGCGCCCGCAGAAAGTCCCCGACGCGCGGCCAAGCTCTTCGCCGCTGCGAATGGATGTCCAGCAATACCTGCACGAGCACGCAGAAGCGGCACAGGTCTGCGAGCGGCTACGCAAGTCCTGGCAGGACCCGCCAAATAACCAGCACGCCATGCCGGATGAGCGGGCGGGACCAATCCCGGGCCACAGGGCGAGGTCCGATTCAGCGGCTACGTGCGGCGACCAGGAGGTGGCCTCCGGCTACCCTCCGCGTACAGACGTGGCGCAGCAGGCCGTAGCCCAGGCCGTGGTCGGGGACGGCGCGCGCTCGATCAGGGCGTAGAGGTCGTCGTCGCTGTGCGCGGGTCAGCTGGACGAGTTCGGCCCAGTCCTTCTCCGGGATCGGCCCGCCACGCAGCCCACCCGCACGCCGGCGGGCTGACCCCCAGCGACGCCCCCCTGGTCACCGTCGGCCAGCCCGCACGGTCGCCCGGCTCGCCGAACTCGTCGAGGCCGCGCCGACCAGGAACGGGTGACGCTGGCCGAACTGCCCGGAGGCGGCATTTGGCTGGATAAAGCTGCTGGTCGTGTCGAGAATCGTTGAGCGGCTGGTGCCGGACGAGTTGTGGGAGCTGTTCCAGCGGGTGGTGCCGGAGGCGCCGTCGCGACTTCAGGGTGGTGGCCGGCGTCGGCACGGCGACCGTGAGATGCTGGCAGCGATCGTGTTCGTGGCGACGTCGGGCTGCACGTGGCAGCAGTTGCCGGCCGCCTTGTTCGGGCCGTCCGGCGCGACAGCCCACCGACGCCTCACCGAGTGGACGAAGGCCTGCGTGTGGGCCAAGCTGCACCGCCTGGTCCTCGACGAACTCGGCTCCCGCGGCGACCTGGACTGGTCTCGCTGCGCGATCGACGTGGTAAACATGCGGGCTCTGAAAAGGTGCCCCTATGGCTTTCGTCAAGCGGTATTGATCTTGGGCGGTTCGTAGAAGGTGCCGTCGCGGAGCATGGCGAAGAGGACGTCGATGCGGCGTCGGGCCAGGCAGACGATTGCGGCGACGTGGTGTTTTCCCTCGCGTCGTTTCCTGTCGTAGTAGGCCCGGGAGTCGGGCTGCGACAGTGAGGCGAACGCGGCGAGGTAGAAGGCTCGCTTGAGCTGTTTGTTGCCTCGCCGGGCCGGGTGCTCGCCGCGGATCGAGGAGCCGGACCGGCGGGTGGCGGGTGCCAGGCCGGCGTAGGCGGCGAGATGGCCAGCGGTGGCGAAGGCGCTGCCGTCACCGACGTCGATAAGGATGCGGGCTGCGGTCCTGACCCCGATGCCAGGCATGGAGGTCAGGACCTGAGAAGAGGGTGTGCCTCCAGCAGTTCCTCGATCCTGGCGGCGAGGAGTCGGCGCTGGTCGAGCACGACGGTGAGCGAGGCGGCCAGGCTGGGGACGATCAGCGCCGCAGCGTCGGTGCCGGGCACGATGACGGTTTGCTCGTCGAGCGCGTCGAAGATGTCTGCGACGAGCCGTTCTGCCATGCGCGGTGCTTTGGGCCGCAGCATGGATATCAGCCGTCGTCTGCCAGCTTTCCGTAACTGTGCTGGTGAGCCGTAGCGTTCGAGCAGGAACAGGACGGCCGGGTGATCCAGACGGGAACCCAGGACCCGCTCGAGTGAAGGATGGATCTGGGTCAGCAGCCCGCGCAGACGGTTCTTGGTGCGGGTGACCTCGCCAGCCAGGTCATCGTCGAAGCCCACGATCATGTTCAGCTCAGCGACGATCTCGTCGTCCGGCGCCAGGTCCCGCAGAGTGTGCGGCATGGTCCGGGCAGCATCGGCGATGACCGCAGCGTCGCGGGCGTCGGTCTTCGACTCACCGGGATAGAGGTCGGCGGTCCGCCGCATCGTCAGCCCTGGCAAATAGGCGACACGACAGCCGACATCCCGCGCGGCGGCCAGCGGCAGGGCGCCGATCGAGGCCGGCTGGTCGACCACGACCAGCACCGTTCCGTGCCTGGACTGGAGCTTCTCGAACAGCTCACGCAACCGCGGTTCACTGTTGGGCAGCGGCTTGTCGAACACCTTCTTGCCCGCAAGAGTCAGTGCGGTCCCGTGATGCTCACCCTTGCCGACGTCCAGGCCGAGGTAGACATCGACCTCGCCCTCGCTCACTCACCCTCCCCAGCAGACAGCAGACACCCTTCCCGGCCTCCGTTGCGGCATCAGCGTGCCGGCATCCACGTTACGAAGGCCTGCTCATCCCGAAGAGTGCGGATGAAGCGTCATGCCCCTGATCAGCGGTCTGCCAATGCCTCCCGGCCCAGTGACACCACCTTCTCAACCATGATCGACAAGGGGCCAAAGTCATGCCGGGACCCGGAGACCGGGGACCCCATTTCGGGGCCACGAAAAAGGTAACGGGGACCTGCCAGGTCCGAATCCTAATGGGCAGCGAAGCGAGTCATCGCTATCCGAATCCGGAGTGAGAGCTCTTTCGACAGACCGCGGGGCTCGCTTCAGGAGCGATTCCGGCCGGAACGAAGACCTCGTCCGCCACCTGGGCAGGAAGCCCTCTACTGAGAGCGATCTGACCCCGGCCGGAACCGTTCCAGTTTCCGAGCTTCGCGAGCACAACCGCACCTTGCGAGGACACAAGCGCCTCACAACGGGTCTCCGCAGAGCCAGTTCGGAACACGTCACCAGACGGTGCGAACCAAGGGCTTCGATGGTCGCGGCCTGAGCCAACTACACGGAACACCTTTCATCTTGTCGCGAGCCTGAGAGCTCTCGCGAAGACGAAGAACCGTGCAGCTCGCTGGGGTTGCGAACGGCTGGTGGGATGTTGTGCCTTGAGCACTTCCATTAGGGAGCACGCGCACCCTGCACAGGCTCTGACCTGCTGAAACATCAGTGTGTGAGGGAGAACATGATGGAGATCGCAGGGTTACCAGTGCCGGTGTTCTGCGGGGTGGACTGGGCAGAAGACCACCACGATGTCGCGCTCGTCGATGCCGGCGGGACACGGCTCGCCAAGCTGCGAATCAGCGATGATGCAGCCGGATTCGCACAGCTCACAGTCCTGCTGACGGAGCACGGCGACAGCAAAGATCACCAGATCCCGGTCGCGATCGAGACGTCTCGGGGATTGCTGGTCGCCTGTCTGCGCGCGACGGGACGCCCTGTATTCGCGATCAACCCGCTGGCGGTGGCACGCTACCGGGATCGGCACTCGGTCGCGAGGAAGAAGTCGGACGCCATCGACGCTGCTGTCCTGGCGAACATCCTGCGCACCGACATGGCCGCCCACCGGCCGCTGCCGAAGGACTCCGAACTGGCTCAGGCGATCGCGGTGCTGGCACGAGCTCAGCAGGACGCGGTCTGGGACCGCGTCCAGGCCCACAACAAGCTCCGCTCGCAGCTGCGCGAGTTCTACCCAGCGATCTTGGCCGCGTTCGCCGACATGCGCGGGGGAATCTGCTCTCCCGAGGCCCGGACCATCCTGGCCAACGCGCCGACGCCCGCAGCGGCGGCCCGTCTCACGCACCGACGTCTCCAGTCCCTGCTCAGGCAGGCTGGACGCCTGCGCGGCGTCGAAGCTGAGGCCGACCGGATCCACGAGGTTTTCCACCGCGAGTACCTCCACCAACCACCGCAGGTCGAGAAGGCCTTCGGCCAGCAGGCCACGGCTCTGCTGCGCCAGCTGGAGGCCGCCTGCACCAACGCCGACCAGCTCGAAGCCGCCACCAGGGAGTCCTTCGATCAGCACCCCGATGCCTCGATCATCTCCAGTTTTCCGGGCCTGGGCTCCTTAACCGGGGCCCGAGTCCTGGCTGAGATCGGCGACGACCGAGCCCGCTTCACTACCGCCGGATCGATGAAGGCCTACGCGGGCAGTGCACCAGTCACCCGGGCGAGCGGCAAAAGTTGCACGGTGATGGCCCGGCGGGTCAAGAACCAGCGCTTGGCGGCTGCCGGCTATGTCTGGGCCTTCGCCTCCCTAACCGCGTCATTGGGTGCCAGAGCCCACTACTACCGCCGCAAGGAGGCTGGTGACCGCCATGTCGCTGCCCAGCGCAACCTTTTCAACCGCTTCATAGGGATGCTCTTCCACTGCCTCCAGCACGGAGAGCACTCCGACGAGGAGACGGCCTTCCCCAACCAACCCGCAGCAGCACTTCCAGCGGAGGCCGCTTGACGAGTTGCGCGCGTGGGATGTCTGTCGACCGGGGCAAGTACGCCTCGAAGATCCACCTGATCACCGAGCGGACCGGTCTGCCCCTGTCTGTCGGCATCTCTGGTGCCAACGTCCACGACAGCCAGGCCCTGATCCCGCTCGTGAAGGGCATACCGCCGATCCGATCCCGGCGAGGCCCCCGACGGCGCAAGCCCGGCAAACTCCACGCCGACAAGGGATACGACTACCCTCACCTGCGGCGATGGTTATCCCAGAAAGGCATCCAGCACCGCATAGCCCGCAAGGGAGTCGAGACCTCGCAGCGACTCGGCCGGCACCGCTGGACCATCGAACGCACGAGGGCCATGGCCTGGCTCGCTGGATGCCGTCGCCTCCACCGTCGCTACGAGCGCAAAGCGGAGCACTTCCTCGCCTTCACGAGCCTCGCATGCACCCTCATCTGCTAGTGTCCTGCGCCGGAGATCCGTCGGCAGAGGCGGGCGAGGGAGTCGAGGATTTCTTTGGCTGTTTTGGTCCAGATGAACGGCTTGGGGTCTTCGTTCCAG
>NZ_JBVHPY010000072.1:0-6767 GCF_055567695.1 Streptomyces sp. NPDC026417
GACGCGGCTCCTGCTGCAGACGGCTTGGCTATGTTCTCGCTGGTCACAGGTGAACTCTTCCATGATCGGAGTTACACCGTTTTTCTTACAGTCCCTCAGGTCACTAGTAGGACTCTGTTAGGTCTTCGGGTTTGGCCTGTTCTTGGGCATGTTGGGTGGATGGACGTACATGAAGTGAACCGTGTCCGGGCGAAGTTGGCGTTGTATGTGGCCGATGTGTTTGCCTCTGTGCCGCGTAATGACCAGCGGGCCAAGGGCGACTGCTACCTGTGGGGACTGATGCTGGACGGCCGCCGCAAGTCGATCCAGGCGATGGCGTCGAGGCTGCCGGACGGCAACGAGCAGAACCTGCAGCAGTTTGTGAACCAGTCCACCTGGGACCCGGTGCCGGTGCAGCGGCGGATCTGTGAGCCATGCTGCCGCTGATCAATCCGACGGCCTGGGTGATCGACGACGTGTCGATGCCCAAGGACGGCCGGATGTCGGCGGCCGTGGCTCCGCAGTACTGCGGAGCCCTGGGCAAACGCGCCAACTGTCAGGTCGCGGTCAGCGTCCACGCCGCCAGTGACACCCCTCCTGCCCGCTGCAGTGGCGACGCTTCTTGCCCAAGGAGTGGGCCGCGGACACCGAACGCCGCACCGCCACCCGTGTCCCGCCCGAGGTCGGGCACCGCGAGAAGTGGCGGCTGGCCCTGGACATGCTCGACACCCCGGCCGGCTGGAACATGAGCAGGCCGTCGGATTGATCAGCGGCAGCATGGCTCACAGATCCGCCGCTGCACCGGCACCGGGTCCCAGGTGGACTGGTTCACAAACTGCTGCAGGTTCTGCTCGTTGCCATCCGGCAGCCTCGACGCCATCGCCTGGATCGACTTGCGGCGGCCGTCCAGCATCAGTCCCCACAGGTAGCAGTCGCCCTTGGCCCGCTGGTCCTTACGCGGCACAGAGGCAAACACATCGGCCACGTACAACGCCAACTTCGCCCGGACACGGTTCACTTCATGTACGTCCATCCACCCAACATGCCCGAGAACAGGCCAAACCCGAAGACCTAACAGAGTCCTACTAGTGACCTGAGTCGGAGATTCGTCGTTGGTTCGGTATGAGTCGTCCGGGTCCGAAGATTCCGCCGTTGTCGGTGACCGATGCCCAGCGGGCCGTGCTGGAGGGCGGGGTGCGTCGTCGCACGACGGCTCAGGCGCTGGACCAGCGGTCGCGGATCGTGCTCGAGTGCGCCGACGGGCACTCGATCATGGAGGTGTCACGGCGGCTGCGGGTCACTGCGGACACAGTCCGCACCTGGCGGAGGCGCTTCTTCGAACGAGGCCTGGACGGCCTGTCCGACGAGCCGCGGCCCGGAGTCCCAAGGAAGATTACCGACGCGGACGTAGAGCGGGTGATCGTCAAAACATTCGAGGAGAAGCCGAAGAACGCCACTCACTGGTCGACAAGGTCGATGGCGGCGGCCACGGGCATGTCACAGTCCGCGATCTCGCGTATCTGGCGGGCGTTCGCACTGGCGCCGCACTGGTCTCAGACGTTCATGCTGTCCACGGATCCGCTGTTCATTAACAAGGTCCGCGATGTCGTGGGCTTGTATCTCGACCTGCCGGAGAAGGCTCTGGTCCTCTGCGTGGACGAGAAGTCCCAGATCCAGGCTCTGGACCGGTCCCAGCCTCTGCTGCCCGGCGTTCCCGAACGTCGCAGTCACGACTACGTCCGCGCCGGCACCACCACCCTGTTCGCCGCACTGGAAGTCGCCACCGGCAAGGTGATCGGCTCCGGCTCCCTGCACCGGCGCCACCGGGCCGTCGAGTTCAAGAAGTTCCTGACCAAGCTAGACAACGAAGTCCCCGCTGACCTCGATGTCCATCTGATCCTGGACAACTACCTCACCCACAAGACGCCCGCTACCATGCAGTGGCTGCTGGCGCACCCGCGCTTCCACCTCCACTTTACGCCGACGAGCTCGTCCTGGCTGAACCTGGTGGAGCGGTGGTTCGCCGAGCTCACGCAGAAGAAGCTCAAGCGAGGCGTCCACCGCTCCGCCCAGGCCCTCGAACGCGACATCCGCACCTGGCTCGCCGACTGGAACGACCACCCGCTTGACCGCCTCTGAGGACTGCGCCCGCAGCCAGGGGCGACGGTGTTGACGAGGAACGCGGCCGCGATGGGGCGCGCGTGGCCGGCGCCGAACTCGTCAAGAATGTCCGCGATCCTCTCCGTCAAGGACCGCACGGAGGCGACTTGAGAGGCGCCTATCCGCATGGTGGCCTTGCCCGGGGCAATCGGGTCGTCGGCGGCCCGCGCGCCTTGCTGGAATCAAGCTGAACACGGTTGTCACCGAACCTGGTTGAGGCGGCGAGGGGTTGCCAGTGGCTCGCTCCGGAAGCACTCCGCACCGATGGCAGTGTCACCTTCCTGGACCGGGCCACCGATCCTGCGGCGAGGAGCACGGCCAGATGTCCACTCCTCGGTCGGCCGCACCGCGGCGGTCCAGGCACAGGTCCCCGTCGGCTACTGATCGTAGAGATGCGCTGTCGGCGTCGACACGCTAGCGCTAACGAGCTGGTGCGTGATAGCGGACGAGGTGTCGTTGCTGGCTGGTGGCATGATCGGACTGTGGCGATCATGGTTAATCGGACGGTGCTGGCTCACCGGCTGTTCACGGGGGTCTCGCAGCGTCATCTCGCCTGTCTTGTGCAGGAGTTGGCGGTGTCCTGGGAGGCCGATCTCGAAGGCCGTCGTCTTGCTGCGCGGGGCGGGGACCGGAAGCGGGCTGCGGGTGCCGGCGCCCGTCACCAGCTGGTGTTCGTCGACCGGCAGGCGGCCACGCTGATCCATCTGCGGCACGACCTGCCGCACGCGGTGCTGGGACTACTGCTCGGTGTCGACCGCTCCACCATGACCTGCGCGATCGCAGAGACACGTGCGGTGCTGGCTGAGCGAGGATGCGCGGTATCCGACTGTCCCGGCCTGCGGCTGCGGACCTTTCCAATGTGTTCGCCTATGCCCATGCGGAGGGAATCGAATTACGTCTGGACGCCACCGAGGTCCAGGTCCGCAGGCCGCCTGCCCGACGTGGTGGGCGGCAGGCGTTCGTGTCGGGAAAGAAGAGACAGAACACGATGAAGGCCACCGTCATCGCCGACGACCAGGGCCGCACGTCATGGGTCGATGCCCTGCGACCTGGACGGATGCATGATGCGACCACCGCGCGCAACGAAGGCACAGCCGTCTGCTTCCAGCAGGTTCCTGACCTTCGGGTCCTCCCGGACGACGGCTATCTCGGGCTTCGCCGTGACCACCCCGGGCAGGCGGTGACTCCGCCGAGAAAAGCAACAAGATCAGCCCGCCCGAAGTCCTTGAAGCCCGGCACCGAGCCCGCCACCGGCACTCCTCCAAGCGCAGAACTGTTGAACACGCCCTCGCCGACCACAAACGCTGGAAGCAACTGACCCGCTGGCCCCACCAACGAGGTCATGCCCGCCACCTGCGGCGCCATCGCCAGCCTCACCTTCGACCGCAACACTGAAGCCTGACAACAGTCACGACCAGACCAAACACGCCTCAACGCTATCACGCACCAGCTCGTTAGTACTCCAGCAACGTTTTGCTATCTGGCCTGGTCAGAGGCATCGTCGGTAGTGTAGTTGGCTGCCTGCATGTCAGGGGCGGTCTTGGCGGACCGCCCCTCCAACGAATGACATCGAGAACTGGTAAGACCATCACTGCGACAGCCCGCGAGATCGAATTGCATCCGGAAACACCCCGGGGCTGGGTGAAGAAGCACCGGAGTAGAACGGGCCAGCGGCCGGCGAGCCGTTGACGCACGATAGCCGGGCGCGTTGACGCCGAAGGAATTCGGACGTCGCCGACCATTCGGGTGCACCGCAGTCTGCTGGGATAATGCGATGGCGGATTCATTCTTCGGCGCTCTGAAGAACGAGTCGGTTTCCCGCATGACGTACCCGACCCGCGAAGCAGCTCGCCAGGACATCACTCGATACATCGAACTCTGGTAAAGTCTACACATGCCTCCACACGGCCATCGGATACCGCCCACCGCGAGAAGTCCACACCGTATACGCGGAGATGCGTCTAGCCGCGTGAAATAGACGGTCAGATCACTGTCCGGAAAACGCGAGGCACCTCATCGCGACACCGGGTTTGGCGATCACCGGACGGTTGGCTCGCTCGCATAGGAGTCGTCGGTCTTTGCCGTGGTCGTAGCCGCGGTCCGCGAAGAGCGTGTCGGAATTGTCCGGCGGTGCTGACCACGGCTGGGATCTTGTCGAGCAGGGGGCAGGAGCTGGGGGACGTCGGTGAGGTGTCCGACAGTCAGTGAGTCCGCTTGCGGGTTGCCACCGTCGGTGATGACAGGCTGCTTGCTGCCTCATCGCGCCGAATAGACCAGACTGGGACCGCTTCTGGGCCCGCCGTGCGGCCCGGACGTGGGATGAGTCGATCACCGTCCTCGACCAGGCCAACTGGCCCTTCCAGAAAGCTTCTTGAGCAGCACCAGCAGCTGGTCCCAGACGCCTACCTCGTTCCATGCCACCAGGCGCCGCCGACAGGTCGTGCCGGAGCTGAAGCCAGTTCCTGGGCGCTGGTACCACTGGTTTACCGGTATGCAGGACAAACAGGATCCCCTCAACGCCTGCCGGTCCGACACCCTCGACTGGCCCTCAACCTGCTTCGGCCCCAATACCGGCGACAACACCATCAAGGGACACAGTTCATCCGAGATGATCCACGGCCGCGACTGCCTGCTCCCCGCCACCACATCAACGATCCGGCCGGGCGACAGTCACATGATTAAGGACGCAAGTACAATCGTAGAGTCATGGAGGAGTAGCGGGTGCGAAACTCCAATGCCCACGTCGAGGCTTCGAAGTATTCTGTATTTGTGGATCCCTACGGCCTCGTAGGTTGTTGATCAGCCAAAGGCGGCCCTTCCGACCGACGGCGACATCGGATACGATCTTTGCCAGCGATAGCTGGCATGTCACTCACGCCTGCCGAGCTTCGATGCTTGACTCCTACCCACGCTCAGGACCTTGAGCACAGTTGCGGGATGAAATAGCAGTGCTGGGGACGCGACCATATTGACCACCCGCACGAACCTTTGCCATACTGCGGGATTTTTGACCGCAACGCGGAGAAGGCGCATTTGATACCAATGCGTGCAGCGGGATACCATAGTCTGTCCGTCGGGGTGCCACCTGCGATCAAAGTTCGTAGACAGTGCCCATGGAGCGGCTAGTAGACGTCCGACTTTTTTCTGAAACTTACCGGAAAGCCCATCCAGGCCACCCGTGCCGATGCGCCGGATCAGCATGCCCTGTAGGAGTTCGGCCTCCATCGCCGCTACGGTCATGCCCTGTCCGTATACAGGATTGAACGCGCATACGGAATCACCGACCGCGACTATCCGCTCCGGCCACCTCTGCACTGCATGGTAAGGACGCCACTGGTTGCCAGTATTCGTGTAGCGATGGATGGCTTTATCGCCAATGCAATCCCTGATCCGCTGCGCCAGGCGCTCGTGGTGCAGCCCTTGGGTAAAATCCAGGTAGCCAGCAACGTCATTCGGCGGCTGCTCTTGAAAAGCGAATAGAGAGCAAGCCCACTGCTTTCGTTCTACAGCAAAAAGAATTCCCGCCTTATTTATGTTGGGGGCAGATAGCATCTGGTAAGCCGCGTAGGTATCTGTAGCAGAGGGATAGTTATCCGGTGACCGAGTGAAGGTTGTTGATGTGTAAGTAATCTTCGCCGTCACCGTGCGCTTTGGCGGAATAGTCACGCCCATAGCACCTAGCCAGCTCATAAGTGAGCTAGACCGGCCAGATGTGTCTACAACTAGATCGGCCGCCAATTCAAAGGGCTTACCGTTGCGAGACTGGCACGTTACCCCGGTCACCCGCCTCGACGTAGTGTAAGCCAGGCCCATGCATCGAGTTGAAGACAACAGTTTGACGCGGGATCGCTGCAGTACTAAGCGGCGCAGTTGCCGTTCCAATTCCCCTCGAGTGAACGTTTGGACTTCGACACCCGTGCGCACGCGGGGCGCGAATCCGACGGGCAGTAGTAAGTCAATACCTTCCCCGTAGTCAAAAACAGGAGCCCCCACACCTTCGAGCTCCGCACGCAGGCCAGGAAACAATCGCTCTAGAATCTCCGCTCCTTTCGCAAGCATCGCATGTGCATGATTGCCTTGGGGAGCACCGGGATGCACGCCAGTCTCCGCGTCAACAGAGTCCCGCTCCACGATAACGACTTCCTCGAAGAAATCGCTTAACACCCGAGCTGTCACCAGCCCCGCGTAGCTGCCCCCGAGGACTACAGCCTTGTGCCATAGGTGCTCTGCCGTCATGTCTTATCCCGTCTGCGATTCGCGCCGCCTAACAGGCCGGCACGTACATGTAGCGCAATTCAGATAAATTAGACATTACGACGGTAAATTATCCCTGAGTAGTCAATACTCAGAGTTGGCGGAAGGCTCGTGCGGTCGAGGCTTGCTTCGCACAGCCTGATCGGGCCCATGATGCTGACCGATATCCATACTTTGAGGATATCCTGTGTGGGATTTGAGTTATCCGTTGAGGGGCAGGTTGTGAAGTCGGGTGATATCAAGCATGACCTGGTGAATTCGGTCGCCCTTAACTGATCATTTCAGAATGAGGTTCGGAGTCGCCTCAAGCAGATGATGCTGCAAGCGAGTTGGAGGAGTTGCGAGGTGGAGGTCGTCGCGTATCTCGTAGCGGA
>NZ_JBVHPY010000073.1:0-6391 GCF_055567695.1 Streptomyces sp. NPDC026417
AGCATCCGACAGGATCAACTCGGCCTTCGGCCGCCCAGTACGTGCCACCCCACAACCCTACACATCTAAATGGAATTCCCGACTCAGAAGACTAGTGGCCTGAGTCGGAGGTTCGTCGGCAGTAGGCGGCTACTTTGTCGAGGATCTCGTCGGCGGTCTTCGTCCAGATGAACGGCCTTGGGTGGTCGTTCCAGACGGCGAGCCAGGTGCGGATGCCGCGTTCGAGGGCCGGGACGGAGCGGTGGACGCCTCGCTTGAGCTTCTTCTGCGTGAGCTCGGCGAACCACCGCTCCACCAGGTTCAGCCAGGACGAGCTCGTCGGGGTGAATTGGAGATGGAAGCGCGGGTGCGCCAGCAGCCACTGCTTGACAGCGGGCGTCTTGTGGGTGACGTAGTTGTCCAGGATCAGATGGACATCGAGGTCAGCGGGGACTTCCTTGTCTAGCTTGGTCAGGAACTTCTTGAACTCGACGGCCCGGTGGCGCCGGTGCAGGGAGCCGATCACCTTGCCGGTGGCGACTTCCAGTGCGGCGAACAGGGTGGTGGCGCCGGAGCGGATGTAAACGACCTCCCAGACTGGACAGGTGCCGCCAAGTTGGCAACGTCCTATTGCCGCCTGCCAGGTTGGTGCTGCATGCTTCACCCGAACAATCAGTTAGGGATCGTTCACTTGCAGTGCTAGGCCTGCTGAAGGGGACCTTTGTGCGTATTCGACGATTACTCGCGTCCGCAGCCGCAGCATTAACTCTGATCGCGATCACTCCCGCGACCTCCCACGCCGCCGTCACCACGACGTCTCAGCCCTTCACCGAGCCTGCGTTTGCGGGCGAGTGCACGTGGCACCAGTTCGGTGAAGCCGAGAAGCCGTCCTGGTGGCTGGCGTTCAGCAACCCTCTGTGCGTCGAATACTCGAAGCGTGCCATCACCGTCGATAATGGTGATGCCGTGCGGTTCCTCCTATCAGAGCCGAAACGTTTCGCCGTGGCTATGCTGACATGCCGGTATGTCCAGATCGATCACTGGAGCTTCCAGTCGACCACAGGGGCTACTCCCTACGTGGCCTGGGACGGGTACTACTGGTTCGACAAGAGCCAGGGAGCGATTGCTGGCCAGTTGAAGAACTTCCGGGTCAACGGAGCGACTGTCGGAATCGGTGACGCGGTGCAGACTCTGCGCCCGCACTTCCCCAAACTTGCCGACGCCTTGGATGACTACGGCTCGGAGTATGGAGAAACAGGACTTCAGCTCCCGCTGGACCGGTCAGTCTGGTGCTGAGAGATCCGGCCTGTAAGGGTCTGTCTGTTACTGAGCCTCTTTCATCCTGTGTTGGCGGGTGAAATGGGCTGGTCAATTGAGTGTGGTGACCAGGCAGGGCACCTCGTCGTTGGGGTGGTGATTCCACTCAGCACACCGGCGACCGAAGGGGCCCTGTTGGTTCCGTATCCTGCCACGCTCGGCGTCCCGCACGAGCTCGTCGAGCATGTCGCCTGGCTGTACGAGCACCGCCGGGCACGTAACACCCGCTGGCGCAGGTTCGGTTGCTTGCAGCAGGCACTGCTCACACTGGTGCACTTGCGTAAGAATGAGACGTTCTCGCAGCTCGGAGCGGGCTTCGGGATATCCCAGGCAACCGCCCGGCGGTACGTCGACGAGACCCTGGACGTCCTGGCGTCCTGGGCACCGGCCTCCACGAAGCACTCACCGGCCTCGGTGAAGGCGACCACGTCATCGTTGACGGCACCCTGATCCCCACCGACCGGATCCGCGCCGCGGTGGTGGTAGTAGGGGGTGCGGAAGGTCGCGCCGGTGCCCTGGTAAGCGCGGTCCGCCAGAACGAGGATCTGTCGGGTGTAGCAGGTCTTGACGATGCCGTGGGCCCGGGGCCGCGGTCAGGTCGTGTGTGCGGCCCGGCGTCGCGCGGGAGAACCAGAGCGGTGTCCCGTCGGGACGGGTGATGACCTGCACATTCATGCCGTGCTTGCGGTGTTGCGGCCGGCCCGCTTGAGCGCGGCCTGGATCTGCGTGCGGCTCAGCCGTGCTGCCCTGTCGAGGCGGTCTTGAGTAGTTCGCGCGCCTCGGGCCGGCATAGGCCGTTGGTCCAGGGGGCGAAGGCCTCCAAGGCGGCCGGGTAGTACTCGCGCAGGAGGGACCGCAGCTGGTTGGCAAATCTGCTGCCGGTTCCACGTCGCGTCCTGCTGGGCGCGGGCCAGGACGGCGATGGCGCGGCCGAGGTCGCTGTCGTCGGGCAGCGGCCGGTGGGCGTGTATGTCGGTGCGCAGGATGTTCGCCAGGACCAGGGCGTCACCGGGGTCGGACTTCTTGCGCGAGACGCTGTGCCGGTCACGGTAGCGGGCGGCGGCCATCGGGTTGATCGCGAACACCTTCCTCTTGCCCGTCCGCAGCACCGTCACCCGCAGGCCCCGGGACGTCTCGATGGCCCCCGGGATCGGGTTCTCCCCGGTGTCGCCGTACTCGGCGAGCAGGTCCAGCAGCATCTTGTAGCCGGCCGCGTCATCGGTGATGTGACGCTTGGCCAGTAACTCGCCGGTGTCGTCGACCAGGGCGACATCGTGTGTCCGTTCCGCTCAGTCGATTCCGCAGTAGATCAAGGGTCTTCCCTTTCCGATGTACAGGTTTGCGCTGGTCACGAGCGCATGCGGGCCACGCAGCGACCTAATCCCAGGCCTCAGCCGCAGCACGGTCGGGCCGCCACCTCACTAGCCGTACGTGGCACCAGCGCACCCCAGGGGCCCCCATGTGGCGGGCTCGCACCACCAACTCCAACGAGTGATCAAGTGGCGAGTTGTTGACAGTGGTGGCGGTCGCGACGCCGAACGTTGCCGATCTGCGCAGAGGCGTAAGAGGCCAGGTAGGCGCGAGGTATCCGCCCGGCGTCCACGCAATCGCCACCACCATGCGCACCAGGACCGCGCACACGATCTACATCAGGCGTTACCCGCCCCGCTGCCCTTAGACCGTGTCCTACGTGGTGAGGCGGACGAGTCGCTTGTAGCAGCAGAGGGCGGCGGCGAGTCCAAAATGCCAGGTAGTTGCGGGGGTCGCGCTCGTAGCAGGGGGCTGAGTCTGCGGTAGCCGGACAGCCACGACATCGTGCGCTCGATCACCCACCTTCGCCGCCCTAAGCGTTCGCTGGACTCGATGCCCTTGCGGGCGATGCGCACTCCGATGCGCTTGCCACGTAGCCATCGGCGCAGGTCGGGTCGGTCGTAGGCTTTGTCGGCGTGGAGGCGCTGGGGCTTGAAATGGCGGCCGCGGTGGGGGTCGTGTCTCGTTTGGTGACCCGTCACCATGGGCTTCAGCCCTTCGCTGTCGTGGGTGTTGCCGGCCGAGATGCCGACAAGGAGGGGCAGTCCGTTCGCGTCCGACAGGACGTGCATCTTGGAACCCGGCTTGCCCCGGTCCACGGGGCTCGGACCTGTGTGTTCGCCCCCTTTTTAGCCCGGACGTGGGCGGTGTCGAGGACGACTCGGGTGACGTCGACGAGGCCTGCGTCGTCGAGCCGGTGCAGCACGGCCTCGTGGAGGCGCCCCCGGAGGCCGGCTCTCGACCAGATCAGGAACCGGCGGTGAGCCGTCGACTTCGATATGCCGAAGCAGGGCGGCAGTTGGCGCCAGGCGCAGCCGCTGACCAGCACGTAGACGATCGCCGCAAAGAGCGTCTCATCAGGCGTGTCCTGCGTTCCGCCGCCCTGCGGCCGCACTCTCGACGGCGGGATCAGCGGCTCCGCGATCTCCCACAGCCCGTCCGGAACAATCCAACTCCACGTACCCCGCCCCATGCCGAAACCAACGACCGCCTCACCACGTAGGACACGGCCTAATACTCCAGCAGCGGTTCGTGTCCTGAGCTGGTGGTTGTCGTTGTCCTGGTATGGAGGGGATGACTGAGGTCAGTTGCTGGACGGGTGAGTTGGAGTCGGTGTTCGAGCGGGTGGCGGGCCGGTTTGCTCGTGCGGATCTGCGGTGGCGGATGCGGGACTACGTCCGCGGTCTGCTGGGGCGGGCGACACGCAAGAACGGCTGGCAGCTCGCGGACTGGGCAGGTCACCGCACTCCCGACGGCTTCCAGCGGCTGCTGAACAGCAGCGTCTGGGACGCAGACGCCCTGCGTGACGATGTCCGTGCCTATACCGCCGAACGGCTCGGGCCGGACGGAGTGCTGATCATCGACGACACCGGGTTCATCGGTGCGCAGTGGGCGCCAGGCCGGCGGCCGTCCGCGGCCCGGATCCAGCTCCTCAGCGTCTCGGTGCTCACCCCGAGATCAGCGGCGACCGACTTGATCGTCACTCCCGGCCTCGAGCGGTACAACGCGACCGCGTCCGCCTAGAACTCGGCGGGGTAATGCTTCATCCCCACAAGGACTCCGTTCTCCTGGACCATCAAGATCCAAGTGTCTCCGGTGTCCAAAATCCGGAGTCAAGGTCCGATGGTGGACGGACTGCGGCCCAGCTCAGCGGCAATGACCCTAACCGTTGCCTTCTCCCGCAAACGATCGGCGACGTGCAGGCGATCAGCCTGGGTCAGGAAACGGCTCGGGCCAACGGGAGCCGACGCCGGACGAGCCGGTGCGCGGAACCGATCTTTTGCCGTCCTGCCGTTGCGCCATTCACGACCGGTTCGTTCGTTGATGCCCACCAGTCGGCAAGCCTCGGTGTTTCTGTAACCCTGGTCCACGAGGCGGAAGTATTCCTCCCGCTCGCGGACCAGTCGCCTGCGGCCGCCCAGAGCCTTGGCCCGGTCCTTGCGGATCTCGAACATCACACCCCTCAAGAAGAGGCGTTGCAACGATCAGTAGAACCCAAGGGGGCAAGCCGGGTTCCAAGATGCACGTCCTGTCGGACGCGAACGGCTTGCCCCTCCTTGTCGGCGTCTCCGCCGGCAACACCCACGACAGCGAAGGGCTGAAGCCCATGGTGACGGGTCACCAAACGAGACACGACCCCCACCGTGGCTGGTACTTCAAGCCCCAGCGCCTGCATGCGGACAAAGCGTACGACCGGGCCGACCTGCGCCGATGGCTACGTGGCAAGCGCATCGGAGTCCGCATCGCCCGCAAGGGCATCGAGTCCAGCGAACGATTAGGACGACGCCGATGGGTCATCGAACGCACCATGTCGTGGCTGTCCGGCTACCGCAGACTCAGCCCCCGCTACGAGCGCGACCCCCGCAACTACCTGGCATTTCTCGGCCTCGCCGCCACCCTGTGCTGCTACAAGCGACTCATCCGCCTCACCACGTAGGACACGGTCTTAGTAAGCCACAAGCGTCTCGTATGAGCTGGGTAGAGTAATTACGTGCCCCATGGCTTCATCGGAAACCATCGGCGACGTGTACCGTACAACCACGCCGACGCCGTTACTGGTAGTAGTGGTACCAAACACGTTCACTTTTATTTGAGTGGTGCTCTTGTCGCCTGCAACGCCGTTAACCTTGTTGTTGGCAACATCCCATGGCCCCACCCAGGTAAACCAGCCGCCACTTGATATATCTTTTTCTACCTTAGTCCTAAGGAATCCCGTTCCTACCGGGCCCTTATTGTTCGCGAGGTTTACGTAGTAGTGTCCAACTATCTTCGCGCCCGGCGTGGGGTTAGTGGCCGGGTTGACGCGCACCTGCAGAATTGGCCGAGCCTGGCCGGAGTTGAATTGGACGCATACCCGATGCTGAGTATCTTGGTACCCTACAACTCCGTTAGCGATGGCCTGATGTTCATCAGAGCAGCGCATCTGTGCGGTGGTCATCGTATTGGTTGCACTGCCGCTACCGCCTGCAATGAGTAGTCCCGCAGCGACGGCGCCCGCGGCGGCCACGGCCGCCCCTGCCTGCACCTTGGGATTCTTACACGTAAGCATTTTTCGCATGGTTTCCCCTTATAGATTACTGCGCGGGCCCAGCAGAGATCTTCATGAAGAAGCTCTTGATCCTGGCCCTGCAAGAGTCGGAGAGCCAGCTAGGTCTAGGAACTTTTATACGCGAGAAGGGAGGAACCCTCATTGGGGTGGCCCCCTTAACATTTCCGCGGCTGCCGAAGTAGACTTTGGGCGTCCCCGATCAGCACCTGGGAACCCTCCCCGCCCGGGCGGGGAGGGGCAGTGAGAGTTTTCAGAGTTGCCGCTCCCGGGGGAGGACGGCTTTGGTGACTGAGGTCATTCGATTCGGGCTGCACCGTGATCGGCGGGCGCTCCTGCCAGCGAAGGCGTCCGGTTGACGGTCTGCTGAGTCGGCGTCAGCCCGCGTCCGGGCGGACGCAGTGGCGTCGTCGCCCACGGCCCGGCGCCCATGTAGGCGCGGTCGGCTAACTGGCTCTAACAAAAGCTGTTGATCATGTGACTGTTGGCTTGTCCGCTCGTTAATCTCGTCGTGGGGAA
>NZ_JBVHPY010000074.1:0-6176 GCF_055567695.1 Streptomyces sp. NPDC026417
TCAAACGGATCTTGCCCAGAGTAGGAATGACGCGAGACTGACCGCTGCTTCGTAGGAGGTGGCGGTCTTGTCGTATCTGGGGGCGATGCCGCGGAAGCGTTTGAGGCGGTTGAAGCAGCGCTCGACAACGTTGCGTCGGCGGTAGACCTGCCGGTCGAAGGCGGGTGGTCGGGCGCCGCGTCGGCCGCGGCCCAGCCGGTGTCGCTGCTGGTCGACCTTCTCTGGGATGGTGCAGACGATACCGCGTTTGCGCAGGTAGGAACGGAACCCGCGGGAGCTGTAGGCCTTGTCGGCGATGACCTGGTTGGGTGTGGAGCGCGGACGTCCACGTCCGGTCCGCGGGACTCGGATGCGTTCCAGGAGGGGTCGCGCGCAGATGCTGTCGTGGCGTTGGCCGGGTGTCAGCAGGATCGCGAGCGGGCGGCCCTTGCCGTCGCAGGCGAGATGGATTTTGGTGGTCAGTCCGCCGCGGGATCGGCCGAGGGCGTGATCGTCTGGTTCGTCCGGCCGGTGGATCCCCTTTTTCGGCCGGTGGCGGCAGCATGCTGGTGGGCGCGGACGATGGTGGAGTCGATCTGGACGAGCCAGTCGATGTCGCCAGCCGTGTCCGCATGGGCCTGGATCTGCTGCAGAGCGCGGGTGAACACACCGTCCAGTGCATAGCGGCGGAAGCGGGTGTAGACGGTCTGCCAGGGGCCGTAGCGTTCCGGCAGGTCACGCCAGGAGACCCCGGTCCGGATCTTGTAGACCATCCCGTTGACGACCTGCCGGTCCGACACTCGCGGCCGGCCCGTCGTAGCCCGCGGTATCAGCGGAGCGAGTAATAACTCCCACTCTAGATCGGTGAGTTCATGACGACGTATCACCCGACTCCGGCGCGCCTGATCACCCAACTCAACCCACCGCCGGCCACCACCCCGCGCACGTGCCGCACTGGTCCTCCTAGCGCCACTAACGACAACAGCAAGCTCGCATCAGCCACTACAAACGACGCGGCCACGTCCTCGAGGTCCGGGCGTCGGTCACCACATCGATGTCGCCGGTCGGGTTCGCTTCCTCAAGCAGTTGCAGGAACTGCTGGTAGAAGGCACTGTTGCGGGACGGCGCGGCCATCGTGACCTCCTGGCCGTCGCGGATGCGCAGGCGCCCGTAGACTCCAAACCTTCCGGACCGCGCGAGTAGTCCGCCTCGTTCTTGATGCGACGGCCGTCGGGCGGCCAGCCCGCCGCCGACGGGAGGGTGCGCGGGATCACCGGCCCCCCGAGTTCGTCGGCGCGCACGCCCGGACGCGCTGTCGGGCAGGTGTACAGGCCGATGATCCGCGAGGATTCGCCGCACCTGAGAACGGCCGACCCCGATCCCCAACCGCCGGGCCTGCCCCACCGGTGCGTCCAGCGTCCACTCCGGTGGGCTGGCCTCGTCCAGCGAGACCAGGGCACCGCATGCTACTTGATCTGCTCTCCGTCAGGCCGATTCGCTCGTTTGCCTAGATGGAGTGGATTAGTCCCCACTATGTGATGTCATGGTCTGCGTGTTCTCAATTTGGATGGATGGGGGCGGTAGCTCAGTTGGTTAGAGCTGCGGACTTTTAATCCGTAGGTCGTGGGTTCGAGTCCCACCCGCCCCACTGCAATCTGCGGACCATGAACTCGTGGTTGGCGGGATCGTACGAGAGGTTCCGGTGCTGGTGACCTGAGTCGGAGATTGGTTGGCAGTAGGCGGCTACTTTGTCGAGGATCTGGTCGGCGGTCTTCGTCTTAGGTGTGCAGCTGACGGACGCCTATGACAGTGGGTCTTGGGCTTTCTGCCGTAGGCGTTCGTAAGGGGTTTGGCCAGCCAGGGCGCCGTGGGGGCGATGGTAGTTGTAGTAGTCCTCCCATTCCTGCAGTTTGCTGTTGAAGAGGTTGACGTCGTCGATGACCTGGCCCTCGAGTAGGCGGTAGAACTCCTCCGAGTCGATGCGGTGGGATCGCTCGACCTTGCCGTTCAGCCGAGGGGTGCGGGGCTTGATGCGGACGTGTCCGATGCCCTTGTCCAGTACGTGCCAGTGGAAGGTCGGGCCTTGACCCGGACTCTTGGACACGGGCTGTGCGGCTTGGGTCAGGGTAGTTGATGTTGTGTCGAGTGCTGTCTCGTAGGCGATGGGGCTGCGTTGTCCGAGGTGGGAGCGTCGGCGTCGGGTGTTGTAGCGGTTGAGCCAGCGGAACGCGTCGAGACGGGCCTCGCGTTCGCTGGACCAGCGCTTTCGGCCCTGAAGCGTCTCGCGTTTGAACGTCGCGTTGAAGGACTCGGCGAGCGCGTTGTCCGCCGAGCTGCCGATCGCGCTCATGGACTGGCGGACGCCGGCCTGGCGGCAGGCGTCGGCGAAGGTCCGGCTGGTGTACTGGGCCCGTGGTCGGTGTGCATGACCGCCCCCGCGAGGCTGCCGCGGGTCCGTTTGGCGGCGGACAGTGCGTTGGTGACGAGGCTGGTGCGCATGTGGTCCGCGATCGCCCAGCCGGCCAGGCGACGTGAGGCGAGGTCGATGACGGTGGCCAAATACAGGAACTTCCCGCCGTCCAGCGGGAGATACGTGATGTCGCCGACGTACTTCGTGTTCGGCTCGCTTGCCGTGAAGTCGCGGCCGACGAGGTCCGGGGCCTTCGCCGCGGCCAAATCCGCAACCGTGGTGCGATGTCTGCGGCGCAAGCGCACGCCCGCCAGACCGGCACCCCGCATCACCCGCGCGATCCGCTTGTGATTGACCCGCTCACCCGCCTCGCGGAGCTCGGCCGTGATCCTGGGGACGCCGTAGGTGCCGTCCGACTCGCGGTGCACGGCCCGGATCCGGGCGGCGAGGCGGGCGTCGGCCGCCCGCCGGACAGCCCGCTCCGCGGCCTCCGACGCCAGTAGTAGAAGCTGGAGCGGGCGATGCCCAGGATGGTGCACAGCGGCTTCACGCCGTAGCGGCGCTGATGGTCGGAGACGAACTGGAAGCGGTTCACCAGCGCGTCTCCCCGGCGAAATAGCTCACGGACCTTCTTCCGCAGAGCGGCGTTCTCCGCCTCCACCGACGTCGGCGGCTCGGCCGGCACCTCCGCCCGGCGCCCCCGGGGCCGGCTCGCTCCGGCCACGCGGACCCAGTTCCGTAGGGTCTCGGGGTTGATTCCCAGATCGGCGGCGACCTGCCGGATCGTCGCCTCGGGCCGCGACTGGTACAGCGCGACCGCGTCCGCCTTGAACTGCGGCGGATAGTTCTTCATGACCACGAGATGTCCGTTCTCAGATCCTCAGGATCCAGTGTCTCGTGTGTCCAGAATCAAGGGTCAAGGCCCGTCTGGCCGAACTCCTGGCCGTTGTCGGCCTGAACCTGGTCAACCGCGAACGGGAGCTTGGCCAGGACGTAGTCGATGAACTGGATTGCGGTCTTCTGGTCGTTGCGGGGGTAGGCGCGCAGCACTCTCAGGCGGGTGCAGTCGTCGATGGCGGTGTACTGGTAGTGGCGCTTCTTCCGTCCGTGCTGGCCCAGCGGCTCGATGAACTTGACGTCGACCTGCAGCTGGTGGCCTGGGCGATGCTTCTCGTACCGCATCCAGCGGATGGAGCGGCGCTTGTAGCGCTGCGAGGCCGGCAGCCGGTTCAGTCCGACTTTCTTCAGGATCCGCCAGACGCCCGACGTGCTGATGCCCACGTCGTGGTAGCGCTGCAGATACATGGCGATCTTCGCCGGGCCGAAGTGGTACTGCTGACGCAACCAAAGGATCTTCTCGACCACGTCGGCGGTCGTGGCATGCGGAGTGTGGTGCGGAGCGCTGGAGCGGTCCTTGAGGCCGTCCAGGCCCTCGGCTTCGTAGCGTCGGCGCCAGGTGTAGAAGCACTGGCGGCTGATGCCGTAATAGCGGCAGGTAGCGGCGATGTTGCCGCTCACCTCTTCCGCGTGACGCAGCACTGCGAGCCGATGGCGGGCGCGTCTTGCGAGCTCGCGTTCAGTCATGGGGGTCTCCTGAGGACGGGAGACCCACCTGTCAACAACGTCCGTCAGTTTTAGAGCTAGGGCCGTGTTTTGGAAGTGATCCGCGGCTCCGCTTCGTGCAGTGATGATCCGGCCCACGGGATCGTGCCATGCTGGCGCCCGAACCGATAGCGCACCGTGGGGAGAATCCAGGTGAGTCGCTCGATGGCCCGTCGAGCAGTCCGCGGGGGCGCCTATAGGGACCAGGGGCTTCGCTACTGCGGCCGACATCGCCTGCAGCAGGTTGGCCCGCTCTGAGGGAAGCAGCCAGGCCGATCGTCTCCAGCTTCAGCGCCACACCTGGCCCGGACGTCGTCGTGACCGCTAGCGAACCACCGAATACCGCACCCAGTGCCGCTCCGTCATGCCGTCAGCATAGGGGCCCGCGGCCCATATGCGGCAGCAGGTCTAGGACGCCTCTCCCTCCTCCTGGATCCGGGCCAGCATCCAGCGGATCGTGTCGATAAGCTCCCCCCGCTGATCATGCTCCGCTCCATAGCCTGTAGTAAGTGCGTGTTCGGTCCCACCCATCCCCCCCACCCCGGCTGCGGTCTGGGTCGGCGCTCCAGCTTGGGATCGGGTTGCGGTTCGGGAGTGACTAGTCATGATCATGTCGGTTTCTCCTTGTACTGGGAAGAGCGCACCCCATCCGCCAGATTGGCGGACGGGGCGGCTAGGGTGCTGAATTAACGGGTGCGATCAGGAGGTGTGGAGGCGAGCCCAGTGCATCCTGCCGTTGTTGTGGGCATGTACACCGTGGGTGTGGGTGAGTGCCGCAACTATGACCATGCCCTGGCCGTGGTCTTCGGGTGCGTGGAAACGGCGCCGGGTCCGCTCGCCGGCGGCCGGGCCCCCGTCGCTAACGCCGATCCATACCTGCCCACTGGCGTGCTGGCGGTACAGGTGCAGAACGATAGGCCCGCAGGAGTGTTCCAGCGCGTTCGTTACCAGCTCCGAGACCACCAGCAGCGCCGTGTCCGCCGTCTCCTGCGCAGTGCTCCAGTCCTGGAGCACCGTGCGGGCGATACGGCGGGCAGCCGCTGGAGTCCGCGGCGAACGGCCCAGCTCCCACATACTCTGACTCAGCGGCCTGCAGAGAGAAGCAACCCGCTCAGAAAGCACAGGCCGCCGCGGAGCAGGAACCCGCTCTAGTGGGCCCTCATCATGGGCGGCAACAGTCTGTACCGCGAGCCGGGCACACCTGTTGTTCTCGCTGACGTGGGTGCCAGAACCGATAAACATCAGGATCACATCCTGGAAACGGTGAACCCCTATCGGGCCTTACACCCACCACACTCAGCCACCCCCGCCCCCCTTACATTAGGGAACCCCCCCCAAACATCTCCCACCCCCAACCGAAGATCGCCAGGATGGTCAGGCCGACGACGATACCCATGCTCGGATGTTGACTCGAGCCGGTCTTCACCCTGGCGGGCGAGACGAACGGGCCCGGGGACAGCGGCCCAGGTGCACGATCTGCGCGAGATCGTCAACGCGATCCTCTACGTCAATCGCACTGGCATCCCGTGGGAGGACCTGCCTCACGACTTCCCGCCGTACAAGACCGTCTACGACTACTACGCGACCTGGGAAGCGGACGGTACGACCCAACAGGCCCCTGACTCTTACGTGGCAAGACCCGCGGAGCCCACGGCCGCAGTACCGAGCCGACCGCGGCCGTGGTCGACATCCAGAGCGTGAAGACCTCGGCAAACGTGGCCGAGAACAGCCAGGGCATCAACGCCGGCAAGAAGAGCAAAGGACGCAAACGACACTGATCACAGCCACGCTCGGTCTCGTACCGGCCGTACCCGTCACCACCGCGAAGGTGCACGACACCACCGGCGGCAAGCTCCTGCTCGACGACCTGGCAGCCGAGCATCACCAAGGTCTGGGCCGACGGCGGATACCAGAACAGTATCCTCAACCACGGTGCCCTGCTCGGCATCGACGTGGAGGTGGTGCAGCGACCGCGGGCGACGGGGTTCGAGCCGCTACCGAAGCGGTGGGTGATCGAACGGACCTTCGACCGGCTGCTGCAGCACCCCGCCTGGCGCGGGACCACGAGTCCTGCCTCGGAGATTTCGAACATTAGTCCACTGGGGCGGTGGCTAATAAAATGCCAGGCAAATCGAAACGTACATTACGTATACAACGCCCTGAACGGTGATCAGGTGCCCTCTCT
>NZ_JBVHPY010000075.1:0-5903 GCF_055567695.1 Streptomyces sp. NPDC026417
GTGGTCGACCTGGAGAAGACGCCGCCAGGCGGTCGCCCGCCACTGCCATTACCGAAAACGCAGCTCAGGACACGAACCGCTGCTGGAGTACTAAGCGCTGACCATGGTCTGACCCGACGAGGCATCGTGTCAGGGCGTCTTCGCGGCTCCGGAGTCGGCGGATCCTGGGTACCATTGAGGTACCAGGCACTGCCGATATCCGTGACCATCGCACCGTATGGCTTGAGTGCCTGCGCGATCGCGCGGGCCTGGGGCGGAAGCTGAGAGATATCGACCCCCGTCTGGAGCCGCAGGCGCAGGCCCATCGGAGGCTGCCCAGGGCCGGCGGTCCCGACCTTTTGGTTGCGGAGGGCGGGCCACAGAGCGGCTGCGTTGCTCTCGGGGACGGTGATTCCAAGGGCATGGTTGCTGACACCACTGGCTGCCTCGTCGTAGCGGGCGAGTCCAGGCAGCACAGGTAGCCCCGCACCGTTAGCCAAGCCCCATCCGGCGGGGTGTAGGGCATTGGACCGAAGGTCGAAGACCGAGCCCATAGACCTTACAGTTGGCCTTGTCCAGGGCAATCACACGCCGGTCACCTGTTGCCTCGGGGCCGCCTTCGATCAGGGCCCCGTTTGCGCGGTCCGCGAGGACGATCTCCGGTCGAGTCCGGGGCCTGCCGAGTCCGCGTCGGGGGACGCGGATCCTGGCCATGACAGCCTCGAATGCCGGAGCATCACCCGCCTGACCAACGGTGACGTAGAGGGCCAACGGCCGTGCTTGGTTAACGTCCGAGTGCGTGGTCGTCGGGTTCTGACCGTCGCGCAGCCCCTTTTTCACAGCCCCAGCCGCGTGGTGATGAGCTCGGCAGATGGTGGAGTCCACCGAGACCGTCCATTCCACGTCGTCATCGGCGTCGGCGGTGGCCAGGACGGCGGCCAGGATCCGTGCCCAGGTGCCGTCGACGGCCCACCTGATGAGGCGTTTGTGGGCCGTCTGGAAGGAGCCGAGTTCCCCGGGCAGGTCCCGCCAGGGCGAACAGGTGCGGTACTTCCACGCAATGGCCTCAAAGGTGCGGCGGTGGTCGGCCCATCGCCGACCGGACCGGATGTGCCGGCATCAGCGGCTCGATCCGATCCCACATCGCATCAGTGATCACTAACCGGATGGACATGTCCGATCAACTGACCAGCCCACCATAGAGACACGCTCTGGGTGTATTGCTCACGAGCGTTGTTAACGCTGGCGGGGCTTGATCATGGCGAAGACCTCCGGTGTGGTGGAGCTGTCTAGGACTGCACCGCACGGAAGTCTTCGTGTCCCACCATAATGCCCGGCTGACCGTTCACGGCAGGCGACTGCTCGTCGAACGGGTCCGTTCGGGCCCCTCATCGCGCACGTGGCCGCCGAGATGGGAATATCGCGCATCACGGCCCATAAGTGGGTCCGCCGCTGGCGAGCCGAGTAGGCGGCGCCAGTTCGACCAGCTCAGCGCGTGGTGTCCGGGGCTGGTCCGGCTTGCGGGCACTGTGCGAGGTCGATCAGATCGGCCGGCTGCAGCGCGGAGAAGAACCGGCACGTTTCCGTGGCACCGCCGAGGTCGATCTCGAAGCCGCTGGTGGTGTGCAGTGCCCAGACGGCCGAGCTCGGGCAGGGCAAGACTGCGCCGTTGAACTCGTTACCTGATCGGCGTGCCAGTTAGATTCACCACCGTTGCGACCGCATGGCCGGGGTGGGCCCGCAAGGGGTGCGGCGGGTGAATTCGTGGAAGACGGCGGACTCCCCGGCAGCCGGTTCGCCGGGTCAGGGGCAATCCGGCGGGCGGCGTGCATCTTGGCCGCCCGCCTCGAGGGTGCGAAAAAGCGCCGACGTCGCACCTGCATCAACGCGTTATCGCTGGCCGCACGCCGGTTGATAGGCGCGCGCGACGGCGGCCGCATCCCAGACAGCTGGCGCCACTAGTACAGCCATATGCCGTACGGGCATGGTTCTTGTGGTGACCGGCGACGAAGTTTCTTCCCCGATGGTGACAGTATGGGGTGCTGTCCTGATATGGGTGGGTACCGTAAGCCCTGCTCTGCTCGTCCAGACTGACGCGCGCTACGGATGGTTATTTTGACACCGAATCAGCATTTGGGTGATGTGATCACTAGTCAATAACTGTGAATGTGAAAATGAGTATTGACTACTCGCGCGAAAGGCGTCTCGGTGGGACAAGATGGCAAGCGGTGAATGTGAATACAGGGGGCATTGTGACTGCCGATCAACTCGCCACTGCGCTAATATTCCGGTTTCTCGGAGTCCTTGCGGTATGGCTAATGATGTCAGTCTCGTATGGGTTGATGCGGGAAGTCATTAGAAGGCCGATAAGGACCTTGTCCAGGGGTGGGGCGCTGGTGATGCTATCGACGCCGACGACCTGCGGGGTACGCAACCGACGCCGCCGATCTGGAGATCGACGCGGCGGTCACCGAGGCCCTCCAGGCTGAGCGCACCGCGGTCGGTAAACTCTTATCACGCCCGACTAGGTAGAATGGCGCACCCATATTTGCCGAGTTTATGACCCGCTTACCTGCGGGGCCATGAGGTAGATTGGCTGCCAGCAAAACGACACTGGAAGTAATCCTGGCCAACAAGGCTTGTTCGGCTGGCACGATTTCCTGCCGCATGGTAAGGCGGGTCTGACCTCGCTATTTGGTGCGCGGGATGAGAGTCGGTGCCCTGATATCTGCCGTCGGCGATGGTCGGTGCGCCGCGGCAAGCTCGGTCGGTGCCGGACTTAAAACTCAAGCCCGGCAGTCGTTGGGATTCCGGGTGAGCGCCTGGGGGCCGCCGCTAAGAAAGGCGGCTTCCTTGCCCCGCACGTAGGCGCCAGTTAGCCGTTAGTCGAGGTGTGGTTCCCCTTAAAGCGAACGACTTACTCTCAACCTCCGCCCTAGCTGCAACCTGAGAAAATCTACGCTCCGGTCAATAGTAATTAAAAGTGGATTGGGAGCTTCGGCACGCACAAGCGTGAAGCTTCCATTCGAAGAGAAGGAAAGAAATGATTCACACACTCGCCGGGCGACTTGCTTCTGCAATTGTCGCCTCTTCTGCGATTGCCGTCACAACGCTGGTCGGCATTCAGCCAGCTGCGGCCGACTCCTCTTTCTCTGCTTGCAGTAGCGAGACCCCTCTGGCTGGCCTTGGGTACCACTGGGAAATGACTACGAAGAGCTGCACATCAATTGCAAATTCTTACGTTTCCGTATACTCCGTCGTTCGAAATAAGTCGTCGGATTCACTTCTGGTGAACGTCGATGTCACACTTTTGAGCAATGGTAAATTCGTAACAAAGTGTCACTATGATGTAATCCAGCCCAAGCAGGATAAGGTCTGCTCGGAGAAGGTTCTACCGGGTAATTCATCGAATTACTGGGCTACGGGTGACGTGGACGCAAAGGTGGTAAGTCCGATCGGCGTCGACTATGCAAGCGCCGTAGTGTCATCCCCTAAGGTTCATTATTAGCCCCGTTTCATTCCGGCACTAGCAAGTGCAACAACGCACGCTCGTCGCCAGGATCTGTTACACTGGACCATTTCAGGTGATCCTCATTTTCTGCCACTAGCGGGTTTTTGAACACAGTGAAGACCTCCGATGTCGGTGGGGCTGTCTAGGATCCACCGCACGGAGGTCTTCGCCTCGCCGTAATGTTCGACTGACCGTTCGCGACAGGCGCTGCTCTTGGAATGCGTCCGGACGGGCCGCTTTGTCGCTCATATGGACTCCGTGATGGGCACTGTGGGCCACACAGCCTGCAAGAGTATTCGTCGCCGGCGCCGTAAAGGCGATCCGTCCACGATCAGGACGGTGTCCTTGCTGAACCGTCTGCGGGGCTGGAGGGCGAGCGCGAGTGCGAGGCGGTCGACAATCCGATCGGCCGCGGACTTCGACACCTCGAAAACGGGGCGAGTTGGCGCAGGGGGAGGTTCGTGCGCCAGTACGCGGCCACCACAGCAGGACCCGGCCCTCCAGCGGCAGGCTCCGGCTCTTGCGGGCCAGGTCGGCACCCTCTTCCGCAGCGCGGTGGACCGATTTGCCGTTGCCGCGCTGATCGTCCCGAGCCTGGCCTAGTACTGCAACGGTCTTTGCTGTGACTGCTGGCTAGGTCGTTCGTTGGTGTGGTCATGGGTGGGGACCTTGCTGATGTCAGGTTGTGGGTGGGTGAACTGGGTGCTCTGCATGAGCGGTTCGTGCACCGGTTCAACCGTGAGGAGCCGCGGCAGTCGGCGCTGGCTTACATGCGTGGGCTGGTTGTTCCGCTGGAGCGGAAGAACGGCTGGACGCTTGCGGAAGAGGCCGGCCATGCGGGCTCCGACCGCATCCACCGGCTGCTGAACCCCCGATCGAGTGGGATGCCGAGGAGGTCCTGGACGACGTACGCGACTATGTCGTGGAACACCTCGGAGCCCGGGCGCCGTCCTGATCGTCGATGACACGGGTTCTTGAAGAAGGGCGTCCGTTCGGCCGGGGGTGCAAAGGCGGTACTCCGGCACCGCCGGCCGCACCGAGAACTGCCAGATCGGTGTGTTCCTCGCCTACGCCACCGGCCGCGGACGCACTCTGATCGACCGGCGGTTGTATCTGCCCACCTCCTGGACGGACGACCGGGACCGCTGCCGCCGGGCCGGCGTCGCCGACAGTGTCGCCTTCGAGACGAAGGTGGCCAAGGCGATGGTCCGCCGGGCCATCGCCGACAAGATCCCGTTCGGCTGGGTGACGGCGGACGCCGCCTATGGCTACAGCAAGGGCTGGCGCTTCGAGCTGGAACAAGCCGACGTCTTCCCCGTCATGGCCACCACCCGGCACGGCACCGTCGTCACCCGCTGGTCCATCGACCACCCCGTCCACGACCTGTTTCCCGGCCTGCCGCGGCAGAAGTGGAAACGCCGTTCCTGCGGCGAGGGAGCCCACGGCCGGAGAATCTACGACTGGGCTCGCGTCGAGGTGAGGCCCTGGGCACCGCGAGGACCGCCGGCACTGGGTCCTCGCCCGCGCAGCGTCAGCAGACCCGAGGAAATCTCCTACTACATCGCCTACTGCCCCGCCGGCACCACACTGGACGGGCTCATCCGCATAACGGGCAGCCGCCGGACGGTCGAGGAATGCTTCCAGACCGCGAAGCAGGAGTGCGGACTGGACCACTACCAGGTCCGCCGCTACCCCGGCTGGCACCGCCACATGACCCTGGCCATGGCCGCCCACACCTGCCCGACCGTCCTAGGGGCCCGACAGCTGGACACGGACAAAGCAGAAACGGATCCTCCCAGCTCATCCACCTCAGCCTCGCCGAGATCCGACGCCTGATCACCCGCCTCACCGACCGCCGCCCACCCCGATCGACCACATCCTGCACTGGTCAACCTGGCGCCGAGGGTCTGTCCAGTAAACGGTGTAACTAGCTTGGTTGCTGGGTCAAATGTGGTTGTTGGTGAGGCGGCCGTCGAAGGCGATGTCGAAGGCCTGCAGGGCCCGCTTCCAGCGGCTAGTCCAGCGTTTGCGGCCGGTGCCGGTCGGGTCGAGGGCCGCCGAAGGCCACCGCGACATCCTCGGCCTGTGGGCCGGCGGCGAAGGCGGGGAGGGTGCCAAGCACTGGCGAGATCCGCCGGATCATCTGCACTACCAACGCGATCGAGTCGGGAACGCGAGGATCCGCCGGGCGGTCAGGGCTCGTGGCCACTTCCCCTCCGAGAACGCGGCCTTGAAGTGCGTCTACCTGGCGGTGATGTCGCGTCGAACTGCAGGAACGGCACGAACTCCGCCCATGCGTTCTCCCACAACCGCACGATTGACTGCGAGAGCCATGTAGATGGGCCGGTTGGCGACCTGTCCCTCGCGGATCTTCACGTTGATGCAGTCGATGAAGACGACCGGGTAGACGCGG
>NZ_JBVHPY010000076.1:0-5796 GCF_055567695.1 Streptomyces sp. NPDC026417
CAACTCACCCGTCCAGCAACTGACCTCAGTCATCCCCTCCATACCAGGACAACGACAACCACCAGCTCAGGACACGAACCGCTGCTGGAGTACTAGGCAGCCAGGCGTCGCCAGCCGTCAAGCTGGAGCCGAGGCCCAACTCCTGGGGTAAGTGCTTCCCCACGCGAATAGGCGGAGTAGAGCAGCGCTGCGACGAGACGGCTCTGGACGGCAAGTTGGCCGTACGTAAGGACGGGAAAGTGAGTCTTCAGCGTCCAGAGCAAGCCTCTGCACCCCCGGCCAGCGAGCAGTGGCCCGCCCACTTCGCGTGCCCCCTGCCCTCCTGCGCATGGGATGCGCCGAACGACCACAATGCCTGCCGTACTCTGCAATGCTACCTATGCACGTCGCCTACACTGAAGTCACATGCCCCCCTCCGTTATTTTTAAATCTAGAATTTTAGAGGAGTACACAAACCCATGACCGAGGCAGTGATCCGATCTGTAGCATCCCTCTCGGATAACGTGCTCTGGATACGAGAGTCCGCAGACTTCGACCCGGATAACGCTCCGTTGAGGCCCTGGATTGACCGCCCATCCGAGGACGATTACCCAGGCTGGCGTATCCGATCGGCCTATGCAGGGCCTGACCTCGCTTTTTCAGTGGAATATGTGGCGTGCAAGGTGTGCCGAATTGCCTGGATAGGGGCCATTAATTCATATGAGGGGTTTCAACATTGCGGGCTCGCGTCGGCGGCACTCAGCTCTCTACGCAACGTTCATTCGGGACTCTGGTGGCATACATGGAGCGAGCACTGCCCTAAACTGGCGCCCTTTTGGCGCACAATGGGCGCGAAAGTACCCGGGGAGTATTCATGGCGGCAGGCATGCGAGCATGTAAGCCGCATTCATGATTGCATCTGATAACTAGCCGTGGGCGGCACGCAAAACGCAGGTACTCTCCATGAACTCGCCAGCGCCCAGAGACGCCACGGGAGTGAACTTTCGGGCAGGATCGGCGAACTGTACCGGAGCGGTCTATGCCGTGATTTTAGGCCAGCTGGGTCGTTGGTGTGATAGCGGATTGGAGCCTTGCTGATTTCAAACTCTGGGCCGACTAGTTTGGGTCAGCCGCAAGAGCTGTTCGTGCATCAGTTCAGCAGGACGCAGCCGGGGGAGAGGCGCTTGACTTTGTGCGGGACTGATGACTCCGTTAGAGCGGAAGAACGGCTGGGCGCTGGCAAAACAGGCAGGTCATGCGGTTCCGGACCGTATCCATCGGCTGCTGAACCGGGTCGATTTGGGACGCTGATGGGTTCCTCGACCAACGTGTAATTACGCCGTGGCATTTCGGCTACTGGGATGCCGCGCTGATCGGCGACGACACTGGCTTCCTGAAGATGGGCTGAGGGCAGGCCAGCCCGAGCGCCGCCGCGGTGATTCCACGTGCGGCCACACCTCCTTCACCCAGCCGGCCACCGCTTCATCCGCGCTCCAGGGCACGACGGGCCGGAACCTGATGACTCCAGCCATGCCGGCGCAGCATCTGCGAGATCCCCGACAACATCATCGACTTGTGAAACCGCCGGCCGATCAGCGGCTTGATCCTGGCCAGTGTCCATCTCTGGTCCGGCCAGCCATGCGCGACCGGCTTCCTTGGCCAGCTCCTCCTCGAGCGCGACGAACAGTGCCTCGCTCAGCTTCGGCCTGGACGCTGGGCCGCGAGAGCGAACCCCGTCCCGGCCAGCCGCCTTCCAGGCCTGCCGCCACCCCTGCACCGACCGGACGCCGACCCGTAACTCCTTCGCGATGTCCGTGCTGCCCCGCCCCTCGGCGAACATCACCGCTGCTTCCATCCGGACCCACTCGCGGAACGCTTGCCTCTCCGCAGTCAGACCCCACCCTGCGGATACCTCATACACCCGGCATACCGCGATACACCCGGCATACCGCGACGATCACCGATCGTCAGCCCCTACGACAACCCACCTTCAAGGTCAGTAGGTGCTTCGGTCCGAACGATGGATACGGCGTCGCCTGGACGCTGCTGCACCTCATTGAGACAGGACCGAACCCCATACTGACGACCCATCCGACCCCAGACATCAACGAGTGGCACCACCGGCTCTACGATCGCGCTGTGTTCGAAGGGCTCATCCCGACGACTTGACGAATTAGCGCCGTGAGGTGTCTTCCAAAGAGGGTGAGCCCCCAGCAATTCCTCGATCCAAGTGGCCAAGAGTCTCCGCTGGTCAAGCACTGCTCGGAGCGAGTTGGCGAGGCTGGGACGATCAGAGTGGCCGCGTCGGCGCCCGAGACGACGATCTGTTCCTCCAGTGCGGTGAAGACGTCCTCGATGAGGCGCTCGGCCATCGCCAGGCGCGAAACTGTGCACGGATCCGGCCCAGGAACTCCCCGTGAGTGGTCGAGCGAACGATCACCTGACTTCACGGCCTAGGGCGGTTCCGCTTACGCCGAGGAACGGCAAGCCGACATCCATAAAGCTTCCTCGCCCCCGCCTACTGCCTGATCACCCACCAACAACACAGGTCATTGCGTTAGCCGTGTAAGCCCTCGACACTCCACGCACATTAAGACGGTGTCATATGTGGTGAGGTGGACGAGTCGTTTGTAGCAGCAGAGGGCGGCTGCGAGCCTGGGAAAAACCAGGTAGTTGCGGGGCTGGCGTTCGTCACGGGGGCTGAGTCTGCGGTAGCCGGACAGCCACGAGATCGTTCGCTCGATGACCCACCTGCGTCGGCCCAGTCGTTGGCTGCAGTCGATGCCTTTGCGGGCGATGCGCACGCCGATGCGCTTACCTCGCACCCATTTCCGCAGGTGGGGGACGTCGTATGCCTTGTCGGCGTGGAGGCGCTGGGGCTTGAAGTGGCGGCCGCAGTGGGGGTCATGTCTCGTTTGGTGCCCCGCCACCATGGGCCTCAGTGCTTCGCTGTTGTGGGTGTTGGCGGCCGAGAGGCCGACGAGAAGGGGCAGTCCGTTCGCGTCCGACAGGACGTGCATCGTGGAATCCGGCTTACCCCGGTCCCACGGGACTCGGATCTGTGAGTTCGCCCCTTTTTTCGCCCTCACGTGGGCGGAGTCGAGGACCGCTCGGGAGAGGTCGAGCAGGCCAGCGTCGTCCAAGCGGTGCAGGATCTCCTCGTGCAGCCAGCCCCACACACCTACCCGCGACCAGATCAGGAACCGGCGATGCGTGGTCGACTTCGATATGCCGAAACACGGCGGCAAAGCCCGCCAGGCGCACCCGCTGACCAGCACGTAGATGATCGCCGCGAACAGCGTCTCATCAGGCGTGTCCTGCGTCCCACCGCCCTGCGGCCGCACCCTCGACGGCGGGATCAGCGGCTCGGCGATGTCCCACAACCCGTCCGGAACAATCCAACGCCACCTACCCCGCCCCATGAACAGTCCAACGAGCGATCACCACATAGGACACGGTCTAAAAAAGGGCCTACTCGCAGCGCTTTGTCGGCGCCATCCGAGGTTGCGCATCGCCAGTAACGGGGCGTAACGGGAGCAGAAGGCAGCCGCTTCAAGTGAGCACCTCTTACTCAGGCAGCTGCCCTTCGACGGAAAGAAAGTGAAATAAGGGATCAACTGCGACCACTAGGGACATATGGCCGGCTGGGCGTGAAGCTGCAGCACGGCTAGACCGGCACGTGAACGGAGATCGAGATGCAAGCGGGATTTAACTGGATGAAGGAAGGGGCCTGCACTGCTCCAGAGGTGGAACCAGAAATATTCTTTCCCGCCACCCACACGCTGGGGTCTCTACGAGGTTGGGACAAGCCGGCAAAGAAAGTATGCAGAGTGTGCAGAGTGCGCCAGCAGTGCCTAAAATCGGCACAACAGAATAAAGTGCATTACGGCGTATGGGGCGGCTTCAATCCTGCCGAGCGGCGAGCTATAGCCGCAAGAAATCATGATGGCAACTAACACCTGTTAGCCACCCCTATTTTCGCCGTCGCCCAAGTCGTCCGCAAGCGAATCACCTTACAGCTCCTCTAATTGCCGTTTGTCTTGATATCGTGAGGCGAATACTTCATGAATGTAATTACGTCATCGCGGGAAGTGAAAAAAGCAAACACCTTGGAAGCTCTCGCGCGAGCCCTTTTCTGCACTTCCCTGGAAGCGGCAAACGCGTCAAGTTCAGACCAGATTCACGCCGCTGTCTTGTATACGCTTGGGGCGGATTTTACCGACTCCTGTGCGCGCACAGTAGAGGCGGCAAAAAATGCCAATCCAGTGAAGTATATGCGGCGAATGAGTTGGTGCAGGCAAACAATCTTACTAGTTTTCTATTGCCGCAATCGGTCTACCGCGAAGAAGGCGTGAAAATGGCCGCGAGGCGACTGCGCGCGTAAATTCGCTTGCCTGTATTCATCTAGGCAAGAAAGGAGAGATATTTAACACCGATCATCCCGCAAAGGCTTCATAAGATTCGTTCTGAAAGCCCGCCGCAATAGCACTACCCCGCCCCGTGGAGCGGCTGGCCCCCAAACAGCCGCGCGGCATCCCGAAACACCGCTGGTCGGGCATGGGTGGGGCCGTTTGCGAGTCTGGGGGAGAGGGAGTTCGCGGGGCTAGTGGCGCTGGACCGTATGTTAGAGCATCACGCGCCACTGCTAGCGATCTCGCCAGCCCGACGGAAAAATTCTCTTTTTCGAAATATCGTGGCTGTGGTGAGCAAGGTGGGACTCGAACCCACATACCTCAAAGGGTGGCAGATTTTAAGTCTGCTGCGTCCGCCAATTGCGCCACTTGCCCGTGTGTCACCACCATGACCTCCCACTAGGCGTTAAGATTGAGCAATCGATACTCATATACAAATTTGGCGGGATCCCAGCTCTCCATGCAGTCCGTGATCGGCCATCATCTAGCATTGGTCTCTCCTCTCCGGCGAGCTACTGCGCAGCCTGCTCGCGGCAATGGCATGATATCCATCACCGGAGGGCGGAGGTCGACCGAAAGTAGCGGAGCTATTTAACTTAAATGTCCGCCACGCTCACATGTAGGCGAGTCGAACCAAGTGAAGCCAATACCTAAGCGGGCACTTTCGCGCTAATCGCAGGCAATGGATCACTCCACTGCAAGTATATTGGGGGACAATAGTGTGGCTTTTTCTAGTAGGGGCACTCTTTGCCTTCTTGGGTGGCGAGATCACGGCACTGGCTATAGGCCTCTCGTACCTAAGCGCAGGAACCGTTGGAAGTACCGCAACGATTATTTCGGCAACAGCCGCCAACCTCCTTCCGTGGACTGGAATAGCGTCATTCCGAGTACTATTCTCCTGTCTTCCCGGTAGGGGAGAAATGAAGTCGGCTCTTGCAAAAATCGAGTCCTCGGATTCAGTCAGCGAAGGATCTGGTGTGGTCGTTCGGCTCGAGGTCACGGTCGTACCTGATGACGGCAGTCTTGCTTATCGCGCGAAGTGTAAGACCGCTGTCGACTTGTCGGCTATCGACGCATTCCGGAAAGGCCAAATTATCGGCGTTCGCTACGACCCTAATCAGCCTTGGAGGGTGAAGGTCGCTTTCCAGCCATCGCCCTATTGGGCGGAAAGCGCCACCAGCATCGGGATCGCATCGGCACCAGAAGAGGCACTGCGCAGACGACCCCGGCCACGGCAACGAATCGTCATCGCATCAATAGCATTCACGGTTGGAGCAGCTTTCGCGGCATGGCAAAGCTTTATCTTACTCTAAGACGGTGTCCTATGTGGTGAGGCGGAGGAGCCTCTTGTAGCAGCAGAGGGCGGCGGCGAGTCCGAGAAACGCCAGGTAGTTGCGGGGGTGGC
>NZ_JBVHPY010000077.1:0-5540 GCF_055567695.1 Streptomyces sp. NPDC026417
TTGGTCGACCGCGGACCTCCGACACCATCGTGGTCGCGTAGTTGTAGTCGTCGTTTTGGCGGGCCCGCATGAAGCTGGCCTTGTCCCACTCGATCCGGCCGATGGCGTTACGGGAGTTGGCATGGTGATTCCACTCAGCACACCGGCGACCGAAGGGGCCTGTTGGTTGCGTATCCTGCCACGCTGGCGCTCGGACCATCTCAGCGCATGGACGCGAAGTGGCGGGCGGGGCCGCTGTGCGGGGCCAGTTGCCAGGAGTCGGCGGTGCGAGGGCGGCGAGGGCGTCAGGCTGTGGCCCGGCACTGAGCCCTTTCCAACCTGGCGTCCGTGCTGGTCAACACTCTGCTCCGGTCGGGTCTCCGCAGTCTGCATGAGCCTCTGACCGCGGCCTCCGCAGTCGCCCGACGCTTACGTAAACCTCATGCGGACCGCTCCGAACGGCTCACGCGCCAGGTTGGAAAAGGCTCACTGTCACTACCGACGACGATGTCATTCGTTGGAGGGGCGGTCCGAAAAGACCGCCCCTGACATGCCCAACGGCCAACTATACTCCCGACGATGCCTCTGACCAGGCCAGATAGCGAATCGCTGCTGGAGTACTACTGTAGTGCCTGTTTCTCGGATCTCTCTCCGTGGGTGGGGCGTTGGTGGCAGGCTGGCTAACCCTGCAAAATAGCATTTCAAACGCCTGCGGTAAAGAATAAGCCCAGTGCGCCTCATAGACGGCTAATGGTCGCTGGCCGGCATTCCAGCCCGGCTGCATAACGCATTCAGACCGCGGCAGCGAATACACCAGCAGTAATTTTCGCACCTATGTGCGCGAGTTGGGCCTCCGGCAGAGCTGCGGGCGCACTGGATCTTGCTTCGACAATGCCGCCGCGGAGAGCTTCTGGGCCCTGCTCAAAGAAGAGATCGGTGCCCGTGTCTGGCCCGACCGGACCGCTGCCCGCGCCGAGGTTTTCGACTTCATCGAGACCTTCTATAACCGCCGTCGACTACGCAAGCACAAGGTCTTCGGCTACCTCACCCCGGCCGAGACCCGACAGCGACACCACCACGACCTCGCGGCATAACGATCGAGTGTCCAAGATCACGGGGAAGCTTCAGACGAGGCTGGCGATGGCGCGGTAGGTGTCGGGCAGGCGGTCGCGGCGGTGGGTCCAGCGGGTCAGTTGCTTCCAGCGTTTGTGGTCGGCGAGGGCATGTTCGACGGTGATGCGGTCGGACGAGTGACCGTGGCGGCCGCGTTCCCACTGCTGGACTCTGCCGGGCAGTGCTCCCGGCCGGGGTTTCTCGGCGGTGTGATCGCTTGTCCGCGGTGGTCGCGGCTCAGGCCGAGGTAACCGTCGTCCAGGAGGACCTCGACGTCGGGGAAGTGCTGGAAGCAGACGGCGATGCCTTCGTTGCGGGCGGCCGTGGCATCGTGCATACGGCCAGGCCGCAGGGCGTCGGTCCATAACGTGCGGCCTTGATCGTCGGCGATGACGGTGGCCTTCATGGTGTTCTGCTTTTTCTTTCCGGACAACCGCTCAGGTGGGGTGGCGGGTGAGGCGGGACGTGGCTTGTCCCGGAATCTGCTGTTTGGGCTGCGGTGCCGGGTCGCGGGCCAGGAGATGGTGTTCTCGCTGGTGACGGCAGGTGGAGCGATCACCGCCGGGTGATCAGCGGGATCTGGTGCTGACGGGGACGCCCACGCCGAGCTCCGCGGCCGAGGCGGCCAGTACCCCGACACGCATGAGGGCCTCCAGAGAATCGTGTCCGCAGGCAAGAAAGACCGTTTTCCCTTTTACGGCGACAGGGCTGGGGCCGCATCCCGTAGCGCCGTCCCTCACCAGGGCTCCGTCACCCCGTCGTGCGTGCCGGGACGGGGCAAGGGTGAGCGAACAGACCGGCTGCGTGGTGCCACGACAGGCGGTGCATCAGCGCGGCCAGATTTTCGGCCGCTTCCTGCGCCTCTGTCAGGCCGGCGTGAGACTCGTGGTGCGGCAACAGAACCAGCCAGTCACCCTCCCCAACCGCAGCGAAGAACGCCAGGTGGACACGCCAGTGCGGGTGGGGGCTTACCGGTCGGGCAAGGAACAGCAGTCCCCGGCCAGCGAACACCGTCCGGGTATAGAACTCACCTACCACGACATGGCAGAAGAACGGGTTACCGGCCCGACGGGCAGCCAGCCGGACATGGGTCAGGCCATCCAGCCGGAACGCCTCCTGCACACGCACGGACCCTCGCATCGGTAAATGACGGCGATGCCGCCTCGATCTCGCATTGCTCACATCCCGCCTCAACGCCTACCCGTGGCATCAGGTGCCCGCCTCGGACAACAAATATCGGCTTGACCTGGCGCTTGGCTGCAGGGATTGGCGTGATAAGAGACGCTAAGGGCATATTTGAAATATCATGCCGGATGACCTGCACTTGGAGGTGGTTGTGGTGCCGAACATTACCGTGCTTGTCGAACTGACTCCCTACGGTTACATCGCCACATGCTCCGGCACCCACGTCACCGGGCACGGCCCCACCGAAACAGCCGCGCTTAACGACTTCTGGAACACTTACCGCACCCAGTGGAAACCTCCCGGGACAGCCGCGGCTCCCGACGCCCTGAGCCGCCCGCAACGCCAGCGCGGAATCCGCGACCGCATCCGGCGCGTCCGCGACTCCTTCGGCTGACAGGGCACTCCGCCCACACCACCCTGGCACACGCGAGACAACCGGTCACCGACAGGGAAGCCGAGGAGGAGCGCCCACGGCGTGATCTGCGGCAGTGAACTCCACGCGGTGCGGCCCAGTCGCAGAATTTCGAAATCATAGTAGACATAACGGACATGGCTGCGATGGATGGCAGACGGCCGGTCACGCGCCTGGCACCTCAAGGAGGAACACCATGATGCACTCCGAGCAGATGAGTCCGGACATGAAGAAGTGTGTGGACGACTGCCTGGCTGCGTACAGCATGTGCGAGGAGACCATCAACCACTGCCTGCAGCAGGGCGGCGAGTACCTCGACCCGGCCATGATGCGCACCCTCATGGACTGCGCCGACATGACCCGCATGTGCGCTGACATGTGCATGCGTATGTCGCCCATGGGCAAGGACATGTGCGCCATGTGTGCGCAGGCCTGCGACATGGCCGCGGAGGCGTGTATGCGCATGGAGAACGACGGGCAGATGCAACGGTGCGCAGAAGCCTGCCGCGCCTGCGCTGAGTCCTGTCGATCCATGACCGGCATCCGCGCCTGAGCCAGAACAGACTCCCGGCGGCCCGGCCGCCGGAACTCACGAAGCGCTTGTGGCCACGGCATTGGCTGCCGGGCCACAAGCATCACGCTGGGGAGATTTCGTGTTCCCGGCCGGGATGGGGCCCCTTTTCGTACTGCTTCACGGCATCGGTGGGGCAGAGCTGGCCAGCAGGGCTTCGCAGGTGCTGCATGTCGTACTGGTCGGCTCGCCCCTTCAGAGGGTTGGGAGCATGCTGAGAACCATGATCAGTGCGTCGATCGTGGTACACCCCCTCTCTTCTGCGGGCGGCCGTAGAGTGAGCATGCACTCTTGCGGGCGGGAACGGATTCTCGGCACTGCCTATAGCGATCACGACCTGGTGGTCATCCTGGAAGGCGCCGGGATCGACAATCCCGAGGACGTCCTGGACGATCCGCGGTGGACCGCATGGCGCGGCGGCCACGCGCACCAGTGGGGTGACGCCTGACTCGTGACTGCAGTCGCGCTCCGGGCCTCCGGCAGTCGCTTACTTCTGCCAGCAGCCAGGCCTCCCGGCCTACCGAGGCGAAACCCCTGGTCCTGCCAGATCAGGGGCTATGCGCGGGGAGGGCCTTCGGGGGGGCTGTGTTCGTGGCGTCGCGTGTATGCACCCAAGCGGGGGGTGTCTCTATGTCCTTCGTCAAGGACGTGGTGCCTGGTATGCGGGTGTTTGGGGTGGTCATGCGGTGAGAGTGACGTCGGGGGTCCGGGATTCGTAGAAGGTGCCGTCTCGGAGCATGGCGAACAGGACGCTGATGCGTTGGCGGGCGAGGCGGAGGAGTGCCTGGGTGTGGGTTTTGCCGCGGGCTCTGTGCCGGTCGTAGTAGGCGCGGGAGGCCGGGTCGGCGTTCATGCAGGCGAAGGCGGAGAGGAACATGGCGCGTTTGAGCTGCCGGTTTCCGCCGCGTGGTGCGTGCTCACCATGAATCGAGGTTCCCGACGACTTGGTTGTGGGGGCGAGGCCTGCGTAGGAGGCGAGGTGTGCGGCACTGGCGAAGCCGGTGCCGTCGCCGACGGTGACCAGCAGGACGGCGGCGGTCCTGACTCCGACTCCCGGCATCGAAGTCAGGACCTGGTGAAGAGGGTGAGCCTCCAGCAGGCTGTTGATCTGGGCTTCCAGGGCCCGGCGCTGGTCGTGGACCGCGGCCAGCGAGCGGGCCAGCGACGGTATGACCACGTCGAGGGTGCCGGTGCCTGGGACCACGACGGTCTGCTCGTCGAGTGCGGTGAAGACGTCGTCGATCAGCCGGGTGGCCATGCGGGGGGCCTTGGGCCGGATCACCTCGACGAGTCTGCGACGGCCGGCCTTCCGTAGTGCGGCCGGGGATCCGTAGCGCTCGAGGAGCCAGGTGGCGGCGCCGGCGATGGAGTCTTGCGCGCTCGCCGCGGTGACCAGCACCGCAAGGAGGAACCCGAGCGTATCGGTGATGCCCTGGCCAGTAGCTGGCACGCTGGTGAAGGTTTTGACGCTCTGGGCGTCGATCATGCAGGCCGACGGCTCGGCGTCACGTCCCCCTTCTCGCATAACAGCTGCAGAGCAGGTCGTTGAGCTGGGTGGCCACACCCTCATCGGCCCCATTTGGCCCCCGGAGGCCAGGAGCGAGCTCCAACGGAGCAGACTACGGCGGCTTGATCCTTTCGACTCCTTTGGGTCCGATGGCGTCCATGATGTCGCGCAGGTCATGTTCCGGCGGGTGGCCGAAGTCAGGACCCTGCCCCCGCGCTCGAGGCGCCAGGCAAACAGCACCGGTTACACGGCCGCCCGGTGGTCGCCTACAACGCGGATTTCGATCGGGGAGTCTTCTAGCGGGAACTACGCCGACATTTCAAGGACGCCAGCGTTGCTGAGGGATGGCTCGGCAAGATCCGCTGCCATGCTGCTCTACGCGGTATGGCCAGTGGCCTGTGGTCGGCTGGCACCCGCTCGAGGGCCGGCAGGAGATGGCCTGATCGACCTCGGTGTAACCAATGGCGGTGCTCAGTGGCTTCCTCGCGTAACGCAGGACGCTCGGCGTCGTTCACACACCGAGACTCGCGGGCACGTCAGCGCCCCCGGCCCGCCGGTTCTCCGGCTGATATGGGATACCTCCCTGGAAACCAGCCGTTGTCACACTGAGGACCCGCGCTTTGCCTCCGCTCAGTGCGGGTCCTCAGTGCGCCTGTCCCCAAGCCATGGCGCCTTCTAACGAGTTGGTGCGTGATAGCGGATGAGTCATGTCTGGGCGGCCGTGGTGTGTTTTCAGATGGTGGCTGTGCGGTCGGAGACGAGGCTGGCGATGG
>NZ_JBVHPY010000078.1:0-5428 GCF_055567695.1 Streptomyces sp. NPDC026417
CACGCTACGAGAAACGGGCCTACACCTACCTCGGCACCGTCACCGTCGCATCACTCATCATCTGGCTCCGCACATGATCCGAGAAACAGCGCCTAACCCCGCTCCAACGGTTCGGCTCCCCGGACCAGATCCGCGAGGGCGGCCACCGACAGCTGGTCACCTTGCTGCGACGGCAAGCCCTGCGGATGGCCGAACGTCTGGTTGAGGAGATTTTCGCCGACCTGGACGAGCAGACCGTGACGGTCCCGGGAACCGAAGCAGGCGCGCTGATCGTCCCGAGTCTCGCCGTCTCACTCACAGCAGTCCTCGACCAGCGCAAGCTGCTTGGCCGGGCGCATCGAGAAAACTGCTGGAGGCGGAGGTCTTGATGTCGATGCCGGGAGTCGGCGTCAGGACAGGAGCCCGCATCCTGATCGAGGTCGGCGACGGCAGCACCTTCCCGACCGCCGGCCACCTTGCCGCCTATGCGGGTCTCGCCCCGGCGGCCTGCAGCTCGGGCTCCTCGATCCGTGGCGAGCAACCGTCCCGGAGAGGAAACAAGCAGCTCAAACGGGTCTTCTCCCTCTCCGCGTTCGTTGCCCTCAGCGATTCGGCATGGCGGGCCTACTACGGCAAGAAGATCAACCAGGGCAAGCACCACAATGCTCTGCCTCGCCCGACGTCGGGCCGACGTCCTGATCGACATGCTCCGCGACGGCACCTTCAATGAGCGAATGGCGCCGGTCACGGAAGGAGGTTCGGCGGGGCATTGCTCAGGATAGATCGAGAAAATGCGTCGGGAGATGAGCGCCTATACGGGGCGTGGTCGCAGGCAGCGGTAGAGACGACGTCGGCCGTCCCGCGTGCCGCTGAGCCTTCAGCTCTACTGCCCGCCCGCAGTGTGTACGCATTTAGTGGGCCCTACGGGTAAATATCGTGAGTACACTCAAAGCCATCGACACATGGCCGCATTGATGAATCGCTCCGTTCGAGGTGTGTATTTCCGCTGAGCCGCTACAAACGTCTCCACTCGGGTGATCTCGCCAGATGATCCGGAGGAGGAGGGTCTGGCAGGTGTTTCGTTATTCGGACTTTCGAGGCCCGAGGCAGACAGGATCCTCGACCGCTTGCAGCGCTGCTTGGCCGTCTTCCCGGTCTGTTGGCCGCAAGGACATCGCCTCCATCGTCGACGGTGCGCCGGTGCCCGCACGATCTCACTTCGAGCACAAACTGCGGGTATCGCCTCAGCTATAGGTCGTCATCGATGCCAACAGCTGCCGGGGCCGTTGGCTTCCCGCGGCGAGCTCTGTATCCTGACGCCACGCCTGACCATCCGGGCCCATACCGTTAGTTGACATTCCCGGTGGTCCCATCCTATCCCGCTCCGTCATTCGGTGGAGCATATTTTCGAAAGATGGACGCCAACGCATGAAGTATCAGTGGAGTCAATACTCATTTGCCAGTTCGATAAACATTCGAAATTCCGATGTAGAGATCATGCGGTGGCTCGTAGAACCCGACCTGATGACAAGGTGGGTTGCCAATCTCGACACGGTAGTCTATCTAAATGCGCCGAGTAAAGTAGGCGCTCAAACCAGACTGGACTTCGGCTCTGGCCGGAATGGCCCAGGGACCTTCCGTGGGGAAGTGGTTGCCTTGAGCGCGCAGCTACTTGTTCGACGCTACAGGCCGGGATTCGCTCCGGAGAAATACGAGCGGACTGTACGTTACGATCTGCGAACGTCGCAATCTGGCACCGAGTTGAACTGTTGCATCGACACCGGACTCCTTGCTCTCCAGCGCACTTTACCGCTCTCTGTCAGCAATGCCGAAATTCTCCACTTGCAACGATCCTTAGAGCGGCTGCGCCTATTCGCCGAAGGAGCCCGTCGAATTCCGATTCTACGTCGACTCAGAGATTCATCTCTTTTGGCTCAACCTCTGTAATTGCCTTCCTTGTGTGGTTGCTACTGAACTTGAACTCGTGATGTCGGCCGGGGTATCGGGTGGACTGCTCGTCGTCTGTCGGAGGTGATTGGTAGCCTCCCGGCAGGACTTCACACAGACCGTATGGGAGCGAAGACCGCAGTGCTGGCCTATGCAGACGATGCGATTGCCAACCTGCTCCAAGACGTATCAACGAGTGAGATCGACGGGGCTATGGCACTGGTTGCCCGGGTTCGCCCCGGTTACCGCGTAGACGCGGACGACGAAGAGGCTTGGGAACTGGCGGACGCGCTCTACCCGCCCGAGGGGACCGTCTGCGCGCTGTCGGCGTCGGGACTTGACCTGGTCTGCGACCAGGAGGTCATGCTCGACCGGCCCTCGGAACTTCCGCAGCACCTGGTCGCGGCCAGCCGGGGCCGTCGCCTCTATCTGCACGCTATGCACAGTGTCGTCGACTGGCTGGCCTTCGCGGTCTGGGACGACGGCAAACTCGTACGCTCACTGAGCCTGTCCCCGGACAGCGGCGTCATCGAGGACATCGGCGAACGGCTCCCGTTCGAGCTTCCGTACTGGGAGGGCCGGCACCCGGTGGAGCCCTTTCCACCCTTCGAGGACGAGGAGCCATACCCGCTGCCGTTCCATCCGCTGGAGCTGGGCGAGCGATCGCTGCTGGAGTTCTTCGGCTTCTACGTGGAAGGCTTCTCGGACGAGGAGGACGCCCCCGAGCCGGTGGTGGACATCTGGAGCGTTGAGCTGCATGGCTTCCGCGTGACGGCGATGTCGCAGGACGAGGCCGCGGACTGAGCAAGGCAGTCCTGGAAGCTCAGCCCAGTGGCGCCCAGACAGCCGTCAACCACCGTCGGCCGGTACTGGAGCGTCTTCAGTCGGCGCTTCACCGCCCGAGTGATCTCCGCGAGGTTGGCCGCGGCGAGGTTGCCGATGTCGCGCTTGACCAGTGACCAGATCCCTTCGGTGGGATTGAGATCAGGGGCATAGGTCGGCAACTGGAACACCGTGAGCCACTCGGAGTTTGCTTCGATGAACTCGCGTAGGGGTCTCGTCAGGTGCAGCCGGACGTTGTCCCAGACCAGCACAATTGGCCCACCGAGCTGGATGCAGGCCCGGATGATCAAGTCCCGGAAGTCGCGCCAGCCGAAGCCCTTCGGCTGGTCTTTGCGCCCGGTGTACTCCCGGACCGCGTAGAACAGCCGCGACTGCTGGCCCGGCTTGTAGCAGGTCAACCCGACCATCGACACCCGCCCGGACCCCCGGCCGCGCACCTTCACGACCGGCGTGCAGCCCCGACGCCCCCAAGTCCTCGCCCGCGGCGGAGTCAGCGACTGCCCGGCCTCGTCTTCGAAGACCAGCCAAGCCCCGCGCTCCGCCGCGATGGTCTTACCCGCGGCCAGGTCTCCTTCTGCCACACCTCCACAGCCGCGTCATCGCGCTCGATCGCCCGCCGGGCCGGCTGCTGCCAGCTCCAACCGTGCCGCTTCAGCAGCCGCCAGGTGCCCTCGACCGTGTAGGAGACATGGAACAGCCGGCCAATCAGAGTCTTGATCCGTGCCAGCGTCCACCGCTGGTCCGCCCACCCGTGCGCCAGCGGACCACGCCCCAACTCCCTCTCCAGCCTAGCGATCTGGGCTTCACTGAGCCGAGGTCTTCCCGGTGACCCCTTCGACAGCAACCCGGCTTCGCCGCACTCGCGCCATGCCCGGCGCCACCGCTCGACCGACCGCTCGCTCACGCGCAGCGCGGTCGCGATCTCCGAGCTCTTCTGCCCCGCCTCGAAGCGCTCCAGGGTCTGGAGCCGTAACCGCTCCCGCCCAGCCCTCTCGGCGTCGGTCAGCCCTCCACCTTGCGCATACCTCACGCCCCCCAGGGCTACCGGTACCGAGTGCCGGCTGTCAGGCAAACGAACCGACATCACCCAATCAAGCTCAGTAGTAGTTGGAGCACGTCTTCATGATTATCGAGGATCGGCATCGTTATTCACCCATTCGGGGTATGTGCCAGGTCAAGTGAGGCAGTTTAGTACTTTCGCCTACACACCCCTCGGCATCGAGATCACCGAGCTGGTCCGGATCGCCGGCTCCTGCTGGGCGATCAAAGGAGTGCTTCCAGGCCGCGAAAAACGAATGCGGCCTGGACCAGTACGAAGTCCACCGCAACATCGGCTGGTACCGGCACATCACCCGGGCCATGCTCGCCCACGCCTTCCTGACAGCAATCGCCGCCCAGGCCGCTGATGCGGCAAAGGGGGGCTGCAGAAACGGATCAGCCCTCGTCCCGCTCACCGTGGCAGAAATCAGGCGACTCCTGGACACTCTCCTGCCCCACCCCCAAGCCGACCGCGATCTTGTCACCCACGCACTGAAGTGGTCGGCCCGGAGAAGACGCCACCAAGCCATCGCCCGCCGCTGCCACTACCGAAAACGCAGTTCAGGACTCGGAACCGCTGGTGGAGTAGTGGGCCATCTCTTCGGGGTCGGACAGGCTGCGGCGGGCCATTACCCAACGGTGATGGGTTGGCGGGTCGGGTCAAGGATGAGGTTGGCGGGCAGCTTGGCGGCGGCCCAGTCGTAGACGCGTGGGCCTTTGGCGCCGTTGCCGCGGGAGAGTTGCTGCCAGGCATCGGCAGGGGGGCCTCGATGAGCTGGTCGATGCGTCAGATGCCGGCCAGGGACTTGATCTGCTGGGACTTGGGCACCGCCACCACATAGCCGAGGTCGAGTTGTTCGAGCAGGCGGCGAAAGTGCCAGTCTTGTCCATAAGCCTCGTCCGCGGTGACCCGCAGCCGGCAAACCGGCGGCCAGGCAGCGGCGGACCAGAGCTTGGATTCGCCTGAAATAGGGTGAGGGTCGTGGTAATGACGGACCTAAAAGGGATTGGCCCTGGTGGACAGGAGGTTGTATCTGCCGACGGCTTGGACCGCGGAGGAATTCGCAACCAAGGGCGAGCTCGCGAAGGCAAGCCGATGGTCACTCGCTGCTAGGACTTGTCCGGCCGATCATGTGACTATTTCGTCCACGGGTCGTTGATGTGGACATGGGGCGGGGAGATCTGACGGATGCCGAGTGGGAACGGCTGCTGTCCTTCCTGCTGGTGAGCAATGGTCGTTGCGGCCGGTGGCGGGATCACCGTCAGGTGATCGACGGGATTCTGCACCGGGTGCGGACCGGCGTTCAGTGGCGGGACCTGCCCGAGCGGTTCGGCCCGTGGAAACCGTCTACGAACGCCACCGGCTGTGGTCGGCCGACGACACCTGGGAACGTCTGCTGCAGCAGGTCCAGGCTGCAGCAGACGCGGCAGGTGAAATCGACTGGGACATCTCGGTGGACTCCACCATCGTCCGCGCCGATCAGCACGCGGCCGGCGCCCGCACCGATCCGCCCCCTGCGCCCGCCTCAAAGGGGGACGACGAGGTGGAACGCCAGGACGAGACGCCGTGGCAGAGCCTCGTCGGCCGCCTGGTGGAGGTGGTGCTGGAAGTGAGGGCTTG
>NZ_JBVHPY010000079.1:0-5129 GCF_055567695.1 Streptomyces sp. NPDC026417
CGATCTCCCACAGCCCGTCCGGAACAATCCAACTCCACGTACCCCGCCCCATAACCAAGTCCAACGACCCAGCCCCACATAGGACACGGTCTAAGCACGACTTGGTAAGGGTGGCGGTCGACTGCCTTCCCTCGTTCAGCCGCCTCGGTGGTTCGCCTACCTGGGGGAGACGCCGAGTAAATCCCGATGTGTCATTTATCGCGGTTGTCGTGGCTTGGGCCATGCACGGTCTGAAGTATGTCTTGCTTTCCCGGGGTTCCGGCGCGCGCGTGGGATGGTCAGCGGGAACCGGTTCAACAGTCGTCCGGGTGCTCCGAATGTGCTCGCTCTCGGGATGGGCGCAGGTACTGCTGTTCAGATTGTGAGAGAGCCCTGACACTGGCAGCGGTGTTGAGTGCATTCCTGACCTTAAAGTCGGGTTGTCGTTGGGGCTGATGGTGATCGTCGAGGTCTGGCGGGTGCATGAGGTATCCGCACGGGGGGTGACCGCGGAGAGGCAAGCGCTTCGCGAGCGGATCCGGATGGAAGCAGCGGCGATGTTCGCCGAGGGGCGGGGCAGCACGAATATCGCGAGGGAAGTTACGGGTCAGCGACCGGTCGGTGCAGCGGTGGCGATGGGCTTGGGGGAGAGCGGCCGGGACGTGGTTCGCTCTCGCGGCCCGGTGTCCAGACGAGGCTGAGCGGGGCGCTGTTCACCGGGCTTGAGGAGGAACTGGCCAAGGGCCCGTCAGCGCACGGCTGGCCGGACCAGAGATGGACGGTTTCGGATGAGTTGTTCGAGTTGTTTCGCCGGGTAGTGTCGGAGACTGTGCTGGTGCGTCCGCAGGGCGGGGCCGCCGGCGGGCGGAGACTGCGAATGCTTGACCGCGATCGTGTTCGTGGCCGCATCGGGATGCCCGTGGTGGCAGTTGCCGCCGGTGCGGCCCGGCCCACCGTCTACCGCCGTTTCGCGCGGTAGAGCCAGCGGGTCTGGGCCCGTCTGCACTGCTTCATCCTCGACGAACTCGCCGGCCGGGGGAGCCATGGACTAGTCATGATTCGCTATTGGCTTTCGTCAGTGTCCGCGCCCTCAAAGGGGGCAGTTGACCGGACCGAATCCGACCGACCGCGGCAAGACGGGAACGAAAATCCACCTCGTCGTCGACCCGTGCCGGCCTGCCCGTCTCTGCCGCCAACACCCACGACAGCCTCACCCTCCAACCGCTGGTCATGGGCATCCCGCCCGTCCGCAGCCCCCGAGGACCACGGCGCCGCCGACCGGCGAAACTCCATAGCGACAAGGGAAAGCGACTTCTGCGGCAAGTATCGCTATGGCATCACATCCAGGCCGTCCGCCGGCTTCTGGGGAGCTGGGCTCCCCTGCTGCCTGCTCGGACGAGCTGCGGACATCACCGCGGTCGGCGCACACAAGATCATCCTTTATCTGTGAATGGTGACCTTCATCGCGTATGGCATTCGGTGATGCATCCGACAATCGATGCTATGAGGATCCGAACCATCGCGGATCGCGAGGTTGACCAGCATCAATGGTTTGCCATCTACAGTAAGTACCCAAGAGTGTGAGCATGGATTACTCAGGCATGGATCGGCATTTATGGGGAGGGTGTTGCGCAAGGGGAGTTGTGGGCTTTCGGTGGCCGCTGAAAGCCCACGCCCCCACAAGTTCCACATTGCTCCTAAAGGCCATTTTTCCAGCCTCACCCCTTTCCCTGAGGCTGGGTTGCCCGGCTAGCTCGCGCACGCTCAGCCGGGCGGGGCGGGACCTCACACCCCTCGACGGTCCCGCCCCACTAACGTGAATATTCTATACGCCTTCCGGTCCTTTTCGTGAGGACGGGAGGGAACCATCCCTTGGAGCGGCTCATGGACGGTTCCGCCGTGAGGGGCGGGGTCCTACCTGACCAGTACCCCGCCCCTACCTTTTGGGCCGAAGTCCATCCGCCCTGCCGGCTGCGCGTCAGGCGCGGCGCCGCCCGGGTGCGTTGAGACGGGCTGGATGCAGTGTCGGCCCTCACCTGCTGTGAGGGATTTTCCGCATACGGACCGGCAGGTGACGCTCCACCGGTACCGATTGGCGGTGGCGCCGCGATCGGTACGGGGTATGCCGGTTGCAGCGCGGGTGTATCAGGAATCCGCCGTATCACCGGCTCTAGTGAATGCGTACCTCGATACTGCGCTCTGGCTGAGCGCGGCCGCCGGATGGAGCGTATGGCTGTCCCGCCGGTGTTCGGGTCGGCCTCGCCCACCGTCTACCGGCGCTTCGCCCAGTGGAGCCGGGACTGTGTCTAGGCCCGGCTCCACCGCGTCATCCTCGACGAGTTCGGCGCTCGGTGCTAGGCCGTTTCGTTTAGATCATCGGATCGTTGGTCCGGGTGTGTCGTTGACTGACGCGCAGTGGACGCGGATCGAGCCGTTGCTCCCGGACCGGGCGCCGGTGCGCGGTGGTCGTTGGCGGGATCACCGGGAGGTGATCGACGCGATCGCCTTCAAGTTCCAGACCGGAACGCCCTGGGTGCACCTGCCGGAGAAGTACGGCAACTGGCGAGGCGTCTACAACCGCCTGCGGATGTGGGCCATCGACGGCACCTGGGAGCGTGTCTTCACCGCACTGATGGCCCAGGCCGGCGTCGACGAGGACCTCGACTGGGCGGTCTCGGTAGACTCCACGATCGTGCGGGCCCACCAGGGATAGAGGTCGGCGGTCCGCCGCATCGTCAGCCCTGGCAAATAGGCGACACGACAGCCGACATCCCGCGCGGCGGCCAGCGGCAGGGCGCCGATCGAGGCCGGCTGGTCGACCACGACCAGCACCGTTCCGTGCCTGGACTGGAGCTTCTCGAACAGCTCACGCAACCGCGGTTCACTGTTGGGCAGCGGCTTGTCGAACACCTTCTTGCCCGCAAGAGTCAGTGCGGTCCCGTGATGCTCACCCTTGCCGACGTCCAGGCCGAGGTAGACATCGACCTCGCCCTCGCTCACTCACCCTCCCCAGCAGACACCCTTCCCGGCCTCCGTTGCGGCATCAGCGTGCCGGCATCCACGTTACGAAGGCCTGCTCATCCCGAAGAGTGCGGATGAAGCGGTCATGCCCCTGATCAGCAGTCTGCCAATGCCTCCCGGCCCAGTGACACCACCTTCTCAACCATGATCGACAAGGGGCCAAAGTCATGCCGGGACCCGGAGACCGGGGACCCCATTTCGGGGCCACGAAAAAGGTAACGGGGCCGCTGACCGGACCGAATCCGACCGACCGCGGCAAGCTGGGATCGAAAATCCACCTGATCACCGACCGGAACGGACTGCCGATCTCGCTGGGGATCTCGGGCGCCAACATGCACAACAGCCTCGGCCTGGAACCGCTCGTGCGCGGGATCCCGCCCATCCGGTCCCGCAGCGGCCCACGCCGCCGAAGGCCGGCCAAGCTGCCCGCGGACAAGGGCTACGACTACGACCACCTGCGCCGCTGGCTCCGCAAACGTAGCCGCAGCCCTCATCTGTCACCGCCGACTCGTCCGTGTGGACTGGCATCACCAGTCAGCGTGAGGCTCCGACACTGCGGACCCAGACAACGAAGGGCCTGATCTCTCGCTCGGTCGCGGTCTGCTCCGAGAGGTTCTGTGCGTCGTCCAGGTCGGACCAGGCGATGAAGCCGGGCTCGCTGTCGGCCAGGAATCCCTCGACGACCGGACCGAGGTCGTCGGAAGCCACATAGGTACCGCTGAACGGCAGCGCATCCGGCGGCACAGAACCGGTCGAGCACCGGAGCTGTCCTGCCTGCGTGTCGTGCCACACGTAGAACGTCGCCACCCCGGAGAAACTCAGATCGCGAATGCGTTCCTCGATGGCAGCAGCAGTCCGCTCGAAGGCAGCCACCACCTCGGCAACGGACAACGAAACTCCTGTCCTCGTCAGCCGCACCCAGCGACCAGGAGTTGGTCTCCCACTCCATCCGCCGGTCAGTCGGCTCCAGCACCAGAGGCTCGTCCGCCACCTCAGCAGTCCACGTCAACAGCCCCACAGCGAGGCAGGGGACGGCGTCGACTGTTCAGGGGAGGCGCTGCTGGACGGAGAAGTGCCAGGAGAAGACGGCGCGGGGCCAGGCGTGCTGTTTTCGGGCGTCGCGGGCGGAGCGTCATCGGTGTCCTGGCCCTTCCCCAGGGCTGTTTGCTGCCAGTGTTGCCGCTGCTCGGGCGGTCCGGGGACGGGGCGCCTGGGCGCGGGTGAGGGAGGGTGGCGGGCACGGCGACCTGCTGTCCTGGATAGATTACGTCGGGATCGGTGCTGTACCCGTCTCGGTCTGCGCTGCTACGCCTTGCTGTCCCGGCCGCTCAAGCGTGACCAGTGTCCAGCCCGGCTGCAGGGAAAACCGCTGGACCTGAAGACGTGCCCGCCGGACATGGTGTGTCCCTCGTTGAGGGCAGCGATCTCGCCACCGCTCGCCATCGCCCAACTCCTCCTCGGCGATGCTCCACAGGCTCTCCGCGGGCCGGATTTCGCGCACCGTGTACGACCCGTGCCCTCCCGAAGCGGGAGCCGGCACTTCTGGGCCGTCCTGCCAAGGGACTGGGCCCGGGAAGTCTGGCCCGGCAGCGGTTGTCGTCGCGGCACCAGGATCGTGGCAGCACGCTGCGAGACACCCAGCCCGCGCGGTGCATGTCACCGCAGCCTCCGCAGTTGCGCAACCAGCTGCCGCGTCCGTGCAGAGCGTGAACTGCGCCCACCCGATCCAGCCGACCGCGAGCAGCAGGAGCAGGAACTCGGATCCGGTGTTCTGCCGGTCCAGCAGGTGGGCCAGATCGTTGTGGCGCCAGGATGCCGACCGTGACGGTCAGAACGAACAGGCTGAACACGGCCTGGCACACCGGACCAGGAGGCCGGCGGCTTGCCGGGCGGGGTGAGGGCGGGGTCTATCAGTTCCCTTCTGAGTGGCGTGGTTGGCCACCGACAGTGAGCCTCTTTCATCCTGTGCCGGCGGGTGAAACAGGCTGATCAGCGGGTCTGGTGACGAGGCAGGGCCCCTCGTCGTTGGCGTGGTGATTCCACTCATCACACCGGCGACCGAGAGGCCCTGTTGGTTCCGTATCCTTCCATGCTCGACGTCCCGTACGAGCTCGTTGAGCATGTCTCCT
>NZ_JBVHPY010000080.1:1878-5083 GCF_055567695.1 Streptomyces sp. NPDC026417
GCAGGGTGATGGGTGGTTGGTCGTTGTTTGAGAACTGCACAGTGGACGCGAGCATCTGTGGCCAAGTTTTTAAGGGCGCACGGTGGATGCCTTGGCACCAGGAACCGATGAAGGACGTGGGAGGCCACGATAGTCCCCGGGGAGTCGTCAACCAGGCTTTGATCCGGGGGTTTCCGAATGGGGAAACCCGGCAGTCGTCATGGGCTGTCACCCACTGCTGAACACATAGGCAGTGTGGAGGGAACGCGGGGAAGTGAAACATCTCAGTACCCGCAGGAAGAGAAAACAACCGTGATTCCGGGAGTAGTGGCGAGCGAAACTGGATGAGGCTAAACCTACGACGTGTGAGACCCGGCAGGGGTTGCGTCGTGGGGGTTGTGGGATTTCTCTTTCACGGTCTGCCGGCCGTGAGACGAGTCAGAAACCGTTGATGTAGGCGAAGGACATGCGAAAGGTCCGGCGTAGAGGGTAAGACCCCCGTAGTCGAAACATCAGCGGCTCGTTTGAGAAACACCCAAGTAGCACGGGGCCCGAGAAATCCCGTGTGAATCTGGCGGGACCACCCGCTAAGCCTAAATATTCCCTGGTGACCGATAGCGGATAGTACCGTGAGGGAATGGTGAAAAGTACCGCGGGAGCGGAGTGAAATAGTACCTGAAACCGTGTGCCTACAAGCCGTGGGAGCGTCGCTGTATGTGCTTGCACATGCAGTCGTGACTGCGTGCCTTTTGAAGAATGAGCCTGCGAGTTTGCGGTGTGTTGCGAGGTTAACCCGTGTGGGGAAGCCGTAGCGAAAGCGAGTCCGAATAGGGCGATTTAGTAGCGCGCTCAAGACCCGAAGCGGAGTGATCTAGCCATGGGCAGGTTGAAGCGGAGGTAAGACTTCGTGGAGGACCGAACCCACCAGGGTTGAAAACCTGGGGGATGACCTGTGGTTAGGGGTGAAAGGCCAATCAAACTCCGTGATAGCTGGTTCTCCCCGAAATGCATTTAGGTGCAGCGTCGTGTGTTTCTTGCCGGAGGTAGAGCACTGGATAGGCGATGGGCCCTACCGGGTTACTGACCTTAGCCAAACTCCGAATGCCGGTAAGTGAGAGCACGGCAGTGAGACTGTGGGGGATAAGCTCCATGGTCGAGAGGGAAACAGCCCAGAGCATCGACTAAGGCCCCTAAGCGTACGCTAAGTGGGAAAGGATGTGGAGTCGCACAGACAACCAGGAGGTTGGCTTAGAAGCAGCCACCCTTGAAAGAGTGCGTAATAGCTCACTGGTCTAGTGATTCCGCGCCGACAATGTAGCGGGGCTCAAGCGTACCGCCGAAGTCGTGTCATTCCAGCACATACCCCCAACGGGGGCTGGGATGGGTAGGGGAGCGTCGTGTGCCGGGTGAAGCCGCAGCGGAAGCTAGTGGTGGACGGTTCACGAGTGAGAATGCAGGCATGAGTAGCGATACACACGTGAGAAACGTGTGCGCCGATTGACTAAGGGTTCCTGGGTCAAGCTGATCTGCCCAGGGTAAGTCGGGACCTAAGGCGAGGCCGACAGGCGTAGTCGATGGATAACCGGTTGATATTCCGGTACCCGCTGTGAAGCGTCAAACATCGAGCCCATTAATGCTAAGGCCGTGAAGCCGTTCCGGACCCTTCGGGGAAAGGAAAGTGGTGGAGCCGCCGACCCAAGGTGGTAGTAGGTGAGTGATGGGGTGACGCAGGAAGGTAGTCCATCCCGGGCGGTGGTTGTCCCGGGGTAAGGGTGTAGGACGTCAGGTAGGTAAATCCGCCTGGCACATAGTCTGAGACCTGATGCCGAGCCGATTGTGGTGAAGTGGATGATCCTATGCTGTCGAGAAAAGCCTCTAGCGAGTTTCATGGCGGCCCGTACCCTAAACCGACTCAGGTGGTCAGGTAGAGAATACCGAGGCGTTCGGGTGAACTATGGTTAAGGAACTCGGCAAAATGCCCCCGTAACTTCGGGAGAAGGGGGGCCATCACTGGTGAGAGCACTTGCTGCTTGAGCTGGGGGTGGCCGCAGAGACCAGCGAGAAGCGACTGTTTACTAAAAACACAGGTCCGTGCGAAGCCGTAAGGCGATGTATACGGACTGACGCCTGCCCGGTGCTGGAACGTTAAGGGGACCGGTTAGTGCACTTTCGGGTGTGCGAAGCTGAGAACTTAAGCGCCAGTAAACGGCGGTGGTAACTATAACCATCCTAAGGTAGCGAAATTCCTTGTCGGGTAAGTTCCGACCTGCACGAATGGCGTAACGACTTCTCGACTGTCTCAACCATAGGCCCGGTGAAATTGCACTACGAGTAAAGATGCTCGTTTCGCGCAGCAGGACGGAAAGACCCCGGGACCTTTACTACAGTTTGATATTGGTGTTCGGTTCGGCTTGTGTAGGATAGGTGGGAGACTGTGAACTCTGAGCGCCAGCTCAGGGGGAGTCGTCGTTGAAATACCACTCTGGTCGTGCTGGATGTCTAACCTGGGTCCGTGATCCGGATCAGGGACAGTGTCTGATGGGTAGTTTAACTGGGGCGGTTGCCTCCCAAAGAGTAACGGAGGCGCCCAAAGGTTCCCTCAGCCTGGTTGGTAATCAGGTGTTGAGTGTAAGTGCACAAGGGAGCTTGACTGTGAGACCGACGGGTCGAGCAGGGACGAAAGTCGGGACTAGTGATCCGGCGGTGGCTTGTGGAAGCGCCGTCGCTCAACGGATAAAAGGTACCCCGGGGATAACAGGCTGATCTTCCCCAAGAGTCCATATCGACGGGATGGTTTGGCACCTCGATGTCGGCTCGTCGCATCCTGGGGCTGGAGTCGGTCCCAAGGGTTGGGCTGTTCGCCCATTAAAGCGGTACGCGAGCTGGGTTTAGAACGTCGTGAGACAGTTCGGTCCCTATCCGCTGTGCGCGTAGGAATATTGAGAAGGGCTGTCCCTAGTACGAGAGGACCGGGACGGACGAACCTCTGGTGTGCCAGTTGTCCTGCCAAGGGCATGGCTGGTTGGCTACGTTCGGGAGGGATAACCGCTGAAAGCATCTAAGCGGGAAGCCTGCTTCGAGATGAGTATTCCCACCCCCTTTGAGGGGTTAAGGCTCCCAGTAGACGACTGGGTTGATAGGCCAGATCTGGAAGCACCGCAAGGTGTGGAGGTGACTGGTACTAATAGGCCGAGGGCTTGTCCTCAGTTGCTCGCGTCCACTGTGT
>NZ_JBVHPY010000081.1:0-4850 GCF_055567695.1 Streptomyces sp. NPDC026417
ACCTGGCGACTGCTCCGTCGGGCCAGATGCTCCACCCGCCGCATCGGCACCATCGTCCAGGCCGTCCACACCCTCCTGACCTGCATGCATTCAGGATGAAAGAGGCTCAGTGAGCCGATTCGACAACTGACAGGAAGGCAGTGTCGCTCGAACCGGTCACTGATGGTCAGCCACTACGTCACCGGCCACGCTGACCGTGCCGGCGGTGCCAGCGGTGCTGGCGGAGTGCAGGTCTGCCTGGGCGGCAGCGACTGCCTCCTGCGGGGCGACGAAGATGGCCCGTCCGGTGATGGCCTGGCAGGGGTCAATGGTTTGGCTGCCTGCCCGGGTTGCCTCGCCCGCGATATGGTTGGCGCGCTCGGTCGCGGCCTGCTGGGAGAACGTGATGGCGGAATCATTCTTCGGCGTGCTGAGGAACGAGCGGGTTTCCCGCGTCACTTACCTGACCCGAGAGGCAGCCCGACTGGACATCACCCAATACATCGAACTTTGAGGCAATCATAAACACCCTGACTTGGCCGTCGGATACCGCCCACCGTGAGCAATCCACGCCGAATATTCGGAGGTGCGCATAGCGGTATGAAACAAACGGTCAGATCACTGTCGGAAAACTCGAGGCCCCTCAGATACCCTGCGACGCGGTCGTGGTGGCCCTTCCAGCCCGGGGTACGAACGGCGGCTAGCGCGGTGGGGTAGTGATGCGCCGCAAGGTCATCGAGCGCTGCGTCAAGTGGCAGAACCAGAACCTCGCCTCACAGCGCCAGGATCTTGATACTTGTATACATTTTCTACGACATGAATGAGGCGATACAGCATGATCGCTGGCTCGAAGTTCACTTCCATTAGAGGAAGACATAGATTGTCAAGTCGCTGCAGCTCCGCGAAGGCCAACTTGTGCGCTTCTGTGGGGCGGAGGCCGAGCGTCAGACAGTTGACTGTACCCTCTTCTCTCTCTCGATCTGCACCAACCACATCATTGAGTAATCGAATTGCAAGATTAGCGTGCTCTAGTGCCTGGGTAAGGATTGGAAGGTGATCCGGCAGGCTGGGGGTGTCCATAGCCGACCAGAGGCCGAGGCATGCGGGAGCCGGGCCACTCGTTCGAGCGCCGTGCTCTAGGTAGGTTGCAAGAGAGGGACGTTCCTCCTCCCCGGCAGACCATCTGTGCTCGCGGAGCATGGAGGTGACCATTTCATCCATTGAATGGTCCCACAGGGGTCCCAGGAGCCTTCCTTGTAGTTGGCTATGTACATCGGCTCTGATGTCAGCAAGGGTTGTTGATAGGGGGCCACTTGAAACGGCTTCTCCTGCGAGTACGGCCCGGATTTCATGGATCGTCGACAAGATTAGATCTGGATCGATGTCAATGTCGTCGATCCAGTCGTCGAAGAATATGATCCAGCTGTTAATCCTTGCACCCAGATAGAGATCTTTGATCCCTAGCCAGGGGGCGCTTGATGTCGCGATGAGAGCGGCCTGCAGGTGTGGTTCCCGTCGAAAAAATGACTCCATGCCAGAAGTCCATTGGCAGAGCAGCGGGTGAAGTTGAATGGCAGTGGCGGAGATTTGTGCAAGAGTGGGGACGTTCGCAATGTCACGAACTGTGCTTCTATTGCCGTGAGTTGAGTGAATCACTTAATTGCTCCAAGGGGAATGAGATGGAATCTCAAGGAGATCCGGGCGGTGCCCACCGTGTCATGGGGTGGATAGGATGACCCGGTTCCCAATTTCAACCTTGGGCGCACGGATCGGGGTGGTGTGCTCGCACGGGCGATTGGGCTGGTGTTGTGATCAGCAGGCGGTCTGCCGGAAGAGGACAACTTCGGTGCTCGTCTGACGGCGGGTTGCCCGACAGGAGGAACGGTCGGCTTCCAGTTCGGCAGGGTCCAGGTGGATTCTCGGCGTAGCTCTCGCCTCAGTGTCGCACTGCAACCAACCGACCTCCCTGCGCCGGCGTCCGTTGCACCGCTTTCACAGGACCGACTCGCGTGCCGCCGCCCGCTTCGGCGCCGCATACGACAGGATGGAACACACTGTACGGGCCCAGGATTGCCCCGCAGCCTTCCCAGCCCAAGCCCGTGCGGCTTTTCTCATGTCACGACGGACCTCAGTCGAGCTCATCGCTAAGCAATCGTTGAATATCGCGAGAAACGCGGCATTTCGGGGCCAACGAGTGCTTGTCCGGACCAGATCAGCTAATTATCCGGTGGAGGTTCGTAGGTAAGAATGTGCGACTCAATTGATCCCAGGGTGATGCAATAGCCCGGGTCTTCCCGGTGCTCACAGGATGAGGTAGAGATCGCGAAGCCCTGCGACAACAAAGGCATGTGTGTGAGTGGGAAAGTGGGCGAGGAATGGGCGAGGGCCGTACATTATAGGACTGCCGGACCACGTGCCATCGTCGCGCTGCGTCTCCATCAGGTAGCGCGCCGCACGGTTGATAGCCTTTGCGGCCAACGGATTTCGGGCGCGGCTGAGAGCCGTGAGGGCTAGGCCCGTGGCGGCCGGCGAGCTACAATTTCCCGACTCGTAGTCGGGCCAGCCACCATCAGAGAGCTGCTGCTCGATTAGCTCAGTGATGGCCTTCCGTGATGCCGGGTGGTCAGATCCTATTGCGGGGATATACTCTGCCGCAGTGTACGCTGGGGGGGCATACCAGTCTGCGATCCACCCTCCTTCCTCACGCTGCGCAATAAGCCACTGCCTTCCTGCTGTGGTGTCGATTCCGTGGCCTGTCTGCACAGCCAGCGCAGTGATCACATGGGCGGTGATGTCTTGCGACGGGTGATCATCCGCAGACTGCCACGTGCTCCACAATCCCGAGGGTAGTTGGACCTTCCTGAGGTATTGGTAGGCAGCGGAGCGCGTCCGTTCACCGACCAGGGTGCCGGCGAGTGCAGCCACCGTAACTGACGTGGTGTCGTTGTCGGCCTCGATGCCCCGCCTGATTCCCCACCCGCCGTCCTCGGACTGCGCACGTTCGAGAAAATGCAGGGCCGGCTGAAGTGCGTGAGCCTCGAACTCGGGGATGTTCCGGAGGGAGCGGACCATGAGAGCGGTGTCCCAGATCTCGTTCGGTATGAAACGCCACGTCCCGTCAGGCCTTTGGCTTTTGTGCAGGTATTCCATGGCCCGGCGCTCGGCAGCGTTATCGGCATGCGACATAGCCAATCCCAGGTAGGCCAGCGCGGTAACTGCGGGCATGAAACAGAACGAGCCGCCTGCATCTTGCGTCCGCTTGAGAACCCGCACCGCGTCAGGTGGTGCAGGTGCGCCAAGAGCAGCCAGCGCAATGAGTTCCGCGGCCGCCATGAGAACCTGCTGCCACTCCTTTATTCTGCCACTGCGACCCGGGCGGGTAGACGTGGTAGCGGCCTCAAGTAGCTTCCTGGGATGGAAGTCGGGAAGCCCTGCGGCCACAGCCAGGCAACCAAGCATCAAGGTACGGCTGGCGAATTGCCCTGAGAAGGCATTTACCGGAAGGGTGACGGCAGTTTCGGGGTTGATAGCAAGTTCCTGCAGCTGCTCCTCGACACCCCTAACCGTTGCAGGATTGGCCTGGGGCTGCGCAGTGGACAACCATCTCCGGGCGCGTTGAACGGCTGCCCCGCTTCCGCCTCCGGCATGCAGAGCAAACGCGGTGATGGAGGTCTCCAAGACCCGGGGGTCCGCAATGCCCTCCCATGCTCCGTCTGGCCGCTGCCAATCGAGAACTGTAGCTGTAGCAGACGAAAGCACCTTTGTTAATTCTGGGGTTGAAACGGCGCGCAATTGAGGAAATCCCTATCTGTAACTGACGCTGGGTCCATAAACGGCGCAGCGTGCATGGCGGTCACCATTTTGGTGCGAGCTACTTATGCTCTATAGTCGACGTATCTGGCTACTGCTCATGTAGGCTTGTGAAGTAATCCAGCGGGCGCAGGATCTCGGTAATAACAGCGACCTTTTCGCTATGAGGAAAAATCCTATAAAGACAGTAAAAAATGCATGTCTGCGAAAAGGTCTACAGCGATTCATTCCGTGACTCTTCCCGGCGGCTGCAGGCGAGGCCTCGAATGTGTGACGTCGAACGCCGCTGGCAGTTATGCCAAGGTGAGAATTAATCGCAATTCGTCTCAAGGATTCCGAGGCGGCGCCACGGCGGCCTTCCATTATAATTCGTATGGAGGATTGCGTGGCATTTGTAGCTGGAAACTTTTCTGGCTACTTCGTCGGATTGGTTCATAGCTAGGCGAGGAAGTAGCGCTCGCGACGCTAAGGGAAAGAGAAGGTAACGCCTACGCGTCTAATACCCATAATTCTCCCACGGGCTTTCGATTACCACGGAGGGAAAAGTCTCATAGCTAAATTCTCTCCGGGAGAGTATTTAGTACCTAGTATTTCAGTGAGACTTCGTGTGCTGAGCTGGCTTGTGTCGTTGTGCTACCTCGCCGCAGACGGTGACCAACCTGATCGGACGGCTGCGGAATGACAGCACGGATCCCTCGCCGGCGCAGCTGCCCACGGATCGCGCGCGACGAATACGCGCGATCCGCCAGGACGGCCTCCGGGCGCGTCCTCGGTCTGCCACGTCCGCTCCGCGGAACGCGGATGCCACCCATGACGGCCTCGAAGGTCGGTGCGTCACCCGCCTGGCCTGCGGTGACGTGGAGAGCCAGGGGTCGCGCATAGCTGTCGCTGGCGAGATGGATCTTCGTGCTCAGGCCGCCGCGGGAGCGTCCGAGACCGTGATCGTCTGGTTCGGAGCGGTCCGCAGCCCCGTTACCGTTTTCGTGGCCTCGCAATGAGGCTCCCGGCCTTCGGCCCCGGTATGACTTGAGCCCCCAGTCGAGATGATCGAAAAGGTGGTG
>NZ_JBVHPY010000082.1:0-4678 GCF_055567695.1 Streptomyces sp. NPDC026417
GGCAACGGGGTTCACCAGGCCATGCTCGGCATCGCCCGGCTCTACAACCTGGCCCTCACCGGATAACTCACGGCCCATACGGGACAACCTCTAGCCAGCGTAAGGGCACTACTCGATTCGAGTGGTGCCGGTATGACGCCCCTTCGGCAAGCGTAATGTGGAAAACGACCCTAGAGACGCTGACCGCCACGCGGAGCTTGCCGCGGGCATGGTGCATGCGACGCGGCGGAGCGCCGAACTCATCACGACGAGGACAAGGACCGATACCAAGGACGCGCTCATGGTCACGAGCCCTTGCGTGGGGGCGCGATTAGGACCGGTCTGGTGCCACGTCTGGTATTGGCCAGCCGTGCCCTGCTCGTCGTTGCGGGTATTTCTGGTGTCACAGGCCAGAATGGCTACGACCTGTTCCCGCGGAACCTGCCGACCTCGCGCAACTGGGTCCGTCCCTGGAACGGTGCAGTGCCGCCAGCTTGGCCTGGCCGACCGGGACAAGCACGACCGGTTGTAGTCCGAGTGGCCTGAGGGGTGTGAGTAATTATTACTCAACTCGATGATTCGGAAGGGTTCAGAGGGCGCGACGACTTGACGTGACCACTACATGACAGGTTCTCTGGCTGAGAGACTAAGTCACTTGCGGGAAACCACCTCATGCCGCCTCGAGCGGATGCAGCCTCGTGCCATCTCGGGAGATCTCGTGCTCTTTCAGCGTCTAAGTCTTTCCGTGGCCGGCTCAGTAATGGCGCTCACGGTGGGCGTTGCACTCTTAACAAGCGGCGTCTCACACGCAGCGTCCACTCCGAGCAATGCCATCGCCACTGCCAGCCCGTTCATAGAGCCCGGCTTCGCAGCCGCCTGCACCTGGCATGAGTTCGGTGAGGGAGAGAAGCCGCCGTGGTGGCTTCTGTTCGCAGATCCGCTCTGTGTGGAGTACAGCAAGCGTGACATCACCGTCGACAATGGAGGGGCTCTGCGTTTTTTGGTGGCCGAACCCTCCCGGTTTGCCGTCGCCTTGATGACCTGTCATTATTACCAGAAAGATCATTGGAGTGTGCAGTCGTCTCACAGCGCCACGCCATGGGTGGCTTGGGACGGCCAGTATTGGTGGGACAAGGCCGAACAACGGGCGGCCGCGCGGCTCAGTAACTTTCGCATCAATGGACAGACCGTCGGCATCGGGGATGCAGTCGCCGCTCTGCGTTCACGATTCCCGGAGATAGCCGACGTGCTGAGTAATTACGGTCGGGCGGCAGGGGAAAGCGGGCTCAGCATTACTTTACCGTTCGATCTACGTTGCGCCTTGGCGGGCTGAGTCGCGATGACCGCTAGCGACAGAAGAGCCATACTTAAAGCAGCGACCGCCGCACTCGCGGGGTTGTCCGCGAGTGGACTCCTTCCAGTTGCTTCGGCTGCTGCTGCACCAGCGACCTCCGAGTCGTGGGCGATGCAGACTCTCCAAGCCTTTGCCGACACGCTTATACCGGGGGAGCGCCGCTTCCCTGGCGATGTGGTAGTGGCGGGGGCGGTGAACGGGCCAGGTGCCGTGCAAGCTGGAGTCCTCACCTTGCTTAACTCGCCGCAACTACCGTTGGCGCCAGTGCTTCCCTCGGTGGCGGCGCTGCTCGACGCCCGCGCCGTCGCGTATGCTATGTCTCGATTGATATGGCTATCCCCGCTTCGGCCACCCTTCGTTGACTTGTCCTTCTCTCATCGCACCGCCCTAGTGGGGAACTTGTTCGACACGGAGGATGCGGACCGGGCGATCTGGCAACTTTTAAGCCTGTTGGTAGGCGTCGCGTTCGATACCGCAGGGTGGCAGGACACGGTCCAGGCGATCGAGCAGGAGCACCCCGGCCTTGCGTGGCTGGGCTTTCCTAAACCCGGCTCGGATGGGGTATGGCGATTCACGGATTTTTCTTACGGCCGCCCGCTCGCCTCACTACACCCACTTACGACCTTTTCGGGGAGCCCGGCATGAGCGCGCAAACGACAGACGTTTTGGTAGTAGGTAGCGGCTTTGGTGGCGCAATTCCCGCCTACTACCTTGCGGCAGGTGGAGCAAAAGTCACCGTTTTGGAACGAGGCCCACGTCTAGCTGCCGCCGACTTCACTCAGTCTATGCGGCTGGGCACTTACAACAAACTCGTGGACGTTGTTCGCGGTGACGGGGTCACCGTAGTTGCTGGCAACTGCGTCGGAGGCGGCAGCGTTGTTTACTTCGCCGCGTCCCTGCGAGCGCCTTCCTTCGTCTTCGAGCGCCGGGGCAGCCTCGGTCACCGGCTCTGGCCCGCAGGCTTGACCCGAGCCGCCCTCGACCCATGGTACGACCGCGTAGAGGAAGCATTACCTGTAACACGCACCAAATGGCCTGATGTCTCCTACGCAGGTGGAGTCTTGGCCGCAGCATGTCAGCGAGCCGGGCATACCTGCAATCCAGTGCCGCTAGCAGTCGACATTAGTACCTGCACCAACTGCAACTGGATGCTGTCCGGTTGCCGCTTCGATGCTAAACGCTCTCTCCTGCTGAACTACTTGCCTGCTGCGGAATCCCATGGTGCTGTCATCCGCCCTTTGCATGAAGTTCAGACCATTGCCCCGTCCCTGATATCCGGATACCGGTACGCGGTCGCTTACACTATCCTCGATCCTCGCGACTACACCTGCACAGAGCAAATCGGAGTAATCCACGCCAAAGTTGTCGTGCTGGCCGCCGGAGCGATTGCAACTCCCGTCATCTTGCAGCGTTCGACTCCATTATTGGGCGGCATGCCGCGTGCCGTTGGACGCTATTTTTCGGGTAATGGTGACCGTGTCAGTGTCGCTGACATTAACGAGGATAAAGCGCGAGCGCTGCTGGGTTTGTCGCGCCCGGAGGGTGCCACTTACCAGGGACTTCCCATAGGGCGGCCCATCACTGCCGCCTCTTTCGATTACCTTGACTCCGCCGCCCCCGAGTATCATCGCTTCACCCTCCAGCAAATCTATTTTCCCGCTCTCACTAACATCCTGGCCCAAACAGCGAGTACACCCGCCTGGTTTGGTGTTGAAAAGAGGAACATGCGAGCCCGGTGGCGTTCATGGCTCACCCTGCTGGCCATGACTGAGGATGACAACGAAGGCACCTTCGGTGCTCCCCCTCTCACCGGTAACTTTCACCGGTTGGCCCCAGGCCTTGGGCAAGGCACAATGTCATTTCATCCGACACCTGCCACCAGGCGAGGCTGGGACAAAGCCGACACGGCGTTGCGGAGCATCCTAGAGAGAGACGGTCTGTCTCGAGTTCGACCGTGGACCGAGGCCGTGGCAGGGACCGTAACGGCCCACCCACTCGGCTCCGCGCGAATCGGCGACGTTTCCACCACTAGTGCCCTGACCGATAATCACGAACTACGCCAGCATCCCGGACTCTTCATCACCGACGGCTCGGCCGTTCCAACTTCGCTCACCGTCAATCCCTCACTGACTATTGCAGCACTTGCCGAACGAGCTACCTCTGCCATCATCACCCGCGCCATCAGTACCGGGGTCGCAGTCCGACGCAGCGCCCCTCCGCTTCCTGGCCGATAGGGACAGCGCTGTGCTCGATCCTGATCATCGCACCCACTCGGCAGTCAGCTCACTGCGGCCCGTGCAGGAATAGAAGAAATCATCGACGAGGCCTGCGCCACCCGCCGGACCCCTTCGTACACCAGGCTTGCGGAGCCCACCTCGCTCGCGTCTTGATGGCCACAACCAACCTGATTCTTCCTACCCGACGCCCGGTGGAAACCGCCCCCTCGCTCCCATGCGCACTTCTCCTCTCGCAGCTCTGGACCTCGCCAACGTTGGGTCTGTCTAGTAAATGGTGTAGCCGATGGTTGCTGAGGTCAGATTCGGTTGTTGGTGAGGCGGCCGCCGGGGGCGATATCGAAGGCTTGGAGGGCTTGCTTCCAGTGGGTAGTCCAGCGTTTCCGTTCGGTGCCGGTCGGGTCCAGGGACATCACCGCGAGGTACACGCACTTCAGGGCGGCATTCTCCGAAGGGAAGTGACCTCGGGCCCGGACCGCTCGGCGGATCCTCGCGTTCACCGGCTCGATCGCGTTCGTGGTGCAGACGATCCTGTGGGTCTCGGCGTCGAACTGCAGGAACGGGACGAGCTCGGCCCCACGCGCTTTCCCGCAACCGCACGATCGCCGGATACTTGCCGCCCCTTTCCTTGCAGAACTCGAGGAACCGGCCGGTTGCGGCGTCCTCGGTCGGCGCCGTATAGACGGGCTTCAGTGCTTTGGCGATCTTGTCCCAGTCCTGGCGGCCGGCCTAGCGGAACGACGCCCGCAGCAATGGACGACGCAGGTCTGCACGACCGTCTGCGGCCAGACCTCTCCGACCGCGTCGGGCAGGCTCTTCAGTCCGTCGCAGACCAGCATCAGCACGTCTTCGACGCCACGGTTCTTCAGCTCGGTCAGCACCCGCGCCAGTGCTTGGCTCCTTCACCTCGCCGCCGGCCCACAGCCCCAGGATGTCCCGGTGGCCCTCGGCCGTGACCGCCAACGCCATATAGATGGGCTAAAGGCTGTCCCGTCTGGTTTGGCGGTTGGTGCGTTGTGGCTTGGGTGGGGTGATTTCAGCTGATGATCCGAAGTGGATCGAGCCGTTCGCGGGCCTGACCGAGTTCCAGTTCGCCAGGTTGGTGGCGCTG
>NZ_JBVHPY010000083.1:0-4661 GCF_055567695.1 Streptomyces sp. NPDC026417
TAGGCGAACACATCTTCCAGGGTACGAAGCCGCAGACCAGGACGGTCGGGGACAGCAAAGCCCCGGCCCGCGAGCAGTCGGCGGATCTCACCGACAGCACGGGTGATGGTTGAGCGATCGACGCCGAACAGCACACCCAGGACCGCGTGTGGCAGGTCGTGCCGCAGGTGGATGAGCGTGGCTGTCAGCCAATCCACGAAGACCAGCTGATGCCGGGCACCGGCACCCGGTGCACGCTTCCTCGCCCCGCCCCTCGCCTGAAACCGACGCCCCTCAAGCCCGACCACCCACCCTCTGGCCAACTCCCCGACCAAAGACGACAGATGAGCTGTCGAAATCCCCGTGAACAACGGATGCGTCAACACCGAACGGTCAGCCATACCCCTCACCAGCAGAGCATGCCCATCCGCTATCACGCACCAACTCGTAAGCCTTGGGCAGATACAACTCCCGGTCCACCAGGGCCCACCACAGCCGGTGGCGTATAGCAGGGGACACGAAAGCCGCTCGGCAACCCGCCCGAACAACCACTCCAACTCCGCCGCCCTACCATCCGGATCACCGCATGGAGACTCGAGCAAGGTCACGACGTCCGAGTGCGTACTCGTTCTGTCGCCCCCTCCCCCAGCCGGACGCCCCTTGCCCAGGACAGACCGAAGCCACGCCCTGATCACGCCAAGGCAAACGCCGCTTGATGTGGCACTACCCCGTGTAACGGTCGCCCGCACGACGGGATTTCAGCGAGCGAAAAGTCACTCGCGATATTTCACTCTAGATCACTAATGTCAACATTTGACCATTCTTCACAATTAGCGATGCCAGAAAGAGCCCGATCCTCCGCAATGGAATAGTTCCTCTCCATGAGTGACAGGAATAGAGATTCCATGGTTCTGCTGGAAAACCCACAGACGCATGTGGGGTGCTGATGGCGTGGGCAACTCACCATTACGAAGACTCCTACGTGGATATCCGCAAGCGGAGATTTCCGTCACTCCAGAATTACTCGCCCGCGGAGCTGCGAGGTGAGCAGACTGTACTCAGTCCTCAAGGTGGTCTGACGCCTGATCCCATCTCCGAACGGTCGTACGTCACATCATGGCAGCGGGCGCAGTGCGCGGACTTCCGACCTGAAGCGAGACAGATCAAGGCAGCGGAGCACTCAACGACGAAGCGGTGGATCACTCTGCCCTGCGTGGCGCGAGGCGGTCATTGCGGCTCTCCATAGGCCAGGATGGGCCAACTCGTTCCCATATCAAGCCAGTTAATAGACAGCAGACCGTGGCCACTTGAAGGTCTTAGCCCATCAGATTTAAGTTCATCTTGGGCTGCTAGCTCTGCTGGCTCATGTCTCCCGATCTAGATTCGACCCTGTCAGCAAGATCAGCGGAGACTACTTGCAGTCCGCCGTTTCGGCCTGGAGCGTGACAGCCCTAGCCACATGGGACCGTGCTGCGTCCCACCCCCGTTGAACAGACGCGCCATCGCAGGCAGACTGGTGGGGTGGCAACAGCTGAGGTTGGCAAAGGGCTCCTGGAGCGTGAGAACGAGCTAGGTGTACTGACCGGCATGGTTAGTACCCTCGTGACTGACGCACCAGGTTCTGCTGGCCGCGGCCGGGTTGTGGTCGTGGAAGGGCCTGCTGGCATTGGTAAGACACAGTTACTGGTGGCAGCACAAGATCATGCGGCTCGCACTGGCGTCCAGGTACTGCGGGCACGGGGGGTGCAGCTGGAGCAGGACTTTACTTTCGAGGGGGCTAGGCAGCTATTTCAACCGGTCTTGGAAAAGGCGGGAGCGCTAGAACGAGCAAAGCTACTTTCGGGAACTGCTGGACAGGCAGCCAGCCTCTTCACTGGCACTGTAACCAAGGGTAAAATATTCGATCAGGAGCTTGGTGACTTCTCGCTGTACCACGGCCTGTTTTGGCTCCTAAGTAATATTTGTCAGGCGGGTCCGGTACTGATAGTGGTGGACGATCTGCACTGGATGGATGCGGCATCGCTAAGATTTTTGCTGCACCTGTTGCCGCGCATGGAAGGTCTCCCGATGGCGATGGTCGGGGGGATGCGGCCTAGGGAAGCGGGTGCCCGCGAGTACCTGTTGGGGCTGCTGACGTCGGATAGCCAATGTTGGGTGATGCATCCGGCCGCGTTGAGTCGCCTAGCGGCAGGGCAGTTGCTGCAAAAGATCTTCGGACGGCAGCCGGAAGATGGATTCACGGAGGTATGCCAGCAGGCGACAGAGGGCAATCCTTTACTTTTGACAGAGCTAGCCGGCACGTTGGCTAATGAGGGACTACGACCGGTGACGGGAAATTCCGCGGCGGTGAAGGAGATCGGCCCGCAAGCCGTCACCCACCGGGTGGAACTTCGCTTGGCGGAAGTTGGCGAGGACAGCAGCCGGTTGGCCAGAGCAGCTGCGGTGTTCGAAGAAGGAGCCGCCCTGGAGTGGGCGGCAGGGGTGGCGAACCTGTCTGCACAAGCGGCAGCACGGGCCATGAGCGAGCTCGAGCGAGTCGACATGATCAGGGTCCGACCCTGGAGCACTGCAGATCCGCGAACCAGGTTTGACTTCGTGCACCCGTTGGTCCGAGCTGCGGTGGCAGAAAGTATGAGCCCTACTGAGCGCCAGCTAATGCATGCGCGAGTCGCAGACGTACTTGCCGAGGCCGGTGCCCCAGCCGAACAGATCGCAGCTCACCTACTCAAAGCTCCGCCACGGACGGCCAAGAGCGCAGCCGCCGAAGCCCTGCGTCGAGCCGCTGACATCTCCATGAACCGCGGCTATCCCGAAGCGGCCTACGCCTACCTGCGCCATTACATACACCAGCCGCACACAGACGCTGAGCGACTCGACCTGCTCGTTCGCCTGGGCACCGCTGCCCAGCAAGTGGACATGCCCGGTGCCGCGGACTATCTCAACGAGGCGCTCGCCCTAGCGCTCGACGATCATAAGCGAGCCGAGATCGCCGAGATGCTCGGACATGCGCTGCTGTACCTCGGTAAGGGCCGTGAGGCGTTCGAAGTGTGGAGCTCCAGCCTGACTCGTTTGCCCAACGACGAGATCAGCCTTCGGCGCACGCTGGAGGCGGATATCATCAACATCTCGTTCTTCGACCCCCAGGCGCACTACGCTTTGCAACGCTTGTCTGAGCTGCGGAAGTGGCCGGCCGACGAAAGCCTCGGCGGTCGCAAGCTAGATTGCCTCATCGCGCTGCATGATGCCTATGCCGCAGATCCATCTGCAGTGGTTCGCGCCCGCCGGGCGCTAAGTGACGGTACCTTGATCCAACAGGCTAGTGGCGACAGTCCCCTGGCCTGCGCATGGATTACACTCCAAGCCGCCGATGCCGATGAAGTAATGAGCAGCCTCGACGAGGCGGTTCAATACGCGCATCAACGCGGATCAGCAAGAGCTATAGCGCCCGCTTACTGCTTCCGAGGACTCGGCTGGCTTCAAAGAGGCCAACTAGCGGAAGCCGAAAGTGATCTCGCCACTGCACTAACAGCCGTGACTGCATCAAAACTCGAGATCGGGGTCCCGTTTGTCGTGAGCTATCGAGCTCAAACTCTGATAGAGGGTGGGCGCCTCGACGAAGCACAAGCCCTGTTGGACGAAGTTGACGCTACATCAGCATCGGCATACTTCCTTCTCACCTACAGCGCCGCAAAACTCCTGCGCCTCAAAGGCCAGTTCGAGCAAGCGTTGGCTTTGACACTTGCAGCGGGAGAGCGTTACGCGGCTCTTGGAGGCCAGAACCCGGCAGTGTGCCCGTGGATGTCCCAAGCGGCTCTCTGCCACAAGGCGCTAGGCGATCAGGCAAAGGCCGTGGAATACGCCGACAAGGAGTTGAAACTGGCCCGACGATGGGGTATGCCTCGCGCCTTGGGTCGGGCACTACGGATAGCGGGCGTCGTCCGTGGAGGCGAGGAGGGCCTGGCCTTGCTGCGTAAGGCACTGGCAGAACTTGCACCGTCCGCCGCCCAGCTGGAGCACGCCAAAGCTCTGGTCGACCTGGGTATTACTTTGCATGTTAACAAGGAGAGCCTTGCCGCCCGCCAACCTCTGGCCCAGGCTTGTGACATCGCTGCCCATTTGGGTGCAAAGCTAGTACTCGATCAAGCCCAGGCCGAACTGCACGCCGCTGGAGGTCGTCCCCGTCGCGTAGCGATGACAGGGGTAGAGGCTCTTACCCCCAGCGAGCGTCGCGTCGCAGATCTGGCAGCGGCGGGGCAGACCAACCGCGATATCGCCCAGCACCTCTTCATCACTCCTAAGACCGTAGAAACGCACCTCAGCAACTCATATCGCAAGCTAGGCGTCACCAGCCGACACGACATCGCCGCCGCCCTCGCCTCGGGCTCTGCTTCCTGACGTCCGCATTGAGTCGCGCACCATGGAAGAGAGGTGGCGAGGTCTTTGACCTGGCAAGGGTCGAGCCTACATCGACTTAAGTGAACGCCTGGCAGTCGTTGCGGCTCCCGGGCAGTGGCAGGCCGATCGCCACGACCAGGCGGCTGTTGGCGTCGATGACCGCCAGGTTGGTCGAGTACCGATAGTTCTTGTTCGAGGCCGCGACGTTGCGGTCGCGGGTGGGCACCAACGTTTCCGTCGACGATGTAGACGGTGTCCTTGCGCGGCCGCCGGGCCGGCGAGATCGC
>NZ_JBVHPY010000084.1:0-4647 GCF_055567695.1 Streptomyces sp. NPDC026417
GGCAACGGGGTTCACCAGGCCATGCTCGGCATCGCCCGGCTCTACAACCTGGCCCTCACCGGATAACTCACGGCCCATACGGGACAACCTCTAGGGGCGCAGTCCATGACAAGTGTCCAAGCTCATGGGGGAACTTCACTGGAGACAGAGAACGCCGTCCATCGCCGAGCCCGAGCACGGATGGAACACGCTCTGTCGCGGCTGAAGTACTGGAAGATCCTGCGGGACTGCCGACTCAAGGGCAACGGGGTTCACCAGGCCATGCTCGGCATCGCCCGACTCCACAACCCGGCCCTCACTGAATAACTCACACCCCATACGAGACAACCTCTACTCTAACCCCGGTGAAGGCCGACATGATCACTGCCTCGCAGCTGGTCGTGGCCGCTTGTTGGGCGTCGGGACATCCCGCCGCTGCTTCTTCCGGCGGGTGCGACCCGTGCGGAGCTTGCCGGGCCGGCTGCCGAGCAGGCCGGCGAACAGGGCCCGGTAGATCGTCTCCGGGCAGGCCCGGATCGGCGGTATGGGCGCGGGCGAGGAGGCGTGAGATCTGCTGGGGTGACCATTTCTCGGCGAGCTTCTCGCGGACGAGGGAGCGCAGGGGCTCACTGCCTCGAATCTTCTCCTCCTTGGGGCGCTGTACTGCGCAGGAGCCTGGTTGTGGGCCCACTAGGGCTGGTAGCCGCTGCTGGGCCCGCTGCCTCGCTTGATCTCCCGGTAGACAGTCTGGAAGCTCTTGCCGATGGAAACCGCTATGTTCTTCACATGCTGCTTCGCCTGCAGGCCGGCGGCGATGGCGATGCGGTCTTCCTTGGTGAGGAAGCGCGAGGATATCGGGCCCGGGTCTGGAACGATCACGCCGCCAGCTTCCAGGAACCACTTGGAGCCGCAGCTGGTGGACACCCCGACCACGCGGGCGGCCGCGGCCCCCTTGAAGCCGTCTCTCAGCAGCTCGAAGTACCTCTTCTTGACTCAAGCCGTCTACCCGGTGGCCTTCATCGACTGCATCAACGTGAAGATCCGCGAAGGCCAGGTCGCCAACCGGCCCATACTTATGGCTCTCGCCGTCACCGCCGAAGGCCGGCGGGAGATCCTTGGGCTGTGGGCCGGCGACGGCGGTGAGGGCGCCAAGCACTGGATGCACATCTTCACCGAGATCAAGAACCGCGGCGTGAACAACGTGCTGATGCTGGTCTGCGACTGTGAGACTGGTGGTGTTCCGCACGGGGCCGTGGCTTGACCCGGTCTGCGACTGACCATGGTGTCCTGAGCTCCGATCTGTCGGTCCGGGCTCGTGCGGAGCTCGCTGCTGCCAGACCGGTGGGTGTGTCCCGATAGGGGCCTCGAGACAGGCACCCTCACAGTCCTGACCGCCCAGCCGGCCCGGCCGTGGCCATCCGTTTCGAAGCGATCGAAAGATACGTATGACCGCCTTCAGCGTGCCGCACGACAGCGCCGTCACCCAGCCGCCCGTTGATCCGGGCGTGATCGTACTCGGCGTGGACACCCACAAAGACGTGCACGTCGCTGCCGTCATCAACACCCTCGGCGCTCTGCTGGGTACCAAGGCATTCCCCGCAACCGCGACCGGATACCACGAACTCCTTGGCTGGGCACGTTCGTTAGGTGTCATACGGCAGGCCGGCGTGGAAGGGACCGGCTCCTACGGAACCGGTCTGGCCCGGCACCTGGCCGCCCAAGGCGTCGAAGTCATCGAGGTCAACCGTCCGGACCGGGCAGCCCGGCGACGGTCGGGCAAGACCGATGCGGTCGAGGCCGAAGCCGCTGCCGAGCCGTACTCGGCGGAAGAGCCACCGGGGCGCCGAAGAGTAAGAACGGGCCAGTCGAAGAACTCCGGGTCCTCAAAGTGGTCAATGATTCCGCGGTCCGCGGCCGCGCCCAGGCCATCAACCAGCTCAAGACCCTACTGGTCAGCGCGCCGTTCCGGCTTCGGGAATCCCTCGCAGTTCTCTCAAACCCGAAGCTTTTCAAGGCGTGCTCTGCTCTGGACCCGCAAGCCGGGGCGGTCCAGCAAGGCCCTCCAACTGCTGGCCCAGCGCATCAAACAGCTCTCCGCCGAAACCACCACACTCACCAAGAAGATCGCTGCTCTCATCCAGGCGCACAACTCACAGATACTGGAGCTGACCGGCGTCGGGCCGGACAGCGCAGCCATTTTGCTCATAGCCGCAGGTGACAACCACGACCGTCTCCGCGACGAGGCTTCTTTCGCAGCTCTGTGCGGTGTCAGCCCAGTCGAACGCTCCTCCGGCAAGAATCAACGCCGCCGCCTGAACCGAGGCGGGAACCGCCAGGCCAACGCAGCCCTCTACCGCATCGTCCTCTCCCGCCTGCGCTGGGAGGAACGCACCCGTACCTACCTGCAGCGACGCACAGCGGAAGGGAAGACGAAACGCGAGGTCATCCGTCTTGCATTCGCGCCCGGAGTGACATTGCCGAGGGCGCCTTCGGCGGCTTTCCACATCGCGGGCAGAGGCGCCGGGATACGGCCGGTTTGGAGTTCAACCTGTCGGGTGGCCTGGTGAGGAGCATAGGCAGGCCGCCGATGACGGTGCCGCGCGGCGGGCGGCTTCACGACCGACTGGACAACACCGCCCGCTTTTGCGGGCCGGTGACTGCCGTCAGCTCTGCGCTGACCCAGGATCCACCTCTGCCGATCATCTGACTTAAGGTGAGCGTCGTCACAGCAGAAGAAGCGATGGGGAGGGGCAGGGGGTGGTGGGCACGGGCCGGTGATCGCCTGCCCGCATAGCGGGGCAGTGTTGTCCTGGGCGCCGCCCTGCGACGTCCGCCGCCGGACTCCCCTTCTGCTTCGGGCTCTGCGTCCGGACCGCCCCAGAGCCCGATGGGGTCTTTGTTTCCGGAGCCGCTGGCACCGAGCAGGGCCCCGCTCTTGGTGCGGTGCGGCGGCAGCGGGATCATGAAGCCGAGCCCCCTCGCGTCGTGCCACCGCGCGAGCGGAAAGTCACTCCGGCGTCGGCCAGGAGGCGATGCACCCCGGCGTAGGAACGGTCGGTCTCCTCCGCCAGAGCCCGGATCGAGGCGCCCGCCTCGTACCTCGCTTTCAGCTCTGCGGCGACTCGGTCACGCTCGGGGCCCGGTACCAGCCTGCGGGCCGGAGGCTTGCGGGTCATCAGCGGATTCCTCCCCAGTGAGAACGATGGATACCCCATGATCGCGTGGGTCGGCGGTCGGCGGCCAGTTGGGGCTGCGCGCGTGCGGCGTTATCTGGGGTACCGGTGACCCGAGAGAGGGCGAGCGCTGCGGCAATCCCGGAATGTTGACCGGGCCCGCCGACTGTGGCCGGTACATGCAGAGATGTAGTTTTTTGTTACGATCTTGCACGAATGGCGGATGGTCTTTCTGACCTCCGGCGCCTGGTGTGGCTTCGGGCAGAAGTGGCGATGTTGACGTTCGCTGCGGTGCTGATCGCCGGGGTGTGGCTGGCGGCCCTGGTCCTGATCACGGTCACGGACCGGGACGCGCTGGACCGCACTTGGGCGGTCGCGGCCTCGCTCGGCACCGCTGTACCGGTCGCCGTGGTGACCGTCGCCGTCACCGGCAGAATGTGGGCGTCACTGAGCTTCTTTCATCCTGTACTGGGGGACGAAATGGGCTGGTCAGTGGGTGTGGTGACGAGACAGGGCCCCTCGTCGTTGGCGTGGTGCTTCCACTCAGCACACCGGCGACCGAAGGGCCCTGTTGGTTGCGTATCGTGCCGTACTCGATGTCCCGCGTGCACTGGTGGAGTGGGTGACGATGCTGATCGTCACCCGTGAGCGTGACCGCAGGCGCAAGGTGCCGCCGTCCCAGCGTGCTCTGGCCGCACTGGTGTACCTGCGCAAGAACGACACGCTCACGCAGATCGCCGCAGGGGTGGGAATCAGCGTGGGCACCGCTCACGCCTACGTCCATTCTGTCGTGGCCCTTCTGGCCGACCGGGCGCCCGGCCTGACCGCGGCCCTGAGAGCCGCCGACGCCCGCTTTGTCCTGCTCGACGGGACACTCGCCGAGTGCGACCGGGTCGGCGACAGCCGCGCCGACTACTCCGGCAAGCACCGCAGGCACGGCGTGAACCTGCAGGTCATCACGGCTCCCGACGGGACGCTGGTGTGGATCTCACCTGTGCTGCCCGGCCGGACCCACGATCTGACCGCGGCCCGCCGACACCGGATCATCGCCACCTGCATCCGGCTCGGCATCCCCGTTTTGGCCGACAAGGCGCTTCAGGTAGCTGGCGACAGCGTCGCGGTACCCCGTCGCAGAAGACCAGGCAGAGACCTCACGACCGCGCAGAAGTGCTCAACCGGGCACACTCCCGGCTGCGATGGCCCCCCGAGAGAGCTATCGCCCGGATCAAGACCTGGGGCATTCTCCGCAAAGCCCGCTGCAGTCCCAACAAAATCACATCAATTCCCAGAGCCATCCTCACCCTGGAGACTCACCGCTGAAAATGCTCACTGCTCAGTGCGGCGACCGCCGGCGCAGCGATAGCCATCCTGCTCCTGCACGGCGGACCCACCCGATAACCCGCCTAGAGGTTGTCCCGTATGGGCCGTGAGTTATCCGGTGAGGGCCAGGTTGTAGAGCCGGGCGATGCCGAGCATGGCCTGGTGAACCCCGTTG
>NZ_JBVHPY010000085.1:0-4612 GCF_055567695.1 Streptomyces sp. NPDC026417
CACTGGTCGACGCGGGCCATGGCCCAGGAGATGGGCCTGTCCCAGTCGACCGTGTCACGGATCTGGCGGGCCTTCGGCCTGCAACCGCACCGCACCGAGACGTTCAAGCTGTCCACAGACCCATACTTCATCGACAAGGACGGACCTTGACCCCGGATTTTGGACACCGGAGACACTTGGATCTTGATGGTCCAGGAGAACGGAGTCCCTGTGGGGATGAAGCATTACCCCGCCGAGTTCTAGGCGGACGCGGTCGCGTTGTACCGCTCGAGGCCGGGAGTGACGATCAAGTCGGTCGCCGCTGATCTCGGGGTGAGCACCGAGACGCTGAGGAGCTGGATCCGGGCCGCGGACGGCCGCCGGCCTGGCGCCCACTGCGCACCGCCGGCCACCTCGCAGACCGTCGGCAACGCCGTTCAGGCGGAGCTGGCCGCCGCCCACAAGAGGATCCGCGAGCTCGAGGAAGAACGGGACATTCTCCGCATCGCCCCCTGCGCTGGCCCCCCGTACCCGCTCCTACGAGGAACGACGGGTCAGCAAGGGCAAGACACGACGCGAAGCCATCTGATGCCTTAAATGCTACGTCGCTCGTGAGATCTACCAAGCCCTGCTCACAACGCGGAGCCAATCTCCCGCACCAGCCTCCACTGGTTGACATCCATAGGGGCATCGAGACCGCCACCTCCTTCCAAGCAGCGGTCAGTCTCGCGTCCTTCGTGCTCTGGGCAAGACCTGTTTGAAGAAGGCGCCTAATTTCTGTCAAACAACAATGCCTTTATCGCAGATCGAATACCACCCTGAGCGGGCTGGTCGAGCTACCAAATTACGTACTTCGAGGTAGAGTATCCAAGGCTGCTGGCACCATTAACTACAGCCGAGGCGGTTCCTTTGACCTGGTGTGAAGTGCCGGTTGCCCACCGGCCACTACTACAGATAACGGTCTGTCCGGGGGCAACGGAATCCCAGTGGCAGCTCTTGATGTAGGTCAGGCCATCCCATACGCTAACGTCAACATCGTTTAGCCACGTCTCGGCCGAGGCGTTCTTTACGCTCGCCCCAGGAACGTACCAATCGGGGCCGACCGGGTCAGACCAGAGTTCCACACAGCTCCAGGTGTAAGCCTTGTTTAGGCCGTTGCCGCCCATCCAATTAGACGCGCCACAGTTAGTAGAAACGAGTGATGCTGAAGCCGCGAAGGCGGGAGCGCTTAACGCGATTCCTGCCCCAACGGTCACAGGGATTGCCGCGATTGACGCAACAATGCGTCGCTTTCTCAAATTAAACATTAGACACTCCTTTAGTTGGTGTGGTAGCGATAGTACGAAAAACTACAAAACACCCCAGTTCTATGCAAGGTGCAGGCCATTGGCGGGTTCGGGTCGAGGAGGAGTAAATTACCAAGAAAAATATCACTCGACCGGAGCATTTTCTACTCCATTCTTCTTCCCGCGATATGGCATAGAGCTCGTAACACGATCATGAGACCCAGTCCCAGTAGTCGTGTCGTGTCGTGTCGTGTCGTGGTGGAGCGTGGGAGTGTGGCCCTGGATTGTGGGCGATGGCCCTGTGTGGGGAAGCGGGACTGGGTGAGCGTGGTGTGGGCGGCGACGTCGCCGGAATCGGGACTGTTCGATCCGGTTGAGAGACGTTCAGAGGTGCAGGATCTGTCAGATTGCTTCAACGACCTGCGTTCCTGTGGCCAGGGATACGTCGAGGTTCGGTCACCGAACAGGGAGTTCCCGGTGCTGACCGTGGCCTTCCGAGATGATCACGCGGTCGTCCACCTGATGAGTGACACCGAGCGGACGTCTCTGCTCGTAGGAGACGGCACCATGCTCTCGGATGCCGAGGTTGAGGTCCCGATCATGGACGACCTCGCCGCGTTCACAGGCGACTTTGTCCTGGACATCGACCGGGCATGGGACCTGGTGCACGACTTCACACAGACGCGGGTGGCCGGCCCTCTGGGTGAGTGGTGTGCATTGTAGTTAAGAGCTCGTGGCACGGTCATGATCGGTGCTTCTTCAGTCGCCTCCAGCAGATGAGGCCGCAGGCCAATGAGACGAAGGCGTCGTGGAGTTCGGTTCGGCGTTTCCGAGCGGACGGCGAGGCGTTTGAACTGGTGGAGCAGGGCGAAGGTCTACTCGACCACGTAGCGGAGCTTGCCCAGGCCCTTGATGTTCGGGGCGCCTTTGCGGGAGATGACCGGCAGAATCCGCCGCTTGCGCAGCTCCTCGCGGTTGGGGTTGGAGTCGTAGCCCTTGTCGCCGAGCAGCGAATCGGGGCGGCGGCGTGACCGGCCGGGACGCCCGGCCACGGGCGGGATGCCGTCGACCAGGGCGAGGGTCTGGGTGACGTCGTGACGTTGGCAGCGGTGGTGATGACTCTGAGCGGGGTGCCGCGTCCGTCACAGATCAAGTGGTGCTTGCTGCCCGTCTTCGACCGGTGACGGACCGGTGTCGGCTCCCCCTTTTTCGCACGGATGTGGGAGCCGTCCACACACGCCCTGGACCAGTCGAGTTCGCCGGCCGCATTCAGCTCAGCGAGCAGAATGCGGTGCAGCTGTTCGAAGACCCCGGCCTGCTGCCACCGCTCCAGACGCCACCAGCAGGTCTGGCCGGAGCCGAACCCCAGCTCCAAGGGCAGCAGTTGCCAGGCTATGTCGTTGTGGAGCACGTACAGCATGCCCCGCAGACACAGCCGGTCCGCCACCGGCCGAGGCCCCGGAGATCGCTCAGGCCAGGGCGGCAGCAGCGGCTCGATCAGCGTCCCCAAGTCGTCATCCACGATCCACGGCCCAGTACTCACACCCTCCCGAACGGCGGAATCGCCACATCGGGCACGCCCGGCCAGGACACCTCAACAAGATCGTGTTACGAGCTCATAGATCATAAAAGGAGGTTTCGGGGACGTTTCGACGGCTGATCACCGTCGGCCAGTTTTCGCCTGGTGGCAAGGTCACCGGGCGAAGTGCGGCAGCCCAGCAGCTGCGCGGCGTCCTCCACGAGTGGGCGCTTGATAGCGGTGGGTCGTTTTTCTCCTGCTCGCGGCGTTGGTCCGGCGGTAGTGGTGCGGTCGGATACCAGGGTGGCGATGGCTTGGTAGGTGTCCGGGAAGGGCCGCGGCGGCGGGTCCAGCGCTGGAGATGTTTCCAGGCGTTGTGGCCGGCGAGGGCGTGTTCGACGGTGATCCGCCTGAGGAGTGGTCGTGTGTCTGGTGTTTTGGTGTTCGACGAAGGGCGCTATTGGCTGGTGGCGGTGAAGGCCAGGAAGTTTTCAGGCTTGCGTTCGCGGCCTGGCCGGGGGTGTCTCTCTGTGGCTGGATGCTACCGAGGTCCAGGTCCGCCAGCCCGCCGCGTAGCCCACGGCGGCGGGCCGCAAGGCGTCACCAACCACCGCCGACTCACGACGTGAAACGACGTCAATACGGGAGCCGACCCCCGGGCTACTATCCGTCATCGCACCGCCGCCGCGACGGAATTGCGCACTCGTAGGCTCGTGCCGACCGTTCGGTGAGCCAGGGTAGGCGTGCCAGGACTGGGCTCGTGAAGTGGCGAAACGGACTGTCATCCGTACCGCTCCAGCTCCGTTTATGGGCAACGCCCCGTCCAGCGACTGGCGCCGACGTTCAGGCGGCGGGCGCCGGGGCGATCTCCGCGATGAGGGCCTCGACCAGGGTCCTGATCTCGTCGCGAATGGGGCGGACGGCCTCCAAGCCCTGGCCGGCCGGGTCGTCGAGCTTCCAGTCGAGGTAGCGCTTGCCGGGGAAGACGGGGGCAGGTGTCGCCGCAGCCCATGGTGATGCAGACGTCTGAGGTGGGGACCGCGTCGGCTCCGCCAGCTTCGCCCTGTCTCGTGAAGGCCGGGGAAGTGACTGGTATTGCGCTCGTCGCGACGATGGAGGCGACGGCGTCCAGCGAGCCAGACCATCGTGCGTTCGACGGTTCAGCGGTGCCGGCCGAGTCGTTGCAAGGTCTCGACTCCCTTACGGGCTATTCGGTGCCGGATGCCCCCGCCGGGATGGCCATCTCGCAGGTGGTGGTAGTGGTCATATCTCACGTTCATGACAGTCAGGCTGCTCCCGCTCGTAAGGCGCATACCGCCGATTCAATCCTGGAGCCCCCCCGTCGACGCAAGCGATAGACAAAGGCAGATCGGTCCGCTCAGTGATCAGGTGGATCTTCGAGCCGTACTTACCCCGGTCCACTGGATACAGATGCGTCAGCTCCCGGATGTTCACCGCGTCGATCGGGCAGCGAGACCAAGCACCTGCTCGTAGTCGGCTCGCCGCGGTTGAGGCTCCACCATGCCATGGCAGCGTAGGGACGGTCTCGATGAGCGTTGCGAGTTACAGCTTGGGGGGTGCCATGGTGAAGCGGGCGGTGACCTGGGCGTGTAGGTGCTGGCGTTGGGGTGCGAGGTCGAGGGGTGTGGTTTCGTCGGTGGTCTCGGCGGTGTAGGCCGCGGTGCGCAGGGCGTGGCCGGGGAGGGGGTGCGCCGGGTCGGTGTCGGTGAGTTCTTAGACGGTGTCCTATGTGGTGAGGCGGAGGAGCCTCTTGTAGCAGCAGAGGGCGGCGGCGAGTCCGAGAAACGCCAGGTAGTTGCGGGGGTGG
>NZ_JBVHPY010000086.1:0-4505 GCF_055567695.1 Streptomyces sp. NPDC026417
CGGTCGAGGTGGGGGTCGAGGGCGGCGCACACCTCGTCGAAGGCGTCTGCGAATTCCTGGTACTGGTCGTAGAGTTCGCGTCCCATGCCGGGGCGTTGGCTGCCCTGCCCCGAGTACACGAACGCCGTACCGCCGCCGCCGATGGTCGTGCTGTCGGGGACGATGAGTGCCGGATGCTCGTCGGCGGCGGCCAGGGCCGAGAGAGCGGCGAGCCGCTCGGACCGTGTCTCGGCCAGCACGACCGCCCGGTGTTCCAGTGCCGCCCGGCCTGTCACCAGCGCGTGGCCGACCTCACGTGCCGGAAGGCCGGGCGCGGCGTCCGAGAGGGCGTGCAGGCGCAGGGCCTGCTCCCGCAGGGCCTCGGGACTCCGGGCCGAGACCACCCAGGGCGTGAGCCCGGAGTCTTCCGGCGCCGCGGAGCCCTCGTCATGGGTGGTGGGTTGTTCGAGGATGACGTGGGCGTTGGTGCCGCTGATGCCGAAGGAGGAGACGGCGGCGCGGCGCGGCCGGTCCTCATCGGTGATGGGCCAGTCCTGGTCCTCGGTGAGGAGTCGGACGGCGCCGGTGCTCCAGTCGACGTGGGGGGTGGGCTCGTCGACGTGGAGGGTGCGAGGGAGGTGGCCGTGGTGCATGGCCTGGATCATTTTGATGATGCCGCCGACGCCGGCCGCGGCCTGGGCGTGGCCGATGTTGGACTTGAGGGAGCCGAGCCAGAGGGGCTGTTCCTGGGGGCGGTCCTGTCCGTAGGTGGCCAGGAGGGCCTGGGCCTCGATGGGGTCGCCGAGCGTGGTGCCGGTGCCGTGCGCCTCGACCGCGTCGACGTCCGCGGGGGAGAGGCCGGCCTGGGCGAGAGCCTGCCGGATGACACGCTCCTGCGAGGGGCCGTTGGGGGCGGTCAGTCCGTTGCTGGCACCGTCCTGGTTGACGGCCGAGCCCCGGACGACGGCCAGGACGCGGTGTCCGTTGCGGCGGGCGTCGGAGAGCCGCTCCACCAGCAGCAGACCCACACCCTCCGACCATCCCGTGCCGTCCGCGGCCGCCGCGAACGACTTGCAGCGGCCGTCCGCGGACAGGCCCCGCTGCCGGCTGAACTCCACGAATGTGTCCGGCCGTGACATCACGGTGACGCCGCCCGCGAGCGCCAGGTCGCACTCGCCCTGGCGCAGGGCCTGCGCGGCGAGGTGCAGTGCGACCAGGGACGAGGAGCAGGCCGTGTCGACGGTGACGGCCGGTCCCTCCAGGCCGAACGTGTAGGCGAGACGCCCGGAGACGACGCTCGACGTGTTGCCGGTGAGGAGGTAGCCCTCCAGCTCCTCCGGCGCTTTGGTGAGGCGCGAGCTGTAGTCGTTGTACATCACCCCGGCGAAGACACCGGTGCGGGAACCACGCACCGCGGTCGGATCGACCCCGGCCCGCTCGAACGTCTCCCACGCCGTTTCCAGGAGCAGCCGCTGCTGCGGGTCCGTAGCCACGGCCTCGCGCGGGCTGACACCGAAGAACTCGGCGTCGAACTCGTCCGCGTCGTAGAGGAATCCACCCTCGCGGGCGTACGAGGTGCCGAAGTGCTCCGGGTCTGGATGGAACAGCCCGTTGACGTCCCAGCCGCGGTTGACGGGGAACGGGCCGATCGCGTCCGCACCCGAGGCGACCAGCCGCCACAGTTCCTCCGGCGACGTGACACCGCCCGGATAGCGGCAGGCCATGCCGATGACGACGACAGGGTCGTCCTGGACCGGCGCCGGCACAGAGGATGCGGGGGTGCCCACCCGGCTCGGCGTGTCGGCGCCGGGCAGCAGGCCGAGCAGATGGCGGGCAAGGGCGTCCGGCGAGGGATGGTCGAAGACGACTGTGGCGGCCAGCCGCAGACCGGTCGAGGCGGCCAGCCGGTTGCGCAGATCCACCGCGGTGAGCGAATCGAAGCCCAGCTCCTTGAAGGCCCGGCCCGAGTCGACGGTCGCCGGGCCGACGTGGCCGAGCACGGTCGCCACCGCCGTCCGGACCAATTCCTGTACCGCACGGTCGCGTTCGGTCTCGGACAGTGCGGCCGTGCGGACCGCCCAGGTGCCGTCCCCGGGTGCGCCGGACGAACCGGCCGCCACCCGCCGGAGCGGCGTCCGCACCTCACCGCGCAGGACTACCGGCAGCGGCCCGGCCGCGGCGCGCGACCGCAGGGCCGCACGGTCGAGGCGTACGGGTACCAGGCACGGTCCCGGAGCCGACTCCAGGGCGCGGTCCAGCAGGGCGAGGCCGTCCTGCGCCGTCAGCGGCACCAGGCCCGAGCGCTCCCAGCGGTCCCGCTCCGCCGCATCGAGACCCTCCGCCATGCCCCCGGCGTCCGCCCACAGCCCCCAGGCCAGCGACGTGGCGGGCAGCCCCAGCGCGTGCCGGTGCGCGGCGAGCGCGTCCAACTGGGCGTTGGCGGCCGCGTAGTTGGCCTGCCCGGCATTCCCCGTCACGCCGGTGACCGACGAGAAAAGGACGAAGGTGTCGAGGTGGGGCGCGAGGTCGCGCGTGAGGTCGTGCAGGTGCTGCGCGGCGACCGCCTTGGGGAGGAGGACCGCGGCCAGGCGTTCCTCGGTGAGGGACGCGACCGTGCCGTCGTCCAGGACACCCGCCAAGTGGAAGACCGCCCCGAGGGGGTGGTCGTCGGGGACGGACGCCAGGACCTCGGCGAGGGCCGCGCGGTCCGCGACGTCGCAGGCCGCGAACGTGGCCTCGGCGCCCGACTCCGACAGTTCCCGCGCCAGCTCGGCGGCACCGGGTGCCTGCGGGCCGCCACGGCTGAGCAGCAGGAAGCGGCGCGCGCCGTGCCGGTCGGCGAGATGCCGCGCCAGACGCCGGCCGAGCCCACCGGTCGCCCCGGTGACCAGGACGGTCCGCCCGGAGAACCGGTCCCCCGTCTCGTCCGGGGCGGAGGCGGGTGCGGTCTCTGCGGGGACGAGCCGGGGCGCGTACCAGGTGTCACCTCGCAGTGCGATCTGGGGCTCCTGGTCGGTCAGTGACGCCGCGGACGCCAGCGCGAGCTCGTGTGCGGGCCGGTCCGTGTCGGCGAGGGCGAACCTGTCCGGATGTTCCGCCTGCGCCGAGCGGACCAGGCCCCACACGGCCGCCGCCCACGGGTCGTCGACCGTGTCACCGTCCACGGCCGCGACCGCGTCCCGGGTCAGAAGCAGCAGCCGGGAGTGCGCGTACTTCTCCTCGGCGAGCCAACCCCGCACCAGGCGCAACGCGAACGCCGCCGCGCCCGGTCCGGCCGGGACCGGTGCGGCGACCAGGGGCGGCACCGGCGCCGACAGCTCCGCGAGTCCGTCGGCGAGCCGCACCTCCTTCGCGTCGCCGTCCGGCGAGGGCGTGGACGCGGCCGGGGGTACGGGCACGGGCGTCCATGCGACCCGGTGCAGATCACGCACCCGTGCGACGCCCGAGAGCTGGTCGGCGCGCGCGGGCAGCAACGTCAGCGCGTCCACGCTCACGACCGGCAACCCCTCCGTGTCGAACGCGGCGAGCGAGCCGCCCGACCAGCGGACGCGCAAGGTGTCGGCCCCCGTCGCCGACAGCTCCACACCCGTCCACGCGAACGGCAGCGGCAGACCGTCGGCCTCCGAGTCCTCGGCTGCACGGGCGACCAGGGGGTGCAGGGCCGCGTCGAGCAGTGCCGGGTGCACCAGATAGCCGCCCGCTTCCCGGCTGTCGGGCAGCGCGAGCTCGGCGAGCAGTTCGTCCGCTCCGAGCCGCCAGGCGGCCCGGACACCACGGAACGCCGGGCCGTAGCCGTAACCCAGGGCGTCCAGCGATGCGTACAGGTCCTCTACGTCGACAGGCTCTGCGCCGGCCGGCGGCCACGAGGTCGGAGCTGCCGGCACAGGCGCCCCCGCCGGGCCGAGCGTGCCCGACGCGTGCCGCGTCCACGCGGCGCCCTCGGCGCGCGCATGGATGACGAGGGCCCGCCGGCCGTCCGACTCGCTGCCGGACACCGACACCTGGACCTGGACGGAACCCCGGTCCGGAAGCAACAGGGGTGCCTCCAGGCTCAGTTCCTCGACGCGGGGACTGCCCGACTGCTCCCCGGCCGCCAGCGCGAACTCCACGAACGCCGTGCCGGGTACGAGGACCGAGCCGAGGATCGTGTGGTCGCCCAGCCACGCCTGCGTACCGCGCGAAAGACGTCCGGTGAGCAACAGGCCGCCATCGTCGGCCCGTTCGGTCATCGCGCCCAGCAGTGGGTGACCGGACGGGTCGATTCCCAACCCGCGGGCGCCCGCGCTCGACGCGCCGGGAGCCAGCCAGAGGCGCTGGTGCCGGAACGCGTAGGTGGGCAGATCATCCGGCACTGCCGGCCCTGCGTCTGCACGCGGCAGGGCGAACGCGGAGGCCAGAGCGAGCGCCACTGTACGCACCTCGGAACGGTCCCGTCGGAGTAGGGGGATGGTTCCGGGTGTGTGGGGGGTGAGGGTGGCGTCGGGTCCGATTTCGAGGAGGGTGGTGGTGTGGTGGGTGGTGGTGAG
>NZ_JBVHPY010000087.1:0-4475 GCF_055567695.1 Streptomyces sp. NPDC026417
GGTCCGTCGACAGTTTGAAGGTGTCCGCCAGATGCGGCTTGAGCTGGAACTGCCGCCAGATCCGGCCGACCGTGGACTTCGACAGGCCACTGTGCTCGGCCATCCATTTCCGAGACCAGTGGGTGGCGTTCTTCGGGATCTCCTCCAAGGTCGTGACCACGACCGCCTCCACCTGATCGACACTGATGGTGGGCGGCCGGCCCGGCCTGGGCTCGTCGGCCAGACCGTCCAGCCGCTCGGCGAGGAAGCGCCGCCGCCACTTGCGGAAGGTGTCAGCGCTCATCCGCAACTCCCGGGCGATCGCGACAATGGGTGCCACCTCCGGCCCGGCGCACACCAGCACGATCCGCGCCCGCAGGACCAGTGCCTGGGCCGATGTCGCCCGACGCGTCCATCGCTCCAACACCGCCCACTCGTCATCAGACAACAGCGACGGCTCCAACTTCCGGCCCCGACAAGGAACTGACACACCAGCAGCAGAAGTCACACAACTACTAACGATCAACTACGGGCGCAGGACACTACCAGATCATCGCCACCAACATCCCCGACCATCATGGGCTTCCAAGGTGGCCCGGCTCCGGGCAGGTGTGGTTTGTCGACTCCCTCTACCCCGTGATCACGCCGAGGTCGAGGACCGCGTGAAAGCGATCAAGCGGATCGGTCTCGGGCTGCTGCCGTCGAAGTCCTGGCAGCTGAATGCCGCCTGGGTACTGGCCGCCACGATCGCCGCCGACCTCGACGCCTGGACCCGGCTCCTCCTGCACGACGAGCCGGAACCCGCCGCCGCGGAGCCGGAGACGATCCGGATGAAGCTGTATCACCTTCCCGCCCGGCTCACCGCCCACGCCCGCAGCCGCACCCTGCATCTCGACCGCACCTGGCCCTGGGCAGCGGCGTTCCCCATAGCCTGGCAGCGAGCCACCCAGCTTCCGACCCGCACCTGACAACCGGCCACGACCCCGACGACGCCGGGCCCTCGTGGAAGCCGACGCCCCCCGCAGCGCATGCCATGACCCGCCCCCACACGACAAGGGGCATATCGGGCACCCAGTCGTTCACGGCGACGCCGTCAGACCACAGACGAATCGAGGTCAACTACGCTGGCCACTGCCGAATGACAACCGGTGTCCACAATCAAGGGGAAAGGCTCCTACTCCAATGGTAATCTTGGTCCACAAATGTATAGAAATCGCAGACAAAGCGGGCATGAAGAACGAGGCTCTGCGTCAATCTCGCAGGGGCACCGGATTCCACGAGGCGTATACTGCGCGATTCACACCTCGCAATGATCGACTGAATTTCTTGTGAAAGCTCCATTTCTACGCAGCTTCGAGATGTGGGGGAAAGCTGCAGTTCGTTCATGAGCACTGAAGCCGCTTCGAGGAATCCCTCACTGCTTGTGCGTTCTTGGCCATGGAGGTCGTTCGCGAGTCGTACGCACAGAGCCAAATCCTGCTCAAGGAGAAACAACTGGGGCAAATGAGTGGTAGCCACCGGCTCGTCGAGCAAAATAGCCATAGAATAGAGGTGCACTCCAATACCAATGGTATCTTTGCCGGTCGAAATATACTCACAGAAGAACGGCCATGCCGCAGACTGACACGATCGCCAGCTGAGCTCGCCCAACATGCCAGCAAGCATCCGCCGTATCGCCGCTATCCAGGGGATTGCTAGTGTACCGTAATGTGGTCGACTTGAGAGGTCACGGATCACGTCGGACAGTAGAGCAGCAATGCCCGTCGGGTCGTGATCGGCTGGCGAGAACCCATCGAGCACTGCTGTGCAGTCAGTAACGAGCCGCTGTGCCTCAGTGGTCGAAGGCCGACCGTCATCAAAAAAGTCGTCGACGGCGCAGATAAAAAGACTGACGCGCGCAAGAGACGCGATGGTGCGCGAATCAGAAAAAGGGGATGTCGCGGCGCACGTCAGCGCCACATACGCTAGGCGCTCCGTCCGTACGGAGGGATGTGCTTTCGCCCACTGCCGAAGCTTCACCTCAACCTCGCGAGCTGTCCCAGCAATTCTCTCTCTGTCCGCAGAATTCAAGGCGGCGAGGTAGCGACTCTTCATTACAGAATCACACCTCCACTTGCTGGTAAAGTGCATTCAATACCGCTGAGGTGATCTGAAACTGCGCGGCATAGGTATTCTTGGAAATCCAGATTGGTGGGAATAGGTCGGCCTGAGTAGGCCTGGCAAGCTGCTCCCTCAGAAATTTCCCACCCGCATTAGCTGCATGTGTCACGGCTCGATAGTAACTGGCATTCATTGCCCCATTTCTCAAGTGGGCAGCTAGTCCTGAGACAATATATGCAGTCTCTTCGATCGATGCTGAATGCTGCCCCCATCCACCGTCTCGCTGCTGATGCTCAAGCGTGAAGTCGAGAACTTCTCTTACTGTTTTGGGGAAGGAACGCTGCAAAGTGCGGAGGCTCAACCACCGCTGGGCCCCGTATGTCCAGGTGGCATGCCATTTATCATGACAAAGTTCTTCTGGGTCTAGCGCTGCCATTGCATCAAATTGCGCAGTCAGAGTGGAAACGATCTCACGGTGCAGTGGAACGTTGTCAAAATCTCCCCCCTGTAGCTGCGAGCCGAGCTCCATCGCCATGAGCGAGTGCGCCAAGGCTGCTGGCGACGGGTGAAGCTCTCCCGGATAGCACGCAAATTCGCCCTTGTCGTTCCGGAACGGCATTAGATTCTCGGGCGTCATGCGATCTACACTCTCACCAAAGTCGCTTAGCACATAATAGACGGCCAAGGCGACAGCCGTATCATCGAGGTCGGGCAGCATTTTGTTGTTTGTATCCCAGGAGATGCCTTGCGGCTGGGAGACGTCGATGTCGTTGTATAGCGCTACCATGCTCGACCGAACCGTGTCGTCTCTCGCGATAATTAGGGCGTCTTTCGAGAGTAGCCACGGCAGCAAATTCCATAGTCGTCGGGTCTGTTCCGCTGGGTGAAGATTAGGAAATCCGCGAAAGTCATAGTCCTGATAAGTGTCGTGCAGGTAGTCGACGAGTCGCGAATTTATAGGTCGACCATGCTCGCGCAATACGACGAGTGTTGCGGCTGTTGCCGCAGGTGAAAGTCCGATTGATCCGTTCGGTAAAATGCCGTCGAGTAGCTGGTCTATTTCGCCCTCTTCCAAGTTAGGCATCAGGGCCGCGATCTCCGCTGTGAAGCTGACCGTACTGCCGGCGTCGAATATACCTCCAGCCCGCCGCAGAGACTCCAGCTTCCGGCTGGCCATCACTTCCAACATCTCACAATAGGCAACCGCTGGAGCGCTGAGTCCGAGATTGACCCCTTTCTCTGCGAGCCACCGAATCATTAGTGGAGCTATGAGCTCGAAGGCAACAGTTGCGTGATGCGTGTACTTTGCGCATTCTCGCATTAGTCGATCTACGCTTGCGCGGGCTTCACTCAGCCGCGGGATTTGGTATTCGATCCGCTGTAGCGCCACCATTACTGCGAGCGTATCAACGAGCGCTGAATGAGGAAGGTAGCGTTCGTCTCCCCAAATACCCGTTGCAGTCTGACTTGACAATAGCTTGCTGACCTGCCTCTCCCGTTCATCCGGGGAGAAGAATCCGCTTGAAATCACCCACGCATGATCATAAATCGAGGGGTTCCAGTCCCCGCGGTCGATACGTAGACGCTGGAAGTGATCGACGATTGCCATTCGCATTTCCTGCTGCTGCATGGCGAAGAACTTGGTGCTGATCAATTTAGGTCCTCAGGTAGTTTGTAAACGCCGAGGGCGGAACCGCCAAATGAGATTGCGCTAGGTGTGGTGCCATAATGGCTTGAGGTCAAAAACTGACACAGGCTTGCCAAGGCAAACTGAGCCACAGGGTCCAATCACGCTGATCCTCAACACCTCAGCTGCGCGGATCGATCTGAGTAGTTAGGGCTCGCGCGAAAACTACTTCCTTCGGCTCGGGCGTGTCGTGTCGGCGCGTGGCGACGTGAGGACGTTTGCGTGCACCCTCAAAGGGTTCGGAAAGCGCTACCGGTGTCGTGGAGTATGTCATGGATCACCTAGGCTGAGATGTTATAGGGAAAGGAAGGTCTTCCGAGTCCTCAACCTAGTGAACGTGATCAACAATCTGAGGAACTGGGCAATCAGTACTCAATCGCCTGTACTGAAACGGTTTTCCACGGGCCGAACCGCTCGGGCAGGTCCCGCCACCGCACCCGGTGCAGAATCCCGTCGACCACCTGACGGTGATCCCGCCACCGGTCGCAACGACCGTTGCTCACCAGCAGGAAGGGCAGCAGCCGTTCCCACTCGGCATCCGTCAGATCTCCCCGCCCCCATGTCCACATCAACGACCTGTGGACGAAGTAGTTACTTGATCGGCCGGACAAGTCCTAGCACTGCAACGGTCTTTGGCCTGATGGTTGGGCAGTTTCTGGTGGTGTGTGGCCGCGTCGTTTGTAGTGGCTGATGCGGGCTTGCTGCTGTC
>NZ_JBVHPY010000088.1:0-4472 GCF_055567695.1 Streptomyces sp. NPDC026417
TCAACCGCGACCACGCCCAACTCCGAGCTCCCGGCAAACGGGCCTTCGCCCAACTCAAGTCCTGGCGCGTCATGCGCAGAGCACGCTCCTCCCCCCGCCGCATCAGCCGTACGCCCAGGCAATCCACGTACTACTGACCTGCGAGTACTCAGGATGAGAGAGGTTCACCGGAAGTCGCCACCGGCAACGTAATCGGCTCCCTGCACCGGCGCCATCGGGCCGTCGACTTCAAGAAGTTCCTGACCAAGCCTGACAAGGAACTCTCCACTGCCATCGATGTCCATCTGACCCTGGACGACTACGCCACCTCTCGATGTAGGCAAGGGATACTCATACCGCGAAACGGCGTGAACCTTAAGCTGCCCCTCAATTAGACGAACCTCTCGGTTCAGGTAAGGGATACTCACACCGAGACGGAACAAAGCTGAAGCGAGTACAAAATCAGAAGGATCAAGCCATACGCCATGACATTCCATTTGGTTTAAGACATCGGTTGTTTAGTTTAGGTTGGTGAGCGAGGGTCGTCAACTCCTCGATAATAAGTGACTCCTCACCCACATCCGGGACGCAGCCCTTCCACCCTCGTTTTCCAATCGAGCATATAAATCCAGAACGAGGAAAGCACGGAAAGAGCGAATTCCAATCCTTCACAGTCGATCGACCCCATTCAGGAGCGCCTGAAGATTTGAGTCGATGAAATGAGTAGGAAATACTCGGACGTCGGGCCAATTTTCCCGTTTACATTAGACAAACAAGGTGCAAGTTCTCCCCGACGGGCGAATGAATCCAGCCGCGCTTGCTTACGAATGCGAGGAGCGGCCTGGTAGGGGTGCTATCATTCTTGCCAGCATCAGCACTACGATGCGCGGCGGGATGGATGACGTCCGCGAGTTGCATAAAGCAGCCGAGTGCACCGAAGGCGTGCATGTACATTCAGATGCTGCCTTAAATGGGTTCATTCTTCCCTTCATGCGCGGTGACAGTTGTAACTGGAATTTCGGAGCCGGCACTGACAGTATCAGCATATCGGCGCACAAATTTATCGGCCTTCCAGTCTCAGCCGGTATTGCACTTGCCCGCCCAGACGTAGTTCCGACTCTCGAAGCTGGCCAATATATTGGTGCGACTGACTCCACCGTAGGGTGCTCACGCAGTGGATTGGCTGCGATATTTCTGTCGGCAGCGCTACGGGAGTTAGGACGCGAGGGACTCGCCGATAGGGCTTCGGCATGCATGAGTACAGCAGCGTTCGCCGAGAAGGAACTCGCAAATCTTGGCACAAACCCCTGGCGTCGCCCCGAATCCATCATTGTGGTTTTTGATCGACCTTCTCCCGATCTATGCAAAAAATGGCACTTGGTCACGGAAGGGGATCAAGCCCATTTAGTTACCGTTCCACACGTGACAACCGATCGAGCTCTTGAACCGTGCCGCGATTTGGCTGATCACGGTTATTTGACCTGAGGCCCAGATGCCCCCATCGAGGATGGGGGCATGACCGTTTTTCTTCTTTCCTTGAACTTCATCCCGGTTAACTCTAGCCATAGACGAGTACTTGGTCGGGGTCGTGGCGCCAGCCATTAATGGACGCGGGGCCCGGTCAAGATCGCATCGCATCGCATCGCATCGGCGGACTGACCAGCCGAAAGCGACGATATTCTGGCTGAGTGCCTTCTCCGCCAGTTCTGGGCGTCTCGACGACCGGGCCTTATCGAGACCGGTCTCGCCATGGCTAAACCCACCGCGCCATCATCGGTCAGCGCCGCCAACCCAAAGCGGCATTCCACGACGACCTTCCTCCGCGCCCCTAAGCGTGCCCAACCACCACCCCATTCACTAGGCCGCACCCAACTCACATCTACCTCCTGGCAAACTCGCCGTTTCGTGAGTAAGGGTTGCTCATTAAACCTGTCCGGTGGTCCCCCATCATTGATTAGAGGCTCCAATTATTAGACCTATTATTTACGCCACCACGATCTGACCCGAATAAGCCCGGGAAGGTTTACCATGCAAAGCGAGATGTCACTCAAGGCGGAATACAGAGGGAGCCCTGCGGGGCTTTCGTTAAAAAATCAAAATTCGGGAGTTCGCGTTCTGGCTACTGGCCATTACCAGCCGCCTCGCATTGTTGCTAATGATGAATTTGCGGCCACGCTAGATACTTCGGACGAGTGGATCCAGCGACGGGTAGGTATCGTCTCTCGGCGCTTTGCGGCACAGGGTGACTCAGTTACTGATCTGGCAGTCGCTGCTGCGCAGAATTGTCTAGCAAAGAGTCATGTGCGTAACCAGGAAATCGACATGGTTGTGGTGGCTACGAGTTCGTCAGTCGAGCGGCTTCCCAATGTGGCTTCTCGGGTCGCGGCGCGCCTTGAGTTCAGCGCCCCTGCAGCAATTGATATCAATACCGCTTGCTCTGGCTTCGTTCATGCTCTTGCCGTTGCCCAGCACGCCGTTCTCGCTGGTTCGTCACGCAATGCACTTGTGATAGGGGCAGAAAAGATATCCGATTTCATCAATTGGCAGGACAGAGACACATGTATCTTATTCGGTGATGCTGCTGGAGCTGCACTTGTGGGTGCAGCTCCGGTTAACGGAATAGGTCCGATTGTTTGGGGAGGTGACGGGAGTAAAGGATCTCTAATTCGGATCGATTCAAACACTGGGTGGATAAGGCAAGAGGGGCAGTCTGTTTTTCGCTGGGCAACAAGCAACCTTAGTCCGATAGCGATTGAGGCGTGCGAGCGAGCCAGTGTGACACCAGAGCAATTAGTTGCATTTGTGCCACACCAAGCAAATCTTCGCATAATTGAAAAGATCGCAAAGGATATTGGGGCAATTAACGCCTGGGTGGCTAAGGATATCGCCACCTCGGGGAACACGTCGGCCGCTTCTGTACCCATGGCATTATCGAAGCTAATCGACTCTGGAAAATTGCCGCCAGGGAGTCCGATTCTTCTTCTAGGGTTCGGAGGTGGATTATCTTTCGCAGCGCAGGTTATTTTGGCGCCATAGTGGCTTTTCTCATTTACCCAATTCCTCTTGAAGCGCCCTCGGTTGAGTTTCATTGATCCGCCAAGGAGTGATGCTTTAGCGTGTTTTCCTGCAATCTGCCCTGCGAGTAGTCTCATCAGGGAACCTCTTTCATCCTGAGTAGTCGCAGGTCAGTATTGATCAGAAACTCATGGGGTTCTCCTCCAGGACGTAGCGCATATGTGTGCCGCTGAAGTAGCCGCGGACGATGTGTGGCTGACGCTGGCGTCTGCGGAAGAAGCGGCGGGTCTCGGCTGCGAGTTCGGGCGGGTTCCGGTCTCGGTACTGCTTGGACAGGCTGTGTTTGATGTCGGCGTCGACCAGCCTGCCGGGGTTGAGCTCGGGCGAGTACGGGTGGCAGGAAGTGCAGCTCGACGTCGTCGGGGTGAGCGGCGAGCCAGTCCGGGGCCTTCTCCGAGCGATGCGCGGAGTGCCCGTCGACCACGAGATGGACCTTGTGGTCGACGTGGCCGGGCCGGCCGGTCCAGGAAGCGGCACATCACCTCGGCGGTGAAACTATCGGCGAAGACCATGAAGTGCATCCGGCCCTTGGTACTGATCGCCGACCTCGCGTTCACCGAGAACCGGTCCCCGCTCCGCCGCACCACCGGTGTCCTCCCCTTCTCGCCCCGGGCGCTGCCGGTGACCTGGTCCGAGCAGATGCGGACCTGGTCGGCGAACACGACCTCGCCGCCGTCCCTCTCCGCTTCGCACGGATCGCCGGCCACGTCTCCTCGCGCCAGCGGCACACGGCCTGCGGGTCCTCTTCCACAGCCCGCTTGTCCGGACGCTGGAAGGACAGCCCCCAACGCCTCAGGTACTAGGCAGTTTCGTTTGGATCAGCGGGCGGACCAGAGGAAGATGCCCGCGATGTGGAGGCCGGCCAGGTAGACGGTAGCGGTCTTCTCATAGCGGGTGGCGATACCCCGCCACTGCTTCAGGCGGTTGATGCACCGCTCGACGGTGTTGCGCTGCTTGTAGGTCTCCCGGTCGAAGGCCGGTGGCCTGCCACCGCGGCTGCCCCGACGCAGCCGGTGTGCGCGCTGGTCAGCGGGGACGGGGATCACTGCCCGGATGCCGCGCTTGCGCAGGTGCTCGCGGATCGCGCGGGAGGAGTACGCCTTGTCGGCCAGGACCAGGTCCGGCCTGGTACACGGTCGGCCTCGCGGACGGGGAACGCGTAGGCGGGCCATGACCTCGGTGAAGGCAGGTGCATCACCGGCCTGGCCTGCGGTGAGGACGAACGCGAGGGGCCGGCAGCGGGCATCGGCGGCGAGGCGGATCTTGGTGGTCAGTCCGCCGCGGAAGCGGCCGATGGCGTGGTCGGCGGGTTCGCCGGCCGGGGCCCCGTTACCGTTTTCGTGGCCTCGCAATGAGGCTCCCGGCCTTCGGCCCCGGTATGACTTGAGCCCCCAGTCGAGATGATCGAAAAGGTGGTG
>NZ_JBVHPY010000089.1:0-4357 GCF_055567695.1 Streptomyces sp. NPDC026417
CCACCCCCGCAACTACCTGGCGTTTCTCGGACTCGCCGCCGCCCTCTGCTGCTACAAGAGGCTCCTCCGCCTCACCACATAGGACACCGTCTTAAGCAGTGGCGCGGCCTGGCCACCCGCACCGACAAGCTGGCGATCGCCTACCAGGCCGCACTCCACCTCGCGGGCATCCTCATCTGGACCCGGCGCTGACCAAAGAGACAGAACCTAGCGCCAGACGGTGGCCGACCAGCGGATGCTGCTCCCCGCATCCGCGGGGATGACCCCGACTCCGACAGTAACCCTGTGTAACTCTGCACTATAGAGCTTTACAGAAGCTCTATAGTGCAGCTATGAATGCGACGACGATTCAGGTGTCCCGGCAGGTACGTGATCACCTCGCCGAGCTTGCCCGAGAGCGAGGCTTGAGCCTGGGACAGCTGGTCGAGGCCATGGCGGCTGAGCTGCCTACGGCGGGGCAGCGCGCCGAGCGCCTGGCGGCGGACCGCGAAGTGGTTCGGCGCATCATCGGAATCGAGCTGAGCGATGAGGAGTTCGATCAGGCTCCGGACGTCCGCGGCAACATCTACAAGATCGCTGCCGAGAGGGCGCGCGCAGCGCGGGGCAGTGCCGCGTGATCATTCTCGACACCAGTGCAGTACATGCTCTGGCTCTCGGCCACAAAGCATTGAACCTGCTCGCGGGCAATATGGCCCATACGCCCACCGACCAGCTCCGCATTCCCGCTTTGTGCCTCATGGAGGCCGAGGCCGGCGAAGAACATCTCCACCGCCGCGTACTGGCGTTCTCCTCCGTAGCCGTCGATCCGCTCGACACCATGGCAACCGCCACCGTCGGCACCATGATCCGTGACGGATACGGCGGCCCCGACACCTGCCACGCCCTCTACTGCGCCCTGCCCCGCGCCGAGTTCACCGGCATGTCCATCCTGCTCACCGGGCACGAAGACCACTACCCGCCCGGCGTGATCACCGTCGACATCAACTCCCCCGGCATGCTCGGCTTCCGCTGAAGTTGATCCTCGACGTGGACGTCGAACTCGCCAGACAGCCCGCCGCGTAATGGACCGGTGTCGCTAACGAGGCGCTCATCGCGTGCACCCGCACCCAGCAGGCCGAAATGGGCTACACCCAGCCCCGGTCGGGGCTCTTCTCGTATGGTCCGGCGCATGCGACGTAACCTTCGTTCCGCTCGCCTAGCCATCCTCGCGCTAGCCAGCCGCACCGGTGTCACCGCTGAACGACTGCGGCGTCAGGGCCCAGGGCAACGACGCGAAACCGTGGTGAAGCGTACACCATCGAGCGACCCCTGAATTCCTAAGTTGTGATTGCCATTTGGCAGATGCATTCGACATCTGGATCGAAGGCTGCAAGAAGCAAGGTCAAAACCCGGCCCCCTACGCGGCTACCAGCGTGACCTCCATCACCCCCAAGCATCAAGGTGCCCATCCACCCTCTTCAACCGGAGACTTAATAGCGGTGTGCACCCACTCTCCAGCGCTCCTGTCCCACAGGGTGACACCTCCCATCCCCCGCACTGGAGGACCACCTACCTCTTCAGATTCGAGACTGCGCGTATAATGACTTTCGCATCGGTAGTAGCTTGCGACAACAGGTCTCGGCGGGATCACTCGCATTTCAGCGCATGTCACTATAGGTGAAACATCATCAAAAGTGGCCACCCCGGGTGTCGGCGACGACCACTCAGGCTCACCCCCATTGAGTGGTATTTTGTATGAAACCCCAGTCGTGATGCGGCTAACCACAAGGGGCCAGTCGCCGTTATTCTTCACTTCGATACTTGACGTCAGACCGTAATCTTGACTTACGGTCGCACCGAGGGCGAAACCCACGTACATGCCATAAATGCATTCGCGGGCAATGGCTCCACTTGCACCATTCAGAGGCTTCCATCCAGAACAGGCCGAGAATTTAAGATCATGAGCCTGTGCGCTTCCACTCGAAAGGCCGAGAAAACCAACAGAAGCCAGGGGCAAAGCCAGCATAGAGATGAATTTCTTTCTCATTCCATTCTCACCGTTAGTTTCATCGTGTCGGTTCAGAATGCGATCTGGAAAATTTCCCTTAGTTTGCGCGCCCTTTCGATTGAAGCTCTTGAATCGCGAGAAAATAGAAAGTGACCCTGGGTCACCTTCCCTCTTTAGGTCTTCGCCTTTCCTCTTACTTCAGCCTTGACCACTTCAGAATGTGGCCAACCCGTTTACAGATGGCAGTGTTGCGAGTGTTTCTCCAGAGGCAGCAGGGATCTAGAGTGACAGCTACTTACGGCGGCTAACGAGTTGGTGCGTGATGGCGGGTGGGGCATGTCTGCCCTGTTCACACGGCAGCTGTAGATAGGCCCGCTGATGCTCATCGCTGCTGTTCAGCGGTGTGACGGGGGTGGCTGCGGGCATGAGGGCGGCCGCCTTGATCATGACGTGGTGTGACGCAACATCAGAACGAGACGGCCGCTTCGGCCACCGTAGACCGCGGAGTCCATGAGACCGCGTTCGGGGGCCTGCTGGCCTCGTTGGCCGGCTGCTTCGCCCGCTCGGAGACCCGGGAGACGTTTGCCCGGATGACGCGGGGCATGCTGATGGAGCTCGAGGACGTGAACTGCTGGAGCCTGGCCGAAGCGATCGGTGAGCGGGGCCCGCACCGGCTGCACCATCTGCTCTCCCGTGCGGTGTGGGACCAGGAAACGGTGCTGGAGCTGGCGGCGGCCTGGGCCGTGGACCTGCTCGATGACGGCGACGGGGTCCTCATCGCGGACGAGACAGGAGACGCGAAGTCTTCCACCGACGCGGTCGGTGCGGCCCGCCAGTACTCGGGCTCGGTCAGTGGTGTGGATCTGTGCCAGGTCGCGGTGCACCTCACCTTCGCCACCACCGTCGGGCACTGCCTGATCGACCGGCGCCCGTACTTCACCAAGGAGTGGGCCGCAGATGAGGAACGCCGCGAGCTGACCGGCGTCCCGGACGGGCTGTGCTTCGCGACCAAGCCGCAGCTCGCGGCACACATGCTCCGCGCTGCCAGCCAGGGGATATCCGCCTCGTTCTTCCTGGGGGACGAGGTCTATGGAGGACGGGAACTACGTGGTGTCTGCCGTGAGCTGGGGCCTGGGCTACGTCGTGGCCGTGCGCTCGAACCACCCGGTCACCACCCAGCCGGGAAGCTGAACGCAGCCAGGGCTGCCGCCCGGCTGCCGAAGCGGGCCTGGCACCGGATGCAGACCGGCACGGGCCAGAAGGGGCACGCGACTACGACTGGGCGATGATCGAGGTCACCGCCTACGACACCCCTGACGGACACGACCGCGACGCGGGTACGTCCGTCCTGCCGGTCCGCCGCCACCGCTACACCCGCACCGTGTCCTACTACCGCTGCTTCGCCCCCGGACCGGTGACCCTGGCCCGCCTGGTGTCACTGGCGTGCCGCAGATGGCGGGTGGAAGACGACTTCCAGAACGCGAAAGGGACCTGCCACCTCGACAAAGGCCAGGTCACCTACTGGAACTCCTGGCACCGCTGGAGCGTGATCACCCTGGCCGCATACGCGTTCCTGGCCACCGCAGCAGCTCTCGAACGCACAGCCCAAACCGCCCGGGACGACCCCGACAAGACCGACCTCGCCCCCCTCAGCAGCCACGAACTGCTCCGCCCACTCAGAACCTTGATCCTGCCACCGCCGCGACGAGACCGCGAGCACCTACTGTGGTGGTTCACCTGGCGCCGCCGCCATCAACACCACGCCCGCCTCTGCCACCGGCGATGGCACGCCTACGCCGACACCACACCATGATCAGAACCACGCCAGCGGCTATCTACAGCTGCCGTGTCAGACAGCAGGCGAGTTTGAGGGACGCTTCGTGGATGTCGGCTCGGCGTTCCCGGCGGATCCGCAGGCGCCGGAAGCCGTGCAGCCACGCAAAGCTTCTTTCGATCAACCAGCGGTACGTGCCCAGTCCGGTGCCGTGGCGTGTTCCGCGGTGGGCAATGGCCACGATGCCGCGGTCGCGGACCTGGTCGCGGTAGACGTCGTGGTCGTAGCCGCGGTCGGCGAACAGCGAGTCGGGTCTGCGGCGCGGTCGTCCGACACGGCCACGGACGGAGGGGATCGCGTCGAGCAGGGCAGCAGTTGGGTGACGTCGTTGCGGTCGCCGCCGGTCAACAGAACCGCGAGCGGGGTGCCGTGTCCGTCGGTGATCAGGTGGTGCTTCGAGCCTGCCCGGCCCCGGTCGACCGGCGAGGGGCCCGTGCAGATCCCCGTTACCGTTTTCGTGGCCTCGCAATGAGGCTCCCGGCCTTCGGCCCCGGTATGACTTGAGCCCCCAGTCGAGATGATCGAAAAGGTGGTGT
>NZ_JBVHPY010000090.1:0-4282 GCF_055567695.1 Streptomyces sp. NPDC026417
AGCTGCTGAAGCAGACCGCCCTCACCGGTCAGCTGCAGGCCATCGGCCTGAGCCCGAGCCACGAGCTCGTTCAGGAACTGGTCATCAACGGACGCTGACGCGGCTCCTTCTGCAGACGGCTTGGCTATGTTCTCGCTGGTCACAGGTGAACTCTTCCATGATCGGAGTTACACCGTTTTTCTTACAGTCCCGGGTCATGCGGCGAGGGTGATGGTGGGGACTCTGGACTCGTGGAAGTGCCGTCTCAGAGCATGGCGAATAGGACGCAGATGCGCTGGCGGGCGAGGCGGAGGAGTGCCTAGGTGTGGGTTTTCCTGGGTGCTTTTTCCGGTTGTAGCAGGCACGTGAGGCGGGGTCGGCGTTCATGCAGGCGAAAGACGGAGAGGAACACCGCGTGTTTGGGCTGCGGGTTTCTGCCGCGGTGTGCGTGTTCGCTGTGGATTGGGGTCCCCGAGGATCTGGTGGTGGGGGCGGGGCCAGCGTAGGAGGCGAGATGGACAGCGGTGGGGAAACTGGTGCCGTCGCCGTCGCCGTCGCCGTCGCCGACGGTGACCAGGAGGACGGGGGCGGTCCTGACTCCGATTGTGGGCATCGAGGTCAGGAGCGGGTGAAGAGGGTGGGCCTCCAGCAGGCTGCTGATCTGGGTTTCCAGTGCCCGGCGCTGGTCGTGGACCGCGGTGAGCGAGGCGGCCAGGGACGGGGTCACGAGGTTGAGGGTGCCGGTTCCGGGCACCACGACGGTCTGCTCGTCCAGGGCGTCGAAGTCCTCGTCGTTCAGTCGTGCGGCCTTGCTGGTGCGGGTGGCTTCGGTGGCGAGATCCTGGTCGAAGCCGGTCAGTACCGTGAGCTCGGCAGTGATCTCGTTGGTCGGCTCCAGCGAACTCAGGGTGTGGGACATCGTGCGGGCGGCGTCCGTGATGACTGCGGCGTCCTTCGCGTCGGCTTTCGGCCCGGGTGGTGTGCTGATCATCGACAACACCGGGTTCGTCAAGAAGGGCAGCACGTCCGCAGGGGTGGGCCGGCAGTGCACCGGCGCCTCGGGGAAGATCGACAACTGTCAGATCGGAGTGTTCGCCGCCTATGCCACCAGTCGTGGACGGGCTCTGGCGGACCGGGAGTTGTATCTACCCAAGGCCTGGACCGCAGACAGGGAACGCTTCCGGGCGGCGAGGATCCCGGAGTCGCTGTTCCCAAGTTGCAGCAGGTCAAGAGCCTGGCAGGGTTCTGGCGGATCAACCAGCTCATCAGCGAAGCACCCGGTGATGCCTGGCAGCGGCTGTCCTGCGGCGTGGGCGTCAAAGGCCGGCGAGTCTATGACTGGGCCAGTGCCAGGCTGCCGGAATCAGCTTCTTCGACGGCGACGAGCCCACCCATCACCGGTGGGTGCTGGCCTGCCGCAGTCTGACACGGACACAGGAGATCGCCTACTACTTCGCCTACGCACCCGTGACCTGCACAGTTGCGGACCTGGCGAGGGCGGCCGAGATGCGCTGGTCGATCGAGGAATGTTTCCAGGCCGCGAAGAACGAATGCGGCCTGGATGAGTACGAAGTTCGTAGGTCTAGCGGCAGCCCTCATGGGCTACCGTGCCTGAGCAGAAAAGCGACGCCAAGGCCGGGGCTCCTGCAGGAAGATGAGCCGTATGAGCAGAACGAGTGAGCCTGGAGCCACCATCGCGTGTTTATGGCAGGAACACCTGCGCGCGGCCTTACCTGCTGGACTGCGTGAAACGGAGCCGGGCGGCATCGACATCGTGCTGCTCGGCGCGACCATCGCCGGGTGCGTGTCCACCTGGCAGAAACAATGGTAGCTCTCAACACAGAGCGACGCCGGATCCTCCGCGACTGCGTCGCAGAACTAGGCCGTTTCGTTTAGATCATCGGATCGTTGGTCCGGGTGTGTCGTTGACTGACGCGCAGTGGACGCGGATCGAGAGGCACGATCAACCCTAGTGGGGCAGGATCGCCCTTCCACTCCTACTTGGCGAGATCGGTGAATCTCTGCATCGCGCAGTATGCCGGCTACGCCGGCAATTTGCCTCAGAGTGACCTGACAATCGGGAGAGATAATGCCTTCCCCGCGATGGCGCGGGAACTCTGACTGAGTACCCTCGCGCGCGGCCGCAGAGCGCACCGTTGTCGCGACGGTGGGGCACCTGCGGCCCGCTGGGCTGATGGTGTGCCATTTTCGCTTGTAGACAAGCGAAATGCTCCTGACCGGCTGCGAACTCTGGCCGAGGAACGAGGAACCACCATCACCTACCTGCTTGAGAAACTGGCGCCTCGTGAGCCCACAGTCACCGAGCAGGAGCAGCGTGCCCGGGAGGCGGCCGGGAGTTGGGCGTTGAGTACACCAGTCAGGTCGCGCAGGAGGGGCAGGATTCCTGGGCTCGGATCCGAGCCCAGGAATCGCGTGAAGCCTCCATGTACAGGCCGGTAAGAAAGGGATCCGCCTTGTCGTACAGATCGGTCAAGGCTCGGCTCTTCGGGGCGAGCGGCTCGGCCACCGATAAGGGCGGCAGTGAGCCTGACATATCCGCGCCACGAGTCAATCACAATTCAAGCCGAATTTATTGAGCCTGGCACGCTCGGGGATATGGTCATTTTTGCAAGTCTCATCACGCTACTAGGTATTCACTACATCCCAACTCCATCCAGCTCCCTCGGCGGGAAAATAAACGTGGTGTGGTCTGGCTTGACCGAGCCCGCGGTGCTGATCGACGCGGACTGGCTGCCAGCACCGCCGGGGACACGAGCTGCTCATACTTGCCGAGGAAAGCCCGCACAGGGTGGAACGGAGAAGTCGTTCCCCGCGGCGGTTTCGGTGGGACTGCGTCCCGGTGATGTGGGTGCCGGGGCAGGTGGCCGTGTAGCCGTTGGGGGTCAGTTGTATAGACACGCTGGTGTTTTGGCATCGCCACCACCTCCATACAGGTTGTGTGGGTGTGATACTGCCTTTCAGTGTGCTGGCCATCGTCTCCACACGCCAGCATGAAACCGGACCCGCTGTCCGTGCTGGCGTCTGATACCGGGGCGCACGCGTTGAGGTGGGATCTGAGAAATGCAAGATTGAGGCGGCATCGCCGTCGGGTACCGATGCGAGGATCCATGCGCGTGCAGCAGGAATTCCGACTGGATGACCTGTCCCAAGTCCGGCGGGCAGCCCAGCGGGCTGGCAACCCGTTCTTCGACCACGCCGTGATCTTTGGGTTCTACAGCCGGACGGTGTTTGTTGGCCGGGGGATGCTGTTCCTCGCTCATTCGGTACGCTCGCGCCCCCGGTGGCGCGTTCATCTGGCGTTCTTCACCCCGGTCGGGGAGAGCGCCTGGCTCGTTTTGTTGCCATACCATCAGGCCCATGGCAGCCTCACCAAGGCGCAGGAAGCGGCCGAAATCCTGGCTTCAGCGATACACCGCACCTCATGGCATCACGCCGTGGGTCTGTTCGCCCGTCCATCTCCACCCGGCCAGCTTCGTGAGGCGACGGTGCCCTGGCCGTGTACAACGCTGCAGGATAGCGGTGCTGAGGTTCGTATAGTCACGGAAGCCTGATGTCCTGAGGTACGCAGGTTCGGCGGTGGCTGGGACAGGCGCTTCGGGAACGCAGCCGCCGGTCCAACCGATTGCCCGGGCGCCAGACGTCGGCCGCGACGGTTCGTCGGTACTAATCTGCCGGGCCTCCGTACCGCCGCCTTACCTGTCCTGTACGGACCTAGAGCAACCCGGCCCGCGCCCCCATCGCCCACGGTCTGATAGCGAAGCCTGGTCCGGAAATCACGACGAGTGTGTCGGATCGCCGGTGGTCTCGGCTGCTTGGGCAGGGCCTTCAAGAGATGGGAATAAATCCGGGCGTGGCTGAGAGTGGGGCGGGGTTTCGGCCGGGGTGTTTGTCCGGAACCCCCACCCGGGGGCTGCGCCACTTCACGCGCGCCCTCCAATGTCCAACGACGGCAGACGTTGCGACGTCACGCGTGAAGCGAGCCTTCCTGGCCGATGCGGCCGTGACCGGATCAGCATCGAGAACCTTCTACTGTCTGCTACGGGACCGGAGACTCCGTCTGTGTTTCGCCTGGCTCCTCGCCGGTTTCAGGCTTCTCAGCCGAGCCTGCTTTTGTCGCAGGTCGGGTTGTAGTGGTCGATGGCTCGGCTTTAGGTTTCAGGGGGTTGTGCGATGTGGCCGTGGCTTAATAAGACGGTGTCCTATGTGGTGAGGCGGAGGAGCCTCTTGTAGCAGCAGAGGGCGGCGGCGAGTCCGAGAAACGCCAGGTAGTTGCGGGGGTGGC
>NZ_JBVHPY010000091.1:0-4044 GCF_055567695.1 Streptomyces sp. NPDC026417
CGGGCCAGATGCTCCACCCGCCGCATCGGCACCATCGTCCAGGCCGTCCACACCCTCCTGACCTGCATGCATTCAGGATGAAAGAGGCTCAGTGACAAGTTTTTCAGTCGAGCCTGGACTGGAGACTCTGCACTCGTGCCAGGAATTCCTCAATGTCGCTGCGGCGGTGAATTTTCGGGCTCTCGGCAACCTTAAAGCCAGGGGCCGAGGTGGGATCTACTTCTCGTGTGAGGAATTTTTCTATCAGACGGTCGTAGGGGCTTGGGACTCGCGTCTTTCCTGTGGGATCAGTCAAGGCGGGTGCGAGTTCCTCGGCAACAGAATCCAACCAGAGTCGTCGGAACTGCTCGAGACCCTTGTCGCTTGCAGGGAAGCATTGGGCCAGTTGCACGTACTCGTTCTCGATCACACGCTCCAACTCAACTAGCCAGGAAGTCAATTTAAATTCGACATGCCCGCCGGAAGGTTCGGTCGAATTGTCCGTGCATGTTGCCATTGCTCTTCGCCCGTTCCGTTCATTGTTAAAGCCTGCAAGTTGGATCTGCGGAGGAATGAACTCCTGGATTAGGTGGATGCTTTCGTTATTTTCTGCGCGACGTTCCTTTTCTTGCGGTAATATTCAAGACGCTGGTATCTCCCAATACTTGCCTCCGGCGGAGTCCGAAACCCACTCGATGTCGCCCGCGCACTGGCTCTCCGCGCCTCTGCCGTCGGGTCCTTTTATAAGTACGCGCTGACTGAACTTGAGGCCATGGCCACGCGAGAGCTAGGGCCGCCGCGAAGTCGCTCGCAGACGAGGCCAGACCCGCCCAGTGGGGCCGTGTCGCAAGTGTCAACGACGTAACGGCCCGCTCTCGTCGATCAGCCCACGTCTGGCGGTCCCCCTCAAAGGAGCGGTCCAGGTCCTCACTGCACCCGCCCGATGTAGCTGTCCGGCAACCTCTCTCGCCCGCTCTGGCTGGGTCAGCGCGATCATGCAACCGCCTAGGCCCCCGCCGGTGATCTTGGCTCCAAGGCTGCCGGCCGCGAGGGCGGCATGTACAAGTGCGTCGACCCGGTCTGTGCTCAGATGAGAGGTGCGCAGCAGTTCGTGATAAGCCGTCAACCGGGTACCGAACTCCTCCAGTTGTCCATCGGCGAGCGCGCGGGTGGCTTCGACGGTCAGCTGAGAGGCTTCTCTGACGAAGAAGTCCAAGGTCCCGGTGTGGCGCTCGAAATCTCTGCGCAACATCCCGACCGCGTCCTTGGTCCGGCCCATCTCACCGCTGTCCGCGACAATCAGTAAGGCTTCGCAACGGACATCCAGGTCCTGCACATCGCCTCGCTGAAACAAAAGCGGACCGTCGGTGCCGACGGCTCGGGCGTCGACGCCGCTGGCTCGACCGTGTGCCACGTTCTCGGATGCCTGCACCAGATCGAAGACCGTGTCTTCAGCCATATCAAGGTCGAACAAGTCGGCGATAGCAAGGGCAACCGCGCGCGCACACCCAGCACTGGAACCGAGCCCGCGGCCGGACGGCACCGCAGAGTCAATGATCACCTCAAGGTGCGGGGTGTCGGTGACGCCCATGACTGCCTTGAAGTCGGTGGCTAATCGGCGTAGGCCCTGTGATTCGTCAAACCGCAGAGACCCGGACGTGGCGCCAACTAGGGTAAAGGAAACCTCGCCGACATCAGGAGTAAGAGAAGACCAGCCAGCGCTAGCAGTGACCGCCAGTTGCGGAATGGGAACGGCGATGGCCGGCGCCCCATAGACCACCGCGTGCTCTCCCAACAGAATCGCCTTTGCATTAGCTCGACCGACACCGACCGAGCGAATCCGCTGGTTTTTCGCTACTCCCGGTGAAAAGCTCGCCTGGATCACATCACTCATTCCCCAGATTGCTACCGCATTGCGGTAGCGACTTGTCAGATCTGTACTTTACAGGGACCGTCACTGACGGCAGGCAACAGCATGCCTAGTCAGCATGCTTCGGTGCCTTGTGATTTTGGCGGCCGCTCTCGATTATATGGTAACTGGAGAGGAATAGATGCACTATCGGTCTCGGTGTATGGCGCGATCGGCTAGTTCAGCGAAGAATTCCTCAATGTCCGGGCTCAAACACGCCTTCTTCAGATAGGTCATGGCTAGATCGTGGTGCTCACGCGCCTCTTGTTCCGCCCGGCCACGCCCACCCAGCTGGGTAACCAAAGACTCCATAACTGGTATGTCGGATGCAGACGGGCCTTGAGGGCGGTCGTAGAAAGCAGCCAGCTCTCCGTCGTCCATCTCCATGGCCGCTACTACAGGAAGACTTTTCTTACGGGAGGATAGGTCGGATCCAACCGGCTTTCCCGTGCAGATGGGATCTCCCCAGATGCCGAGAATATCGTCAGCGCATTGAAAGGCCAGACCCAAGTATCGTCCGAAATTTCCCAGACTTTCCGCCCTTGCGGGTCCGGCGCCGCCTAGGAGGGCGCCGACCTCGCAGGCGAAGCTGAGCAGACTTCCAGTCTTTCCAGCAGACATGCGCAAGTATTCATCGACACCGACACAACTTTTCACCTCGAAGGAGATGTCGCGGGTCTGGCCGTCCATCAACTCGTTCAGGCTCCGCGCAAAGCACACGGAAGTCGAAGCAGCGTTGGCCGAATTCACCTCAGCCAGCACTTTCATAGCAAGCGCCAGTAGAGCATCACCAGCTAGAACGGCCGCTGACACACCAAACACCGACCATGCCGTGGCCCGGTGTCGGCGTGTGAGATCGCCGTCCATAATATCGTCATGCAACAGGGAGAAATTGTGGATCATTTCGACCGCGAGAGCACCGGTGACAGCCGAATTCATATCACCGCCTACGGCTCGACAGGACAGCAATGCCAGCTGAGCACGAAGCAATTTACCGGGATTTTCAACCTCAATTATCTGGCCCTCGGCGTTCCGCCACCCGAAATGGTACGCCAACACCAACCTCGTCGGATCCGGCATCTGCTCGACTAGCACACGCATGCGCTCCATGACAGTGTCACGCGCACCCGCCAGGATGGAGTCGCTGACGGCTGACTCCTGTGCGGCTCCAAGGTTACTCACGCAATGCTCCCATTCTTGTTTATTTCCGGCATCTTGAATCTTCCCGTCCGTCAGCCCTAAAGATTAAAGAGCTGATCAAGCCAGAAAAATCGTTGCTGGCGGGTTCGGATCTCCAAAACCATCCAAATCTCACCAATACTGTAAGAGTTAGCCACTTAGGTACTTTCGGCTTACGTGTTCAGTCGTATTCAGTCAGCAACTGGCCTGAGGGGGTAAGGGTCAAATGAGGCCGCACCTTATGGTCGTTCCGATGAATTTCCGAAGACGGCGATTCTCGCACTTCGGGAAACAAAGTAGAACTCGTCGACTACCGCACCATGTGCGACCCGATAGCAATGAACAAGGATAGGTGTGTAATTGAATTGCAATGCGCAGGTTGGGTACTAAATTAGCAGGCTGATTGCTTGAGATCCTAAGCAATCTGTACTCAGGCTCTCCAAAGATGATGAGACTCCAGGGCCGTGACCGGTTGGTGCGGCAGTGCACATCTCCGGGTCGATTCGTTACCGCTTGGTAGTTCCGTGAGCGGCGGCAAGCCAGGCTCCTACTAGGACTTGTCCGGCCGATCATGTTGCTGGTTAGGGTGCGAGCGTGTCGAAGACGAGCGTGAGCAACGAGGCCAGCAGCATGCTCTGCCTGTGGGGCGAGGTATGGGGAACCGGTCACTGGATGCGTCCGGGCGAGGAGTTCACGGTGGTGACGGAGGCGGAGGAGTCGCCGTTCAATGTGGTCGTGCATGGTCAGGGCATCACGGTCTGGGTGAACTCTGGCGACGATGCCGAGGTCTTCGACAAGAACGGAGGCCAGGTGCCGTGTGGGCGCCAGAGGCCAGCCGAGGGCGCTCTTTGAGCTGCGTCCCGGATCTTCAGGTCCGGAGTTAGATCGCCACGGCTGCCGCTGTCGCGGTGCCAAGGTAGACGTAACCGTGCTTGTCGTAACGGGTAGCGACAGCTCGGGACTGCTTCAAACGGTTG
>NZ_JBVHPY010000092.1:0-4035 GCF_055567695.1 Streptomyces sp. NPDC026417
GCACCGCCACCCGTGTCCCGCCCGAGGTCGGGCACCGCGAGAAGTGGCGGCTGGCCCTGGACATGCTCGACACCCCGGCCGGCTGGAACATGAGCCCGCCGGTCGTGGTGGCCGATGCCGCCTATGGCGCCAATGCCCACTGCGGGCCGGCCTCGCAGAGCGGGGGATCGACTATGTGCTGGCCGTCCGCGCGGACGTGAGCGCCCATCCGCTCGACGTAAAGCCGGTGGTCCCGGAGCGCAAGGGCCCGGTCGGCTGCTGGCCCCAGCCCCGTTACCGCCAGCCCGCACCCTCGGTTGCGGCCCTGGCGGCCGGGCTCGGGCGGGAGGCCTTCACCTCCCTCACCTGGCGGCAGGGCTGGCGAGGAGAGTTACGGTCCCGCTTCGCCGCCGTGCGTGTCCGCCCGGCCGTCGAGCGTCCGATCCGGTCCGCCGCCTCGGCCGAACAGGGCTGGTGGGACGGCATCCTGCCCGACTGCTGGCTGCTGATCGAGTGGCCCGAGGACGCCGACGCGCCCACCGACTACTGGCTGTCCAGCCTGCCGGTCGACACCCCGCTCACCGACCTGGTCCGCCTGGCCAAAGTCCGCTGGCGCATCGAGCACGACTACCGCGAACTCAAGCACGGCCTGGGCCTGGACCACTTCGAAGGCCGCTCCTGGCCCGGCTGGCACCACGCCACCCTCGTGACCGCCGCCCACGCATTTCTCACCGAACAGCGGCTGGCCCCAAAAGCACCCACACCGGACTCACTCTCTACCAGACCCTCGACGCCCTCCAGGGCATCCTGAGGTGCTGGACCGGCATCTGCACCACCTGCCACCAGCCCTTGCCAAGCAGGCCACACACGACATCAAGATCGAGACAGACCTAACGGAGTCCTACCTAGAGACGGTGTCCCACTTGGTCAGTTTGAGGAGCCGTTTGTAGTAGCAGAGGGCGGAGGCCAGTTCGAGAAAGGCCAGGTAGTCGCGGGGATGGTGCTCGTGGCTGTAGTTGAGACGGCGGTAGCCGGTCAGCCAGGACATGGTGCGCTCGATGACTCACCTGGTCGTTGGTGTGGTTATGGGTGGGGACCTTGCTGATGTCAGGTTGTGGGCGGGTGAACTCGAGGCGGTGCATGAGCGGTTCGTGCACCGGTTCAGCTGGGAGGAGCCGCGTCAGTCGGCGCTGGCTTACATGCGGGGGCTGGTAGCTCCGCTGGAGCGGAAGATCGGCTGGACGCTGGCGGAGGAGGCCGGCACGTTCAGAACAAGCACCGTTGCAGTACTACTGCTGGATTCCTCTTTCGGTGGGTATAGCTGCTAGTAGCGGGGCGATTGCGGTTTTCGGGGGCGGGTGCTGGGTCATGGTGCTGAGGGCACGGCCGGGCCGTGATGAGGGCGAGCAAGGGGTGGTCTACCGCCTGGCGTCGGCCAGAAAGGCGCCGAAGGATGTGGTGGAGCGGTGCCGGATGGTGGAGCTGAGCTGGGACGGCTGGCTGGTCCCGCAGATCGCCGACGAGCTGAGGTGCGGTCAGAAGACGGTGCGTCGCTGGCTGCACCGCTTCAACCGCCGGGGGCTGGAGGGCCTGGAGGATCTGGGCGGGCAGGGCCGCAAGCGAAGGATCACCGAAGCCGAACGCTCAAGGATCGTCGGCTTGGTCAAGCAGACCCCGCCCGGCCGACTCGAGGTGCAGCCGTCGAACGAGATGTGGGCCGCGGACGAGTCAGGGCCCTCGGAGTGGACCCTGGACACACTGGCTGCCGCAGCCCGGGACCTGGGCATCGAGGTCAGCCGCTCCCAAGTGCGCCGGATTCTGGTCGCGGAAGGGGTCCGCTGGCGGCGCACGCGATCCTGGACGCGCTCAAGAGATGCGGACTTCGAGGGAAAAGGACGCGGATCGTCGAGCTCTACACCAGCCCGCCCGCCGGCGCGACGGTGGTCTGCGCCGACGAACTCGGCCCGGTGATCCCCCGCGCTTTCCCACCGGCACCGGGCTGGTCGCCGGACGGGCACCGCATCAAGAACGAGATCGACTACTCCCGCGGGCCGGAGAAAACCTGGGTCTACGGCGCCTTACGCGTCCGCGACGGTCAAGCGGTCACGATGACCGCCACGTCCCGCAACAGCGTCTTCTACCAGCGGTTTCTCCAGGTGGTCGAGGACGCCAACCCCGCCGGGGACATCTACGTAATCACCGACAATCCGTCCTCGCACAACAGCGTGTCCACCCGCTCCTGGCTCGAGGACCATCCACGCATCAAGCACGTCTTCATCCCCCTCGGCGCCTGCTGGCTCAACCTCCAAGAAGGCTGGTGGCGCATCTTCCGCAAGACCGCCCTGGCCAGACGCTCCTTCGGCGACCCGAGCCACATCACCCACGCCACCAAAGTCGCCACCGACCAGCTCAACTCCCGTGCCCGGCCCTGAATCTGGGGCAGACCAGCACCACCCACCAGGCACTTACGCCGCCGCTATATGTACTTCTTCCTTTGAGGAATCCAGCACTACAGTAACCTGCCGGTTGTTGACTGCGACAGCATGAAGGTCACTCGTGCAGTGGCTGCGTGAGTAGCGATTACTCGCGACAGGCGCCCTCCCTGGCGGTCAGACTTACCACGGTCCGCATGGGACCCTGATGCCGCGCCGATCTGCCAACGGCGCGGCAACGGGTCCGGTGCTACGCTATCCGACTGTCCACATCAGTGAGTACCTGATGTGCACGTCGGATATTGTGATTCTGTGCGTGTGGGACTTTTAGCCTGCCAATTACACGGGCAGGCTGTAAAAGACGCTGCGCTGCTGCTTCGTGCGAGCTACTGCCCCTCTGGCTACTAGAGCCTCAAGTGCGTTGCGAACCAGCACAACGTTCGTTGACCGCCGAGGATTTGACTCCTGAAGTTTCTGTGCCACCTCCGCGGCGGAGACGGGGCCGGTGTGTCGCTGCGTGAGCTGGAGCAGTACGAGCTGAGGGAGCGTCTGCGAAGATCTGACCGGCGCAGAAACTCCACTTTCTTTCGAAACTGGCACCGCGTCAGCGGCGACGTCGAGCTCGTCAGGGTGGCCGGGCGTATCTGCTGAACCGTCCGACGCTCCAGCGACGGCGTTACGTACGATGACCAACAGTTCTTGATCTTGCTTCAGTCGGTCCAGCTTGCATTGCAGGACGGACAACTGAGCTTTTACGTCTTCCTGATCTTTGAGATTTTGATCGAGGTCAGAGGTTACCTGAGCTGCGTAGTGGGACTGCAGCGTGCCGTTGCCGTTTGGATCCGACACAACTACTCACTTTCTGCCGTACGGGTTTGGGGGGTGATGATACCCTGTATCCATCAGGGGTATCCTGGTGCTGTGCTGTACGCGAATAACGCTTACCTCGGACGTGCGCCGTCCCCGAGAGCTACCCGGAACGCGAACGCCGCTGCACGGTGAGCTCAATGCCTGCCCTGGGCGTCGTCCGCTGGCGCCATCTGGCGCCGCTCGCTAGGTCTTTGACGCCTGCGTCGTCCCGTTATGCTTGGAGAAGCATAACGGGACCGCCGAGAGTAGAGGCGTGACCTCTTTCACCTGGACCCTCCGGAACACCCTCGCTAATTCCCCGAAGTGTCGACGCTGACCAGGCCCTGCGCCGCAAGAACGTGTCAAACGAGGGCCGCGGCAGAGAGCGAGCGGAACCGCGGAGCCGTCGCCGTACGGGATCCCCGCCGGGCATTGCACGACTCCCTCTTGATTGGCGCGATCACGACTGCGGCGAGCAGGATGCCCAATACCCGAGGAACCAGCCCCATACCATGAGGTCTAGCGGTGTTCCGTCGATGGTGCGGCTGTTGCACTTGAACACGTGATGCCGGTTCCGGACGCCCGGCATGGGTGGCCCGTCTCGCGGGCCTGTGGGTGTTGCTGGGCGATCCGTCGGGAGATCCTCCCGTGAACAGCCCCTGCCGTATCTACCTAAGACGGTCCTATGTGGTGAGGCGGAGGAGCCTCTTGTAGCAGCAGAGGGCGGCGGCGAGTCCGAGAAACGCCAGGTAGTTGCGGGGGTGGCGTTCGTAGC
>NZ_JBVHPY010000093.1:0-2451 GCF_055567695.1 Streptomyces sp. NPDC026417
TCGCCAGCCTCGTCTCCGACCGCACAGCCACCATCTGAAAACACACCACGGCCGCCCAGACATGACTCATCCGCTATCACGCACCAACTCGTAAGTACGGTATGCAGCAGCCCTGCGCCGTTCAGTTCAGGCGAAGAAGTTTCGCACGCGTATCCGGCTCGCCCAGGTGGTGCTGGAGCGCTACCGGGGCGCACACCATGCCTGTGCCCGTGCCGACTGTTACCTTGCCGACCACTGTGCCCGCCGGGGCGGAAGGCGGGATACGGTCACCCTTGATGCGGATATCCACCTTCAAGCCAGGCCAGCCGACCGCCTTAAGGTCCTTAGTTGCGACCACCGGGGTATGGCTGTTGAGGCCATCGTCGACGTAGCCTACGACCTCGCCCTTCTTGACGATGGTCATCGAGTTGAGTGTCTTTTGCGCAGCATGGATCAGTGTAATACTTTCTGCAATCGCCTTCTGAAGCTTGGCGTTGACGGTGATGCCCGTATGTATTCCGAATACGGCGCCGATGATCCGACGCTTTTTGCCGTCGATGAGAGTGTCAGCCGACCACAGCAGGTTGCCGCCGGCTGGCGTGGACGAGCCGGTCTTGACGCCGTTCACGCCCGGTTTGAGGAGGGCGCGGCCGTTGTTATTGTAGATCGTTCCGGGAACGCCGGGGATTTTGATTTGTGGGGTGTTGACGATCTCGCGGAACACCTCGTTTTGCAGGACAGCCTTCGCCAGCTTCAGTTGGTCGGCGGCGGTCGACTTGGTTGTGGCTTTCAGGCCGCTGGGGTCCGTATACGTCGTGTCGTTCATGCCTAGCACCCGGGCCGCGTCGTTCATCTTCTGCACGAACGCTTTCTCGGAAGGGGAGTCCCACCTGGCCAGCAGACGTGCTGTGTTGTTCCCAGAGGGGATCATCAGCAGCTGCAGCATCTGTTTCTCAGTGAACCTTTGACCTTTCCGGACGGCCGCGGTCGACTCGTTCTCGGCGTGGGACTCGTCCTCGGCTTGCTGGTCCACCTCGATCAGCGGGCCCTGTTTCCTTCTGTTGAGGGGGTGGCCCTTCAAAACCACGTACGCCGTCATTGTCTTGGCCACACTGGCAATGGGCACCGGCTTTTGCTCGCCTCGCATCCCCATGACGCCGACGCCCTCGACTTCCACCGCCGCTTGGCCCTCACTGGGCCAGGGCAGGCGCGGCGTGCCGCCCTCGAAGGCGTAGTGCGACTCGTGCGACAGTATGAGGGAAGGTTCGGGTAGGGAGCGCATCATCTGCACGACTATGGCAACGATCAGTAGCAGCACGACCGGCGGAGCCCAGATCTTGATCCGCCACGCCACCGTCCCCAATCCGCTCTTCGGCGGCGGGCTGTGTTTCAGCTCGGCTAGCAAGTCCAGCGGCGGCCTAGGCGATATCGGCTGCTGGCCGGATAGACCCGGCTTCCTCGGGGGTTCTACACGCGAAAGCTGGATTGTATCGGTGTCTTTATGGTGGAACATGGTCTTCTCGTCTAGTTGACATTGTGGCGTGGGGTGGGTATCCGGCCTCAAAGGGAAATGGCGGGCGGCAGAAGGGAATTTGCAGCTGCCGCTGCAGGGGGCGGGACGCGCAGGTTCCCTGCCGGTGATCATCATTGCGGGCTCGGCAGGTTCGCCGGTCTGGGGATCGCTGCGGCGATTCCGAGAGATACACGCGCCAGCTGCGCAATGGTTGCCTGGGGCGAGAAAAAAGTCTTCTGGCTCTTCGTCGATGTGCTGCGCGGGGCGGCTCAGCGCAAGGTGATCGTGGATACGAGCGCCTCGGCCAGGGTTGCCTCGCGGGTGTCGAGGTGAAAGGCGCGGATGCTGAGCTGATGGCGGGGGATCCACCACAGGCGGGCGGTGAACTTCTGGCCGCTGTGACAGGTCACCTGCCAGGCCCGATAGGTGGCCTGGCGGCCGGAGACCGGCACGGTGGCCCGGGTGATCAGGCGGCTGCCGGTGATCTCGTCCGAGTAGTTCACTTCGCCGTCCGCATTCCAGCAATTCAACCAGGTGCGGGGCCAGTCATTGTTCTCCAGGCTGCCGCTTTGATTCCCGGTCTGGGTGGCAACCTGAATGCCGGTGGCCCAGCAGTGGTCGATGTCGTGCGGGATGCCGGGCGGCTGGACACAAGCCTGGATGCCCGGCTCGGGCTGCCAGGTCGTCCAGCCGCGAGGCACCTGGAAGCTCAGCCCCTGCAGATTGACCCGGCCAGCGTTGGCTGCCGGCAGACCCCGCTCGGCCGGACGGTGCAGGAAGATGACGACGATGAGAAAAGCGGTGGCCATCACCCCCACGGCCAGCAGCGGCCACGCCACACGCGCCTGCCGGGGCGTTTGCAGCCGCGGGGGGGGGGGGGGGGGGGGGGGGGGGAGGGGGGGGGGGGGGGGGGGGGGGGGGGGGAGGGTGGGGGGGGGGGGGGGGGGGGGTGGGGTACG
>NZ_JBVHPY010000093.1:2458-3858 GCF_055567695.1 Streptomyces sp. NPDC026417
CGACAACACACCCCGCCCCCCCCTCGCTCTTGATTTTCTCCCCCCCCCCCCCCCCCCCCCCCCCCCCCCCCCCCCCCCCCCCCCCCCCCCCCGGCCCGCAGCTGCTCTTCCAGCGCGGCCATCTCGCCCTGCTGCGGTTCCATCGGTACCCCTTCGTTCCCGCACTCCCTTCCTACACGCGCGAAGCCGCAGAAGGTTGCCTCGCAATCCGGATTTCTCCGAGAGGATCCCTCAGAAGAGGAGACGGTCAGTTCTTCAGGTGCTTGCGCAGCGCGGCCAGAGAACGGTGGGCCATCGATTTCACTGCGCCTTTGGAGATGCCCATCGCCTCGGCGATCTCCGCCTCCGACAGACCCGCCCAGTACCGCAACACCAAAACCTCCCGCTGCCGGGGCCCCAGCCGGTGCATCGCAGCCAGCAGCTCGCGGTGCTCGGCATCCAGCAACACTGTCGCCTCCGCGGAATCCGCGTGATGTTGCCGCTCCGGGCGGAACGCGTCGGCCACACGACGCCGCCGCAACACCGACCGGGCCCGGTTGACCACTGCCCGCCGAATGTAGGGCAGAACATCGGTGCTGTCGTCCAGCGTGTGCCACCTGCGGCACACGGCCGCGAACGCGTCCTGAACCACATCCTCAGCCGTCGCCTGGTCCCCCACCAGCAGAACCGCGAGCCGCACCAGAGACAGCCGATGAGTCTTGTACAAGTGCCTGAGAAGGTCTCCGGAAACCCCAGCCCCAGAATCCATGGGCCGCAGGGTCACCAGACCCACCTCCCCGGCCCCTGCCTGCGACAAGAGAACCAAGGGCACGCGGAAGCCTCCCAACAATCGCCGCAGTGCCAACCCGCACCTCCTTTGAATCCAGCCAGTCACCAACACCCAGTGCATCTCGGCAAACCTAGGAGTCGAGCGATACCAGTCAGGAGAGCAAGGCCTACTCAGTGAGCTTCTTTCATCCTGTGCTGGGGGATGAAATGGGCTGGTCAGTGGGAGTGGTGACGAGACAGGGCCACCTCGTCGCTTGGGGTGGTGATTTCACTCAGCACACCAACTCAGCACACCGGCGACCGAAGGGGCCTGTTGATTGCGTATCCTGCCACGCTCGACGTCCCGCATGAGCTGGTCGAGCATGTCGCCTGGCTGCTGTACGAGCACCGCCCGGCGCACGCGCTGGCGGAAACTCGGCTGCTTCGACCAGGCACTGCTGACGCTGGTCCACCTGCGCAAGAACGAGACGTTCAGCCAGCTCGGCGCCGGGTTCGCGATATCGCAGGCCAACGCCTGGCCTGGACGAGCCCTTGGAGGTGCTGGAGTCCTGGGCCCCAGGATCCCATGAAGCCCTCACGGCCTCGGTGAGAGCGACCATGTCATCGTTGACGGCACGCTGATCCCCACCGAC
>NZ_JBVHPY010000094.1:0-3507 GCF_055567695.1 Streptomyces sp. NPDC026417
CGCCGCCTGCGCATCCGCTGGGAACGACGCGACGACATCCACGAAGCCTTCCTCGGACTCGCCGTCTGCCTGATCACCCACCGCCACGTCCAACGCCTTTGTTAGGGACAGTAAAGGGCGACGGAGTTCACCCGGCCATGCTCGGCATCGCCCGGCTCCACAACCTGCCCTCACCGGATAACTCACACCCCACACGGGACAACCTCTAGCGACAACCTCAAAGATCAGGACGTCACACGTAGACGGCGACGAGGGGTGAGGTATTCGATGACGCCCTGCTTGGCAGGTTTTCGGTAGACATCTCACGCAATGTCTTAATGTGACATGTCGGCACACCTCTCGGCTTCTCTCGTCGAACGCGGGCAATCATAGAGTCAAAAAAACCGATCAAAGGGAGTTAGGATGGTGGACGCGTGAGGTCCACAACTGACCGGACTGGGGCTTACGCCGAGCAGTGCCAAGAGACGCCGCTGGCGGATTCAGTTCCGGCGGAGTGCATTGCTCGGCCGATCCGGAGTGCGTGCCCAGCGGCCCGAGCAGGGGCTTCTCGGCACGACTCTTGTGAACAGCAACCGCGGAAGGTGAGGCCCCAACCTGCCTTCGCTCCTACTGGGCCGTAATGGAATGAACTGCGTGATCGTGGTGCGGCGATTGCATGCCCAGGAAGCGCGAGGTAGACACCTGGCGAAAATTGGGTACCATCCTTGTATGGCACAGAAGATTGTTACCGTTTACACGGATGACCTTACGGGTGCGGAATCCGAAGAGGTACGGACGCACACCTTCTCCCTGGATGGGGTAAAGTACGAAATTGACCTGATCTCGGACAACTATGACAAGCTCTTCGAGGCGCTTGCCCCATTCATCGAAAAGGGCCGCAAGACCGGTCGGGCGAGCAAGGCAGGCCGGCCGCGTAAAGTACAGTCCGAGGGGCCTAGTTCCGAGGAACTTCGAGCTTGGGCACGAGAGAACGACTATCAAGTCAACGACCGGGGGCGCGTACCAGCCGCTGTTCATGAGGCTTACCGCAAGGCTCACTGACCAAACATCATTGTCCCCCCGCTCCGCCTCCGTGGACCTTGCCACTGCCGACGCGGGGTCCGGCTTAGCAATGCGGTCTGAAGTGTCTGCGTAGCGCGTATGGCGCCAATCTTAAAGGGCGTTGCAGAAGGCCAGAGCGATCTCCAGATGCAGCCTGCAGTTGTCAGCTAGGTTCGGGCCAAAATGCTGCACAGGTAGGCAGTCGATCAGGTTCAGTTGTCTGGATCCGAGCGAGAGCGTCGACGTAAAACACGCTTGAGGGTCTGTCTGCAGATAACGGAACTTGCCCGGAGTGGGAAGGATGCGCGAGTGACCGCTGCTTCGTAAGGGGTGGCAGTCTTGATGCCCCTATGGATGCCAACCGGCCCTATGGATGTCAACCGGCGGGGAATGGTGCCGGGGCTTACTTTCTGGCTGTGAGCAGGGCTTAGTAGATCTCGCGGGCCACGTAGCGTTTGAGGCATCGGATGGCTTCGCGTCGTGTCTTGCCCTCGCTGACTCGTCGTTCCACGTAAGAACGGATGCGGGTGTCCCATCGCAAACGGGCGATGACGATGGTGTAGAGCGCTGAATTGGCCTGGCGGTCGCCGCCGCGGTTGGGTCGGCGGCGCCGGGTCTTTCCAGACGATGCTTCCACGGGGCTGGCACCGCAGAGGCCGAGGTTGAGGCTTCGCTCGCCAGGCGGTCGGGGTCGTCGCCGGCCGCGGTCAGCAGGGCTGCTGCCGTGTCCGGACCGACACCGTAGAGCTCCAGGGGCTTGGGTGAGCAAGCATCGATCGCTGTGCTGATCCGTGCCGTGAGGTCGTTGATCTCCTCGGTGAGATGCAGGATTCGCTTGGCCAGGAGCCGGAGCGTGGGCGGGATGCCGCCTGCGGCCCGTGCCGGGCGCGGGCCCGCAGCTGCGAACACCGGCGGATGAGTTTGGGGTTGCTCAGCCCGCCCAGTGACTCACGCAAGGCCGGCTCTGCCGCCACGAGCACGGCCTTGAGCTGGTTGATGGCCATGGACCGGGACTTGACTGCGGAGGTCTTGGCCATCTTGAACAGCCGGATCGTCTCCACCGGGCCGTCGGTCGTCTTGGCGGTGGCTGTGGCTCGGCCGGAGAGGATCGCCCGGGCGGCGGCTGCCGCATTGATGGAGTCGTACTTGCCGTGTCGGCGTCGGGCGGCCTTGTCGGGCTGGTTGGCCTCGCTGACCGTGATGCCTTCTTGGTGCAGATAGCGAGTGAGGGCGGCTCCGTAGGAGCCGGTGCACTCCACCCCGGCCTGCCGTAACCGCCCGAAAACACGTGCCCAGAAGAGCAGTTGGCGATATCCCTCCCGGGTCGTGGGGAAGCTTTGCGTGTCCAGCAGAAAACCGGTGCTAGTGATGACCGCACCCACGTGGACATCTTTGTGTGTATCGACTCCGAGCAGGACCTGTTAGTGCTGATCAGTTGTGTCCTGACGTGGATGGCTCTGTTGAGTTATGCTGGGCATGGTCGCCTCGCTCCTGATCGCCTCGGGAAACGCCGGGGGTTGACGCCGGAACGGTGTGGCGGTCAGGACTGTGACGATGCCTGTCGCGAAGGCCCCTATCGGGACACGCCCACCGTTTCGGTAACAGCACGCACCGCCTCAGGCAGCAGCCGGCAGATCAAACGCAAGGCACCAGGGCCAGTCGTATCGCGGGCCAGACCACTACCCAAGGCGGCACCCCAGCATCCTCACAGTCGTATCTGGTGGAGATATCGGGAAGCCCGTGCCGCAGTTGAAGCAGCGCTCAACTACGTTGCGTTGCGACGGTGGTAGATTTGACGATCGGATGTCCGGTGGCCGGCAGCCACGGGGGCCGCGCTGTTGGTCGGCCTTCTCCGGGATGGTTCCGGTGACGCCATGCTTGCGCGGGTGGGGCGCGGGGATCCTTGGGAGCTGTGGGCGATTTTCGGTGTTGGCCTGGTCGGCCGTGCTGGTCACCGCGGCGAGCGTGCAGGACTCCATCGCCGGCACCCAGCTCCTGGACCAGGTCGCACCGAACATCCCCGCATCCGCAAGGTATGGGTATGGGCCGACGGCGGCTACCGCCAGCACCTTGTCGAGCACGCCGCTGTCCTCGACATCGACATGGAAAACACTTAACGCAAGCCCGGGACGAGGGGGTTCGCCCCGATCCCGAAGCGGTAGGTGGCCGAGCGGACCTACGGCTGGCTCATGCTCCACCGCCGCCTCGCCCGCGACTACGAAACCCACCCGCTCCGAAGCCATGATCCATGTCGCGATGGCAGACCTCATGACCCGCCGCCTCACCAGCGAGAACACCATCTCCTGGCGCGACCCGGCACCGCAGCCCAAACAGTAGATTTTCCGGGATGAAACAACGGGAGAAAACGGCCTCTTAGACGGTGTCCTATGTGGTGAGGCGGAGGAGCCTCTTGTAGCAGCAGAGGGCGGCGGCGAGTCCGAGAAACGCCAGGTAGTTGCGGGGGTG
>NZ_JBVHPY010000095.1:0-3456 GCF_055567695.1 Streptomyces sp. NPDC026417
GAATCACCACGCCAACGACGAGGGGCCCTGCCTCGTCACCAGACCCGCTGATCAGCCTGTTTCACCCGCCGGCACAGGATGAAAGAGGCTCACTGGGGCTTTGCGACAATCATCTCGAGGCTCGCAACGGTAGACGTTCTCCTGCTATTCTCGAAAGCCCTACACAGTATAATCAATATAGGCTGTCGAGTGAATATCATCCCAGTCATATTGAAGAAGCGGATCTACATACATATTTGTAGTATAGTTGACGTACTGTGGGACGCCAACCTGGTCGGGCTTGGTGACTCTCTCGATCCAATCCCCGTAATGCATATGCCTAGATTCACTTTCCGCGACAAACCAGTGATAATTGGACCAGATAAGCGCGCCATTGAGCATGAGGTGAGTTTCACCGTATTCAATCGTCTCGTTTTGCTGCGGCTGTCCGGCGCTGGCCTTGTTCCAAACCTCAAAATTGGCGCGGACATAGATTCCCAAGGTCTCAATGCAGGCGCGGAGTAGGACGGTCGGGTGAACTGCCCCATCATTGAAATTCACAGTATGCCAGCTATCGCACGATACATCATTCACGATGGGCCCGTGAGGGGGAACGGGGCTTAGTGCAGAAGCCGGCTGAGCGCAGACAAGCGCCACTACTGTGGCAATGGCGACGGCAGTAAGTCTCCTGGTGAGCTTCATGATCTTATCCCTTCAATTAGGGAAATGAATGAGCTTGATTGCCCGGTCATGCCTTCGAAGGAGCCAGAGGTTCCCTGGTCCGATCTCCTCTTTAATAGTTCTATCCGGGAATGGGTGGGCACGCATGGGGGTGACACCCTTAAGATTGCACACCATGCCCGTACTTGCTTCGGGCAAGGTCGGGAGGCGCTCCCTCTGCGCCGCTGAGCAACTCGGTCGTCCGGTAGTAGCAACCTCGGTGCGGCAAGTTCGCGGAGGTTCCAGATCAAGTGCTATCTCCCTACGGGGTAGTTGGGGTGGTGCTCGCGGTTTTCGTCGGGACGGCCCCTCAAAGTTGCAGGGGACGCGGGCGAGCCGGTGGTGACGCATGAGCCAGCCGAAGGCCCGCTCGACGATCCAGCGGCGGGGGATCCCCTTGAAGCCCATGACGCCTGGCTCGCGTTGGACAACTCGACGTCGATGCCGAGGTGTGCGCCATGGTTGATGGCCTTTGGGCGGTAGCCGATGTCGGCCTATGCTTTGGTCACGCGGGGATGGGGCGGCGAAGTGAGACATCAAATGCATGCCGCCGGCGTGTCAGAGACGCTCGCCGCGGTACCCCATACGGTCAGGAGCAGACCGAGGGTGTCGACCCCGATAAGGCGCTTGAGACCTCCGATGACCTAAGGGCTTGCAGATCATCAAGGTGTTGCTTCCCGTCCCATGGCTCGTTGATGTGGCATGCGCATCCCGCACGAGATTGCAGGCCGGCGAGGAGCCTCTGGGGCGGGAGCGGCGGCCGGGCGGAGGCCGCAAGAAGGCCGCAGATCTCGATCCAGGGCTGCGACCGGCTCTCCTGGCGCTTGTTGAGCGGACGAGCGAGGCGATCCGATGTCGCCGCTGCGGTGGACGGTGAGGTCGACCCGCACGCTGGCGCGGGAGCTCGCCTGGACCGGACACAAAGTCAGTGCGGACACCGTCGCGGACCTGCTGCGGGAGGAAGGCTTCAGCCCGCAGGCCAACGCCAAGACCATCGAGGGAAGCCAACATCCCGACCAAGATGCCCAGTTCCGCTATCTCAACGAGCAGGCCAGTGATCACCGGGACGCTGGCCAGCCGGTGATCAGCGTGGACACCAAGAAGAAGGAGCTTGTCGGCGAGTTCAAGAACAACGGCCGCCAGTGGCGGCCTGCGGCTGATCCGGCGCCGGTGAACGTCCATGACTTCGCCGACCCCCAGCTGGGCAAGGTCGTCCCGTAGGGATTTACGACCTCGCGGCGAACACCGGCTGGGTCAACGTGGGCACCGATCACGACACCACCGCATTCGCGGTGGAATCGATCCGCCGCTGGTGGTGGCCAGGGTCGGGTCGCCTACCCGCAGGCGACGCGACTGCTCATCATCGCCGACGCGGGCGGCTCGAACGGCTACCGCACCCGGGCCTGGAAGCTCGAACTCGCCCGGCTCGCGGCCGAAACGGGACTGACGATCACCGTGTATCATCTGCCGCCGGGCACATCGAAGTGGAACAAGATCGAGCACCGGCTCTTCTCGCACACCACCATGAATTGGTGCGGCCGCCCGCTGACCAGCCATGAAGCATTGTCCAGTCCATCGCCGCGACCACCACCCGCACCGGACTGCGTGTCATCGCCGATCTGGACACCGACGCCTACCCCACCGGAGTCCAGATCGGCGACGCCGAGATGGCGTCCCTGCCACTGACCAGACACGCCTTCCACGGTGAGTGGAACAATGCCCTGCACCCCCAGCCCTGCCGAGCCATCCCAGCGCCCCGGGCTCCGCAAAAGCCGGCCCAGGAGTGGGACAACGCTCTCCTGTCTGACCCCGCCCTGACCGGCATGTCCCGGCAGCAACTGAGCGATCTCACCGACACTTTGGCCCTCCACAGCGACGTCAAGCGCGGTCGCCCGCCCCGGCTCGCCTCCCCCGACCAGGTCCTGGCAGCCATCCTTCACCTGCGGGGGCCGCCCTGACAGCGGAACCCCTAGTTTTCCGACTGCTCGACTCTGTCGCTCAGCGCTGCGGGCCGTGGCTTGCTGGGCGGGGTGAGGGCCTGGCCGGGATGGTCGCGGCTCAGGTAGCCGTCGTCGAGCAGGATTTCGACCAGGTCGAAGTGGCTGAAGCAACAATTGGTTCTCGACGACGCGCACACAGCGTCGTTGCGCTGTGATTCACGACAACTACTCTAGCCCAACTCGGCTCCCGCAGGCAGAAGTTGAGTAGGTACCCCTCTCTCGTACTGGCGGAGGGGTGTGCATCCTGTTCGTGACGCAGTCTGCTGCTAGTGCCGCATCAGGCAACGTTTGCCTTCATCACGACCTGGCGGAGGTGTTCGTTGGTGGCGTGTTCGTTCCGCCAGAGGATGTAGCGGCGGATCATGCTGCCCTGGGCCTTGTGGGAGGGGTGGTCGGTGCCGTCGAGGGCGAAGTAGCGCAAGGCGGTGACTGGGCCTCGATGCGGTTGAGCCAGGAGCTGTTGGTCGGGGTGTAGACGATCTCGACGTTGTTCGCGTCCGCCCATGTTCCGACTCGCTGGCACAGTTTCGTCGTCAGGTGCGGCGAGTAGTTGTCGCAGACGATCGCGATCCGCACGTCGACTGGGTGGAGTGATCGTAGGTAGCGGCAGAATTCCAGGAACGTCGACCTGTTCTTGGTCTTCTTGATGTGGCCGTAGAGCTTTCGCGATTTCAAGCCACACAACGTCATGATCACACCGGATAACAAAGTACGGCTAATTGATGTGGAGTTCTTCACTGAATTGGGCAGCGAATGC
>NZ_JBVHPY010000096.1:0-2994 GCF_055567695.1 Streptomyces sp. NPDC026417
CTGCAGGCCTTCGACATCGCCTTCGACGGCCGCCTCACCAACAACCACATTTGACCCAGCAACCAAGCTAGTTACACCGTTTACTGGACAGACCCCATGACCCCAGGAGCTTTGCTGAAGCCGCGGCTCTGAGAGTCTTCCCGTGCCACACGTGGCGTGCACCTGACCACGAAGGGCCGTTCCCAGCGAGTTCAAAGGACGCATTCTCGTCCTTGTGTCTACGCTGGGCATTCTGACCCAGACCGTCCAGGTGTGGTGTGCGGCTGGGCATGCGGAGCCAGCAGTTGCGGTGTACTGCGCCTCACTGGTGATCATCGGGAGAGCTGTGAAACCTTGCGGGTGCGTTCTACGACGAACCCGATGCAGTTGGCTTTGTGGCACTTCCGGGCTTGTGACCGGCAAGTGTCGACGGAGTACCATATGCCCAGCTGCAGATACGGGAGTGTGGCGGAACTGGCAGACGCGCCGGATTCAAGTCCCGGTGCCTTCACGGCGTGAGGGTTCGACTCCCTCCACTCCTACCATTCCCCCTCAACCGGCTTACACCACCCGTTGCTGAGCCCAGCGCCACGGTGTCCTGCTATTGAGGCCATCAGCAGGGGCACTACTGGCCAACTCGTTCGGCAGCGTCAACCGGTCAGAGCAGCGGATTCATAGAACACGCGGACGGCAAAGCAGCCCGGTCCTTCATTGCTCACATACCGCCTCAGCGCATGCGCTCAACGCCAGCTGTTCGCCCGGACACCGAGTCCCGGTTTGGGCTTATGCAGCTGCGAAGGCTCGCACACCGAAGGGCAGTACCGGCCCCACACAACGCAATGGGGTGGTGGCGATGCCGACCGGCTTCGGTAACATGGCAGACGAGCACGGCGACGCCCTGGGAGAGGTCACTATTCTGGGGCAGCGGGCCGGTGCATGGCCCTATCCGTGTGAAGGACGTTGGCGAGCACGAGGGCAGCACCGGGATCGGACTTCTTACGGCTAACGCCGCGCCGGTCACGGTAGTGAGCGGCGGCCATCGGGGTGGATTGCGAAGCCCTGCCGCTTGCTGGCGCGCAGAGCGGCGACCAGCAGTCCGCGCCTGGTCTCGAGCACCACCAGGATCGGCTCCAGTTCGGTGTCGCTGTGCTCGGCAAGCAGGCAGGTCCAGTAGTGCTCCGATATATCGGCCAAGCAACGTCAACCTAGCGGGGAGCGGCCTTGGTCTCGGCGGCCCTGCCGGGACTGTTGCCGGCCACGGCTACCGGGACGGGAACGCGACGGGGCGACAGGTGCGTCGCCACTGTTGAAACCAGGGCCACTCGGAGCGCTGAAGCCCCCGGCGACCGGGGGCACGGCCGTCGGCGCACTGGTGGTGGGTGCCACCGGGACAGGAGCGTGGGGGGTTCGCGTGCGAGGCAGAGCCCGGCCCAGGACCCGGGTGTGCCTCATCTCCGGGGCGCAGGCGGCGCAGACCTCCATCAGGGTCCACACCTGGGCGACGGCGGGATCGTGTCGCAGGACCAGCAGGATGTTGCCCGCACAGTAAACCCGGATTCCCTCGTGGGATGCGCACCGCACCCGCCAGCAGGCGCAAGCGGCATCGGGGCGCACGACTGCGGCGCGAGCGTGCGCCCCGACGTGCGCCTCGGCGAAGCGGCGCAGAGACGCGAGATCGCGGGAACGTGGCGGCATGACACATGGAGAAGAGCAAAAAACCGACGCCGTGCGGTCGCTGTGGCCCGAGACACGGATGGTCCATGTCCGACCCGGACGTCGCGCGGCAGGGCTTTCAGAGGGTGGGAGGTCCAAAGCAGGCAGTCCTTCGACAATGGGAGTGTTCACGCAGCTACGCACAGGTCACCTGCCCGCGCGGGATGATCCGAGATTCGCCGAAGACCTGCGGCCGTCATCTTATGCGCGAAGGCCTGCACGAACCCCGACTTCTGTCGGTCGGCCTACGTGCCGGGCGGGCGGGCCAAAGAGCATCTCACATACCTGTCACGTGTGTCACGACGAGATCAAAAGACAAAACGGCATCTTACGTCTCAGCCGAACGACCACCCAATGACAAAACGGGGCGGTCCAACCGCCCCCGCCGGGCGGTTGCATACACGGCACTCCCCTGAGAGGCATGGCCGGGGGGCGGTTGTGGGGCGATGCCGACGGGCAGAAGGCGTTGGGCTGTCCGCAGTATGAGCAGGCGCTTGCGGGAGGGGTGAGGCCCAGTAGGGCTACACCACCGGGTCGATGTCCTTGGTGGCTCTGATGCGCTCGTGCTGGCTCTGAGCTCTTAGTCGACGCGCCTTCCCCTTTAGCCGTGCACGCTGTTCGGGGTCATTGGCACGCTCCGCAGCTTGATCTAGGTCATGGGCCATCTGGCGCATGACCCGGATGCGGACACTATCCTCGTCCGGAACACTCATGATCACTCCTCAAGTACGTCAGAAGAGCAGGTCACACTAGGGAAACAGGATCTTGCCGCCTGCGCACGTTGTCCCAGCTCCATTGTCGGGGGCGAGGTCCGCCATTGCCAGGAACAGGATGACTACGGCTGCGCCAGAGGTTGCGGTGCTAAAGGGTGTGCTACAGAAGGTCAGATCCAGGGCAGGATTGAGGCGATGGCCAGGGCAGCGCGATAGGACTTGCGGGTCTTGTCGTAGCGGGTTGCCAGGCCACACTCCTGCTTGGAACAGTTGAAGCATCGTTCGATAACGTTGCGGCGACGGTAGAGGCATCGGTCGAAGCCGAGCGGCCGACCGCCGCGTGTGCCGCGATTCGGTCGGCCCAGGATCTGGTCGATTAGTTCGGGGATCGTGCGCGGAATGCCTCGTCGTCGCAGGTAGGCGCGGATCTCCCACTGTCCATCCAGAACGATCCACCCCCATCTTCCACACTCCATGCCCAGGACAACTGTCAACTAACGAGTTGGTGCGTGATAGCGGATGAGTCATGTCTGGGCGGCCGTGGTGTGTTTTCAGATGGTGGCTGTGCGGTCGGAGACGAGGCTGGCGA
>NZ_JBVHPY010000097.1:0-2954 GCF_055567695.1 Streptomyces sp. NPDC026417
GTCATCGACTTGTGCTCGCGCCGGCTGGCCGGATGGGCGATCGCCGATCACATGCGAACCGAGCTCGTCATCGACGCCCTGGCAGCAGCCGAGCGAACCCGCGGGAGTCTCGCCGGAGCGATCATGCACACGGACCACGGATCCCGGGCCTTGACCCCGAATTCTGGACACGGGTTATGCGGCTTTGGCCAGCGTAGTTGATGTTGTTGCGATTGCAGTTTCGTAGGCGATGGGGCTGCGGTGTCCGAGGCAGGAGTGTCGGCGTCGGGTGTTGTATCGGTGGAGCCATCGGGAGGCGTCGAGGCGGGCTTCGCGCTCGCTGGGCATCTCTTGCGGGCGTGGAGCGTCTCCGAACCCGGCGACCTCGGCGTTGGAGGCACCCGCAGCGAATCGCTCCGCGGCCGCATCCAACCGGATCCGTTCGCGAAACGCCTGTCGTCCAGCCATCAGCCCCGCCCAAATGTTGATCATGGTCGTGTGGTGGGAACGCGTCTCGTGCAGCGATCATCGGCGACCGGAGGGCACCGGCCTGTCGGCTGGCGTGATCGCTGAACTCGTTGTTGGGGTAGGGCCATTGTGACACGAGCGGTACCAGGCCAAGCTCGCGCCGCCCTGGCCGCGGAAACGGGCTGTGAGAGGGCGTTTGAAGTGGGCAGATTGCCCTTTATGCCCTAGTAAGTGCCTCGCCAGGTGGGGGTGGTCTCGTCCGTTATGCGCCTGGTGAGGTTGTCGACGGAAGCGATGTGGATCATGGCTTCGGAGCTGGCGGTGAGGGTCTCGTAGTCGCGGGCCAGGCAGCGGTGCATCATGATCCAACTGATGCTTCGCTCGACCACCCAGCGTCTTTTCACGACGTGGAATCCGCGGGTGCCCGGGTTTCTGTTGACGACTTCGACATCGATTCCGAGGCGGGCGCCGTGCTCGACGACGGCGTTCTTGAAGCCGGTGTCAACCCAACTCTTGGAAATGGTCGGGTACTTCTCCTTCGCCTGGTCGAGGAGGCGCATTCCCAGGACGTTCTCCGAGAGGCCGGCCGCAGTGACGGTTACGGCAAGGATGAGGCCGATCGTGTCGGTGAGAATGCCGCGCTTCCTCCCGACGATCTTCTTGGCCGCATCCGTTCCCTGGCCGGTCAGGGGTACGTTAATGGAGGTCTTCACGCTCTGGGTATCGATCACGGAGGCGGTCGGCTCGGGCTTGCGCCCCTCCTTCACCCGGGCCCGTCCCGCCAGGTCGTAATTGAGCTGGGCAAAGATTCCTTCGTCCCGCCACGCGGCGTAGTAGGCATAGACGGTGCCATGGTTCGGGAAGTAGTGCGGGAGGTATTTCCAGGGATTCCGGTGCGGTTCACGTAGAGGATCGCGTGGAAGACGTCGCGTAAATCGACCTTGGCAGGCCGCCCGGTCGGCCTGCGGTCGAGCCGGGCCTTTCTCCAGGCCGTCAACGTCGGCTCGATCAGGCCCCATCGGGCGTCAGACAGGTCGCTGGGGTACGGCTTGCGCTCGCTCACAGCGTAGCGTGATCACGACTGAGACGGAGGACCTGGTTCCGCTGCTCACTAGGCGATTCCGTGGCATCTTCAAACCAGACGGACTTGCGGGTACAGAAGCTAACAAGACGCATGACCAAGCCTCCACCGGAGAAAGTCATTCGACGCCTACGGGATGAAAGCCCTCGAAGCAGGGCAGGAGCGAGAGCCGCATATAGGGCTTGACCTGCATAAACGCCCTCTAAGAGGTCGTTTCCTCCCATTGTTTCATCCCGGAATCTACGTTTGGTGGGTTTTTGCGGGCTCGCGCCAGGAGACGGTGCTCTCGCCGGTGAGGCGGCGGGTCATGAGGTCGGTCATGGCGAGCTGGATCATGGCCTCGGAGCGGGCGGGGAGGGCTTCGTAGTCGCGGGCCAGGCGGCGGTGGAGCATGAGCCAGCCATAGGTCCGCTCGACCGCCCAGCGCTTCGGAATTGGGGTGAATCCCCTGGTCCCGGGAATGCGTTGGGTGATTTCCATGTCAATACCGGGGGTGGCGGCGTGTTCGACAAAGTGCTGACGGTAGCCGCCGTCGACCCAGACCTTGCGGATGCCGGGATGGTCGGTGGCGACCTGGTCGAGCAGCCGGGTGCCGGCCACGGAGTCCTGCACGCTGGCCGCGGTGACCAGCACGGCGAGCAGGAGGCCGATCGTGTCGATCACGATGCTCCGCTTCCTGCCAACGATCTTCTTGCCTGCGTCCGTGCCCTGACTCGCGGCGGGGACGCTGGTGGAGGTCTTGACGCTCTGCGCGTCGATCACGCAGGCCGACGGGCTCGCATTGCGGCCCTCCTGCCGCCGCACCAACTCCCTGAGCAGGCCGTTGAGCTGGGCGAACACACCTTCCTTCTCCCACTTCGCGAAGTAGCCGTAGACCGTCTCCCAGGGCGGGAAGTCGTGCGGCAGATAGCGCCACTGCGCCCCGGTTCGATCCACGTACAAGATCGCGTCCATGATCTCGCGCAGGTCATGCTCGGGCGGGCGCCCGAAGTCCAGGGCCCGGCCGCGACGCTCGAAGCGCCAGGCCGCCAGTACCGGCTCGATCAACTCCCATCGAGCATCGGACAGATCACTCGGATATGGACGTCGCTCACTCATGCTCTGGACGTACCGTGCCGAGCCGAGTGCGCCCAGGCGCGCGTCACCGGACATGGAAGCACGGCGCATGAACAGGGCGTTTTGGAATGAGACAGGCGCAAGCCGCGTTCCATCCCAGCCCTCACCCCACCTGACCATCGAAACGCGCCCGCATCAGCAGCCGCACCAACACCACAGTTCCGCACCACAAGAACCCGGAGATAGCGGGGCGTTAGAGATGAAAACGACCTCTAAGTGAGCGTTTGATTCTGGTATTGGGTGGTTCCTGATGAAATCCAGGAGCCGGCTCGATCACTCAACGAAGTGATTCGCCGGAAACACGGCTTCT
>NZ_JBVHPY010000098.1:0-2874 GCF_055567695.1 Streptomyces sp. NPDC026417
CAAAGACGACAGATGAGCTGTCGAGATCCCCGTGAACAACGGATGCGTCAACACCGAACGGTCAGCCATACCCCTCACCAGCAGAGCATGCCCAAGCGCTCATCACACACCAACTCGTTAGAGATGGGTTATGCCGGAGGTAACTTTCCTGGCCGTCAGGATTGGGATGTTTGCCTCATAAGCGCACCCTTGCGTCCATCGAGCTACGGACCTGGCCGCCCATTTGCTCCGGTTCTCGTGTCGAAGCCCGTCTGGTTCGAAGATCAGCCAGAAACCCCCATCCACAAAAGTGAGTAGCAGAATGCTCTGCCACACGTGCGACCAAGTGCGTAGCTTGAGTAAGCATGCCTCAGCAAGCCCGTGGCGCGGAAGTGATATCGCGGATCGAACTGACCCACCCATGGGCTAACGTGGCCACCATTGGGACTTTATCAAAGATCCGCCAGTCCCCACTAGCTATCTCGGGCGCGCACCAACTCTCCGCCATCCGTCAAGGTGGAAGTTGTGGACACATGCCTGAACTCAACCACAACCGATACAGCAGAGGGATACATGTTTCGCACAGCACGTACCAGGATGGGACTATTGAGCGCCGGTACAGCCATCACGTTACCCTTGCTGACCACACAAGTCGCTCACGCCAGCACCGTGGGGTTGGGGTGCAAAAACCAATCCCTGGCGTCTTCCACGCTGCACGTCGAGGCGACAACTTGTATTGACGACAATGGCGACAGCCCTGTGCCACAGCGGCGTGGCGCTATAAGGTTGACGAATAACGGCCCAGGCAGTGTATGGATTTCCACTATAAACATTTCGGTGCCGAAATTGTCCGGAACGTCAAATAATTGCATTGTCGCAAAGTTTCTGGAGCCTGGGGAGACGGCCTCATGTCGCACCAATTGGAGCTTCGGCGTTGCAGCCAATGAGAAAAAAACGAAAGCAGTAGCAACTGTTCTCCATATCGACTCTAAGCTTGCCCTTCAGGGCTTCACCTCTTATGAGGTCTGACCCGGAAGGGTTTCCAGGCGAATGCGCATAGTTCCGGCACGAAATGCGCGCACGACGCCACGGTCGGCGGGTGGGCGCCAGAGTGTCCTCGACGGAATCTCCTGTCTCTTCGGGGACTGTCGGGTCGTGCCACGAGATGGCGCTTTTCGCCCGAGGTGCGGCGGCCCATGAGGTCGCTCACCACCATCTACCGATCGTTTTCGGGATGAAAAACCAGGAGAAATGGCCTCTGGCTGGCGATCTGTGCAGGTGAATTGGGTCAGCGCGAGACGTGGGTCGTCGGCGCGTATCTCGTAGCGGATTTGGAGTCGTTTGAACTGGTATGGAGCGCTTGACGACCCCGGTACTTGTCGTAGTCGTAACCGTGGTCGGCGAATAGTCGGCCCAGGCGGTGACGTGACCGCCCGCGAACCCCGCGGAGCGTGGTGCCGCTTCCAGGAGGGCGTCAGCTGAGTAACGTCGTGACGATTTCCGCTGGTCAACGAGACGGCTAAGAAACTGCCATGTCGGCCGATGGTCAGATGGTGCTTGCTGCCGGGCGGGCTTCAGTTGACCGGCGAAGGTCTGGTGTGATCCCTCTTTGCGTGCGGCCGTTGGGGGCCGTCGATCGCAGTCGCCCATGTCCAGCAAGCTCGCGGCCCGCGGATCGGACCAGCAGCAGTTCGTGTAGCTGCGCTCAGACGTCCGCTTCGATCCAAGTTTCGTGGGCGCCGCCAGGTCGTCACGCTGCTGCAGCCGACTGTTGTAGGGGGCGCCAGCTCACTTCCCATTGCGGAGCAGTGACATCGTCTAGCAGCGCGGCCCGCTCCGCCGCGGGCAACCGCCCCGAGGATACCGATGCGGCTCGGTGTGAGGAGCCGGCAACAGCGGGGCCACACATTTCTAAAAGGTCATCAGGCCACAGGATCAGCGGGCACCCAAGAGATCTTGTCGATACAGCAGTCAACTGCCAAGCCCCGTATTGAAACGACGAGATAGGTCATCGCTTCGGAGCGGGCGGAGAGGACCAGCTCGACAAAGTCCCCGCGGGCATCCAGAACGGCTCACTCGGGCATGCAAGGTGGCCAGGTCCTGGCTGGTGGTAAAGCAGCAAAATGGGATCTCCACCATAGGGAACTTGGCAGTCGGGTTCTCTTTCGGCAGGATCTGTTGGGTGCCTGCTGATCTTGTGCCTGATGACCTGTGGGAACGTGTGGCCCCGCTGTTGCCGGCTCGCCCGCCAAGACGGATCGGTATCCCGGGCGGTTTCCTGCGGATGACCGGGCTGCGCTGCGGGGCATCGTGCTCTGCAAGAACGTGAGCTGGCGGGATGTTCCCGCGGAATAGGTTGACTGCAGCGGCGTGACGGCCTGGCGGCGCTTGCGGGACTGGACCGAAGCGGGCGTCTGGCCGCAACTGCACGAAATGCTGCTGGCCGAACTACGGGCCGCGGGCTTGCTGGATATGGGCGACGCTGCGATCGACGGCTCACACGTCCGCGCGCTCAAAGAGGAGATCGCACCGGAACTCGCCGGTCGACCGGGCCCGCCCCGCCAGCAAGCACCATCTGATCGTCGACCGGCACGGCACTCCCTTGGCCGTCTCATTGACCAGCGGTAATCGTCACGACGTCACTCAGCCGATGCCACGACGATCCCCGATCCACCGAGCTGCCCTGCGGCCCGCCCTCGTGGTCCGGGACTTCCAGCCCGAACCACACCGCCCTGGATGCCCGCTGGTGCGGCGACATCACCTATTTTCGCCACGGAGGAGGGCTGGCTCTATCTGGCCATCAAAGGGGGACGACGAGGTGGAACGCCAGGACGAGACGCCGTGGCAGAGCCTCGTCGGCCGCCTGGTGGAGGTGGTGCTGGAAGTGAGGGCTTG
>NZ_JBVHPY010000099.1:0-2838 GCF_055567695.1 Streptomyces sp. NPDC026417
AACTCACCCGTCCAGCAACTGACCTCAGTCATCCCCTCCATACCAGGACAACGACAACCACCAGCTCAGGACACGAACCGCTGCTGGAGTATTAGTGGCTAGTCGCTGCCGCTGCCCGGGAGCCACAGCGGCTACTGGGCCCTCATCGAATGTGACGTCGACCGGTTTGCAATGAAATCCCAACCATCGCTGACGGCGGATGTCAGAGCGTTGACCTGCTCATCCCGCACCGCGAACGGCGATGTCAGACACACCTCAGCCCAGAGACGGACGGCCGGTGCCGCTTCGCTGTCCCTGCTCGTCCACCCCATGCCAGCGGGCGGAATACACCCAATTCATCGCCGTGTTGGAGAAGATCTTCCCGAGGCAGGGCCGGGAAGACCACGCGTGCAGCTCGACAGCCTCGCGGCCGGCCAAGGCATACAGCAATCGTCCCGTCCGCGAGTACCTGAGACGATGAGGTGATAGCCAGGCCGCCTGCCTACGAAAGGGCTCACGCGGCGGATGGCCGCCCGGGTTCGACAAGGACCGCTACAAGAGACGCAACACACCGTCGAACGTGCGATCAACCACCTGAAACAGTCTCCCACGGTCTTCACACACTATGACAAGCAGGGCTATGTCGTCCTCGGTACCACCATCGCGGCGTTCATCACGATCTGGCTCCGCACGTGAGTCCCTATGCGACCGACCATAGACGTCTGGCCTTGGCGTCGGCCGCTGCTGACGAGGGCGGCAAGATTATTCAGGATCACTTCGGCGATCTCAGTGTCGATAACCTCGCCATCCTCCGCCCGCTGCAGGAACCACGCAACAGCGGAATTATTCATCAAGTCGGGGCACCTGGCCTCGGCCGAGGCGAGTGCAACGGACAGGCGAGACAAGATCGCGAACACGACGCCGTCCGCCCATGCTGCGTTAGCTAGTCTTCTGAGTCAGGAATCCGTTTCATGAGTAGGGTCTGTTCATGGTTCGGATGGGGCGGCCGAAGGCCGCGTTGGTTTTGACTGCTCAAGAGCGGGATCGGTTAGAGGAGTTGGTGCGTCGGAGGTCGACGCCGCAGGCGCTGGTTTTTGCGCTGCCGGATTGTCCTTGCGTGCGCATCCGGTTTCACCAATCGGGAGGTTGCCCGCCAGGGCGGTGCCGAGGAGCACACGGTCGGCAAGTGGCGTGCACGTTTTGTCTGCGACCGCTTGCCCGGGCTTGGCGACATGCCGCGCCCGGGCGGTCCTCGTTCGGTGTCCGACGAGCAGGTCACCGCGGTGGTGAAGAGAACGCTGGAAACGCTCTGCTGTTCTGCGTCGACGAGAAATCCCAGACTCAGGCGCTCGACCGTTCGCAGCCGGTGTTGCCGATGATGCCCGGGATTCCGCAGCGGACCACTCACGACTATGTCCGCGCCGGCACCACGACTCTGTTCGCGGCACTCGAGGTCACCACCGGACACAGTGATCAGCTCACTGCACCGCCGACACCGGACAGAGGAGTTCAAGAAAGTTCCTGGTCAAGCTCGAGCATGAGATCCCAGCGCTCTTGATGTCCATCTGGTGCTCGACAACTACGCCACCCACAAGACACAGCCATCAAGACCTGGCTGGTGGCCCACCCCCGCTTCCACCTGCACTTCACACCCACCGGATCGTCCTGGCTCAACCTGGTCAAACGCTGGTTCGCGGAACTGACGAACAAACGGATACACCGAGGCGTCCACAAAAGCGTCCAAGCCCTGGAGGAGGACATCCACGGACCTGGATCGCCGACTGGAACACCAATCCCAGGCCATACGTCTGGACGAAGACCGCAGACGAAATCCTTGAACGCCTCGCCAGCTATCTGAAACGGATTCCTGACTCAGAAGACTAGATCTCCACCGCGAAAAAAGACCCTCGCACGCTTGAGGCTTCGACGTCCTCCAGCGGACTCCGATTCTCCAGCCTCACTTTTGCGGCCAGCACCTCGCGTCCATTGCCTGGACAGGCCGCCGCATGCACCGGCGCCGATGTGAACTTGTCGGACCCAATCCCTCACCACGGTCTCGGCCAGCTCGAAGCCTTGAGCGACCGGACCGACCGAGCGATCCCCTCATCGACACAGCTCGACGATCTCAGACGTGAACTGCGGCGTGAACGAGCACAAAGGCGACGCAGCCGCACTGATCGTCCCCAGCCTCGCCAGTCCCCTCAGTCCGTCCACTACCAGCACAAAACTCCTCGCTGCACGGATCGAAGAACTCCTGGAAGCCCACCCTCTCCCCCGTCCTGACCCCAATGCCCGGCATCAGGATCAGAACCGCAGCCCCAATCCTCGAACGGCGTCGGAGACGGCAGCGGCTTCGCCACCGCCGGCCCCCCCACCTACGCCAGCCTGGCACCCGTGACCAGAAACTTTGACTCCTCCGCAGCGAACACCCCTCCAGGCGCGGCAACAAGTGCTCAAACGGGCCTCCTCCCTCGCCGCGCTCGCCCCACCACAGTCCCGCGCCCACTACGACCGAAAACGCCACGAAAGGAAACACATCGCAGCCCTCATCACACCAGCACAACGTCCCATCGACACCCTCTTCGCCATACTCCGAGATAGCACCCTCTACCAACCGCCCACCGCGACTACAACTTGACGAAATCCGTAAAGGCACCTTTTCCGACCTCACCTGCGACGACCGAAGACGGCCGGGAGAGGTCGACCAGGCCAGCGTCGTCCAAGCGGTGCAGGATCTCCTCGTGCAACCGGCCCCACACACCCTCCCGCGACCAGATCAGGAACCGGCGATGCGTGGTCGACTTCGATATGCCGAAACACGGCGGCAAAGCCCGCCAGGCGCACCCGCTGACCAGCACG
>NZ_JBVHPY010000100.1:0-2630 GCF_055567695.1 Streptomyces sp. NPDC026417
CGGCGGGGTAGTGCTTCATCCCCACAGGGACTCCGTTCTCCTGGACCATCAAGGCCCAAGTCTCTCCGGTGTCCAAAATCCGGGGTCAGGGCCCATGGTCGAAGTCCTGCTCGACGACGGCTACCTGCACCTGAGCCACGACTACCCTTGCCAGGGGCGCCACCCCGCCCACGAAGCCCCGGCCCGGAGCGCTGACCGACAGAGTCGAGCAGTGGGAACGCACGGCCGGCACGAGTATTCCTCCGACCGGATCACTGTCGAGCATGCCCTGGCCGACCACAAACGCTGGAAACAACTTATGCGCTGGACGTACCGCCGCGACCGACTGCCCGACACCTACCGGGCCATCGCCGGCATCGTCTCCGACCGCACAGCCACCGTCTGAATGCAGACCACGACCGGGCAGACACGACTAAACCGCCATCACGCGCCAACTCGTAAGACGAGGCCACCGTCGCCCTCGCGGCCTTCCAGGCTCGGATCCTCGCCCAAACCGGCGAGCCAGACACCAGATCAAACGGACGTGTTAGTGACCTAAAAGCCTGTAGGTAAAGCGACAAGCGAGTAGCTATTACTCTCCCACGAGGAAGCGTCCGGCAAGAAAGTGCAGCCAGGTAGGAAATCACGTTGAGAGCCGGTGATGATGATCAAATTACGAAATGCGGTCGGGGTAGTCATTCTGGGGCTCGCAAGCATTGCAGCTTCGCCAGCATTCGCGGCCGACTGGGATGACAAGTCAGATTCTCATTCTAGATACAAAGTCCCAGGATCCCCCCCATATGGATTCTCTAGCTGGAATGAACTCTTTACCGAACAGGAAAGAATAGTCGCTAGCCTTGATCGAATAGTGACCGCATCCAACTCCATGGGGGAGGGCTCCGGATACGGGTCGGCGGAAGTGTCCCTGGAAAATCGCTCCGCTACGGTCTACTGGAAGGGGGCGGTTCCTGGAAAAGTTCAAGAGATTATACGAGAAAATCGATCTGCGAACATTTCCGTAAAGTCGGCAGATTACACGATATCGGAAATATCTGCGGAGGTAAATGCGGTTTACAAGTCCCTTTCTGAGTTCGGAATCACCCCGGAGAGCGTGGGGCCGAGACCTGACGCTAGCGGAATTATTGCAAAGATCTCCGGGGGTGATGATGTCGTAAAAAAGGCGTCAGCGGCGACAAAATCAAGAATTCCCATCAGCTTCGTTGCAGGAAATCCTGTGAGGCGAATCGCGGATCGAACCCACGATACTCCGCCATGGTGGGGAGGGGCTAGATATCAAGGCCCGTGCACATGGGCTTTCCCCGTCACCGTACCCCCGATCGAGAACGGCTACGAATATCCGAAAGAGATGAAAGGCGCAATGCTATCTGCGGAACACTGCATTGCCGCACTTGGAAGCTATGAAATCGGACATGATGTAAACGTTCGCGGGTTCTACGCAGGCGGCTTCATTAATGAGGCGAAGGATCTTGACGTCGCAGTGATTGGAACTTTCAATCAGACCGAGGCTCGAGTTTATCGCGGTCCAGTGGATGCCCCTGCTTCAAGTAATAGCAAGATTGCTAAATCTTCTGGCACGTACGTCGGCGCTTGGGTGTGCACCGACGGATCGTTCACAGGTGAGCACTGCATGGTCCAGATTAACCAGGTCGAGACAAAAACACCATTCGCCGACCATATGGCACATGGACAGAAGATGAAGGTGGTTAATCTGGGATTTCCCGGCAATCCCGACATCGTACTAGCTGACTACGCTTCCATTGCGGCGGGCGGCGGGGATAGCGGAGGGCCCGTGATTCAGCCAATCTCCGAATCCAGCGTGGCAGCCGTTGGAGTGATGCATGCAATCAGCAAGGGTGTCGAGTGTGATATAGCAAGTCACTGCGGGTCTGATGTGTACTACCTGCCTGTCAATTACGCCCTTGAAAGATTCAATGTCAAGTTAATCACGGCTAGCTAACGACCTCGTGCACGAAACGGATTGACTCTTCTGGATGGGCGCATCCGTGCTGGTCACGCGATCGGCTCTTGATAACCGGCTTCGCTGGCGTGCCCAAATCCTTGTGATGCACAAGGTCGTAAGGATTGTCTCGTAACGGCTTGTTACGGATGAGATGATCTTGGCGTGGCTGGTGTGATCACGGGGTCGGAGCTGTCCTAGATAGCCCCATTCGCCGGGCTGAGCGCGCGACAGTTCGGAAAACTGTCTATTCATGGTTCGGCTGGAGCGGCTAAAGGTTGCATTGATTCTGACTGCTCGAGAGCGGGACCGGTTGAAGGAGTTGGTGCGCCGGAGATCGAAGCCGTAAGCGCTGGCTCTGCGCTGCCGGATCGTCCTTTGTGCGTATCGGGCATGCCGAATCGTGAGGTTGCCCGCCCGATCCGTGTCGAAGAGCACGCGGTCGGCGAGCGGCGTGCACGCTTTGTCCGTGACCGCTTGCCCGGACTTGGGCGACAGCCACGCCCGGGCAAGCGGTCACACGGCACCTCGCGTCTCGTTGACCAGCGGAAACCTCTACGAGGTCAAGCAACTGATGCCCCTACTGATCTTTTCGTAAGTTCGGTGGGTGTGCTGGTCGCGTGGGTGGGAGGCTTTCGGGGTGGCTTATCAACCCTCACCTTCGGCTGCGGGC
>NZ_JBVHPY010000101.1:0-2577 GCF_055567695.1 Streptomyces sp. NPDC026417
ACGATCTCCGGTCGCCTACGAGAACGCCTTGCCATCAGCAACAACTACCCTGGCCCAAGCCGCATAGACGTGTTCAATATTCGGGGTCAAGCCCCAGGCAAGCGTCAACCGAGCACACGCACGGCTCCCCTTCCCCGTCCAGCGGGCCCTACGCCCGACCCAAGGCCTGGCAGATCTTCTACAGAGCCCGGGCCAGCCCCAACCCGCTCACGTCAATCACCAAGACCGCCGTCCTAGTCACCTCCGCGAACGTGCACGACATCACCTGCGGCAAACTTCTGCTCGATGACCTGGCTGTGCCACATCCCAGCGTGACCAACGGTCTGGGCCGGCGGCGGTTATCAGAACAGCATCTCCAGCACGGCGTCGACGGCGCGGATATCGATGACGTCCAGCCCGTGCAGGGCGTTGATGACGACCGTGCGCCGCACCCCATATCTGGCGTAGACGTCGGGGTCGCCGTCCCGTAGGCCGTGTGCCTCGCGGCTGCCAGTGAAGGCAGATCGTCAGGGCACGAGCCTGTCGATTCCAATGTCGGCAGGGAAGGGAACGGAGACTTTCAATCGCCCTCGATGGATGCCGGTGGCCACGTATGTGCCGGTCATCCCGTCGAGCTCATAGATGTGAACAGCGGGGACGCCCGCCTCATCTTCGATGCGCCAGAAGTGGGGGATTTTGGCCTGCGCGTACTTGAAAGGCTTCAAGGATCGATCACGGTGCGCGGACTCCTCCGAGACGACCTCGACGACCAACGCCACGTCTGCGGGCGCGTACCACGTTCGATCGGGATCGTACGGCGCGGTAGTGACTAGGATGTCCGGCTCGGGGCGGCTCTTCTTGTCGAGCCGAATGGTCATTTCACGCTCGGTCTCGAACCCATCAGGGGCAGCCCGTCGCAACGCGAAGGTCAGGTTCTCCACGAGCCTGGAGTGCCAGGAACGCTGCGGCGACACCATGAAGATAAGGGCTCCGTCGATGAGTTCCGTATGCCGCGGCGCTTGGGGAAGGTGGTCGAGATCGTCGGCTTCCCAGCCGCTCGGCCTGGGCGGGATCATCCAGTCGGGGAGTTCGGCAGTCACGGCTTCCTCCAGGTGTCTCGAAGAGGGTCAGTCAAGGCCTTGATCCCAGCTAGCGGACGCGGTCGATCGGTTCGTGACAGCGTAGTTGATGCCGCTGCTGGCCGGGCAGCGCCAAGAGTTTGCCGCTGCCACCGTCGATGACCACTCCCGCCTGGCCTACAGCGAGGCCCTGTCCGATGAACGCCAGCACACCGCCGCTGGCTTCTGGCAGCGGGCCAACGCGTTCTTTCAGGCTCACGGCATCACCGTCGAACGCGTCCTGACCGACAACGGATCCTGCTACAAGTGCCACCAACGGCGAGGTCGAACGCTGCAACCGCACCCTGCTCGACGAATGGGCCTACCTACGGCCCTACACCAGCAACACCGAACGCATCGCAGCCCCGGCAGACTTCCTGCACACCTACAACCACCACCGCTGCCACACCGCACTCGGCGGCCAGCCACCGATCAGCCCACGTAAACAAAGCTGCGGGTCGATACAACTAGCTCGCCTGCTCCCCACCTTCACGGCCGGCTGTCTGCTGAGAGCGCCCTTCCCACCGCACCAGCCAGCCCCAGAAAGGCCACGGCGCATGAGCCCGACCGTCACCGCCGCCGACCAGGACGAAGAGCCAGGGGTTAGCAAAGCCCGCACGCAGGATGTCGCTGTCCGGCAACCCCGAGGACATACTCATCGACGAGGCCTTCGGCTGCCGGCGTTTCGCGAACGGTGCATCGACCTGGAGAGCTATTCACGGGGGTTTCGCCAGCTCTTCTTGTAGAAGGCGAGGGCGATGACGGTTTTGGCAACGAGGCGAAGCGGGTGAGGGGGCTTCGGTAGCGGGCGGCGAAAATTGCCAGTCCTAGCCGGGCGGCTTGCGCCTGGGCATGAGCAGTCCGGAGCCGACGTAGCCAAAGTTGCCCATACCCTCCCGTTCCGTGAAGGCCTCGGGGAAGTTGACTGACGCCAGGCATGCATGTCGTGGCGGGAGCATGGGACGGGCGCGGAGACTGCGAGGACGTCCGCGGCCAGGGTGGCGGCGACCTGCAGGTTGAAAAGCCGGTGTCGCGGTACTTGCTGGAGAACAGGGCAGTGCCCTCGCTGGCCCAGTCCCACGTGGTGACCAGGGTGCCGTCGACCAGCCCAATCCGCCCGACCGAGGTTTCCGCCGGATCGGGAACGCGGCAGGCCAAGACCTTCCCCGACCGCCGGCAGCAGGGCCGCCCACTGCCGGGAAACCGCGGCCTGGGCAGATCCCGAACAACTCTGCGGCCGCCTCATGGACCGGGTTCCGCCGCAGCAGGAACACCACCAGCGCGACGGACTTGTACAGCCCCAGAGCCCACATCCGCCTCGACACCACCGGCGAGTCCGGGTCCTCCACGAACACCCGACGGACCCGCGCCACCAACCCATCCCAGATCGAGTGGGACAAGGCCAGCTTCATGCGGGCCCGCCAAAACGACGACTACAACTACGCGACCACGATGGTGTCGGAGGTCCGCGGTCGACCAA
>NZ_JBVHPY010000102.1:0-2521 GCF_055567695.1 Streptomyces sp. NPDC026417
CTACCACGACAACATCACCACCCTCACCACCACCCACCACACCACCACCCTCCTCGAAATCGGACCCGACGCCACCCTCACCCCCCACACACCCGAAGCCATCCCCCTACTCCGACGAGGTCGTCCCGAGGCCGATTCCGTCCTGCGTGCCCTGGCCGCCGCCCACGTACGAGGCGTCGACGTCGACTGGGCCCACGACCTGGGTGGCCGGGGCGGCCGGCCCGTCGGTCTTCCCACGTACGCGTTCCAGCGGCAGCGGTACTGGCTCGACACGGCACCGGGCTTGGAGTCGGGGTCGGGGTCGGGATCGACTGCGGTACCGGCGGCGGTCCCGCCGCCCGTCGAGGAGGCCCGGGTGGGTGCCCGGTCCGCTCCGGATCCCGTCGGCCTGCTCGACCTGGTCAGGACGCAGGCCGCGATCGTCCTCGGGCATGTGACCGGCGACGCGGTGGACGCGGAGCGCTCCTTCAAGGACCTCGGGTTCGACTCGCTGGCGTCGGTGGAGCTGCGTGACCGGCTCCAGGAAGCCACGGGGCTGAAGCTGCCGTCCGCGCTGGTCTACAACCACCCCACCCTGGATGCCGTCGTACGGCTGCTGCACGAGCGACTCGCCGGGGGCGGGGGGCGTCAGGACAGCGGCCCGGCGGCCGGCGCGGGATCCGCCGTGCCGGCGACCACCGACGACCCGGTCGTCATCGTCGGCATGGCCTGCCGCTTCCCCGGCGCGGTCGGCTCGCCCGAGGACCTGTGGGACCTGGTGTCCTCCGGTGGCGACGCCATCGGTCCCTTCCCGGACGACCGGGGGTGGGACCTCGACGCGCTGTTCGACCCGGATCCGGACCGGCCCGGGACGACGTATGTCCGCGAGGGCGGGTTCCTGCGGGACGCCGGTGCTTTCGATCCGGCGCTGTTCGGGATCAGTCCGCGGGAGGCGGAGGCCATGGACCCGCAGCAGCGGCTGCTTCTGGAGGCCGCGTGGGAGACCTTCGAACGGGCGGGCATCGCGCCGGACTCGCTGCGCGGGAGCCGGTCGGGGGTGTTCGTCGGTGCGACCGCGCAGGACTACGGACCCCGCCTTCATGAGCCGGCGGAGGGCTTCGACGGGTATCTGCTCACAGGCAGCACGGCGAGTGTGGCGTCCGGGCGTCTCGCCTACGCGTTCGGGCTCGAAGGGCCCGCGGTGACGGTGGACACGGCGTGCTCGTCGTCGCTGGTGGCTCTGCACCTGGCCGCTCAGGCGCTGCGCCAGGGTGAATGCGACCTGGCCCTGGCGGGAGGCGTCACCGTGATGGCGACGCCGGGGATGTTCCTGGAGTTCAGCCGGCAGCGGGGCCTGTCCGCGGACGCCCGCTGCAAGCCGTTCGCCGCGGCTGCCGACGGTACCGCGTGGGCCGAGGGTGTGGGTCTGCTGCTGGTGGAGCGGCTCTCCGACGCCCGCCGCAACGGACACCGCGTCCTGGCCGTCGTCCGGGGCTCTGCCATCAACCAGGACGGCGCAAGCAACGGACTGACCGCCCCCAACGGCCCCTCACAGGAGCGTGTCATCCGCCAGGCCCTCGCCCAGGCCGGCCTCTCCCCCGCCGACATCGACGCCATGGAGGCGCATGGGACCGGCACCAGGCTCGGCGACCCCATCGAGGCGGAAGCGCTACTCGCCACGTACGGGCAGGACCGGCCCTCCGAACGCCCCGTGTTGCTGGGCTCGTTGAAGTCCAACATCGGGCACGCCCAAGCCGCGGCCGGTGTCGGCGGCGTCATCAAGATGGTCATGGCGATGCGGCACGGCCGTCTGCCCCGCACCCTCCACGTCGACGAGCCCACTCCGCACGTCGACTGGAGCACCGGCGCCGTCCGACTCCTCACCGAGGACCAGGACTGGCCCGTCACCGATGAGGACCGGCCGCGCCGGGCCGCCGTCTCCTCCTTCGGCATCAGCGGCACCAACGCCCACGTCATCCTCGAAGGGGCCTCGGCAGACGCTCCGTCGACCGAGGCAGCCCCGGCCGTCCCCGCCCTCTGGCCGGTTTCGGGACACAGTCCGGAAGCGCTCCGCGCGCAGGCGGAGCGGTTGCGTGCGTACGTCGTGGACACGCCCACGGCCGATCCGGAGGCGATCGGCCGGGCTCTGACGGCCGGGCGGGCGGCGCTGGATCACCGTGCGGTCGTCCTGGCGGACGACCGGGACGAAGCACTGGACGCGCTCGCAGCGCTGGCCGAGGATCGCGAGCACCCGGCCGCCGTGCGCAGCGGACGCAGTACGGGTGGTACGGCGTTCGTGTACTCGGGGCAGGGCAGCCAGCGCCCCGGCATGGGACGCGAACTCTACGACCAGTACCAGGAATTCGCAGACGCCTTCGACGAGGTGTGCGCCGCCCTCGACCCCCACCTCGACCGGCCACTGAAAGACCTCATCTTCAGCGACGACAAAGCCATCCACGAAACCCGCTACGCCCAACCCGCACTCTTCGCCATCCAAACAGCCCTCACCCGCCTCCTCGCCCACTGGAACATCACCCCCCAC
>NZ_JBVHPY010000103.1:0-2484 GCF_055567695.1 Streptomyces sp. NPDC026417
GCGGAAACCAGGCAACTACCTGGCCTTTCTCGGACTGGCCGCAGCCCTCTGCTGCTACAAACGGCTCCTCAAACTGACCATGCAGGACACGGTCTGAGTGGGTCCGCCGCTGGCGAGCCGAGGGTGAGCAAGGGCTGCACGACCGCTCCAGCCGGCCGCGCACGACACCACGCCGCACCCACGGCGACGACCGAAGCGCAGGTGTGCCGCCTGCGCCAGGACCGAAAACTCGGCCCCGCCCGCATCGGCCCGATTCTGGGACTGACACCAGATCGCGAACCGCGTCGACGGCGGCGAGCGACCTACAACCGTTACGGCGGGGTGCGGCACCTGTTCGCCAGTGTTGGTGCCCCGCCTTCGCCGAGGAGGAGTGCCGCACCGATCCCTCCTGCTGCCACAGTTTCGCCTGCCACGGGGGTGCGGCGGCATAAAGATTCCCCAACTGGATCAGCTGGGGAATATTTATGTGCAAAATGCTAGAGAGACATTGAAGGTTCAGGAAGGCTAGGCAGGCTTCCTGTTTTATAGTACCCTCGCCCTTCGCCCAAATTTCCATCGGCACCGACGAATCGATCGATCAAATGCAAGCTACTTGAGTGTGAAAAGTGAACCCAGGGCCCAGATACCTCCACGTTCTCGCCAGACGCAAATGGAATGGGGCCCGATGCGCCCACTGGCCGTTTGTACTCGCGGTGGGAAATTACTTTTCCCTCATTGGTCACGGTATCGGTATCGGCCAGCATGGTTATAATGGAGGCGAATTTCACGCTTTCCTGGCTGGCATTTTTGAGTTTTACATGGGGGCGGGCGTAGAGAGTTCCGTCATCTCCATTCTTGAACTCTATGCAACTTTGCTGCTGCATCCCAATATACTCTTTGTCGGTAGCTGCAACCCAGTGATTGGTGTCATCGACAAAGCCGTTTGTATGTGGTGTAAAAATCTTAGTGCACTTAGTTTTTGGAAGCAAAGTGAGGGTGTCGGATCCTGGTCCCCCGCCGATGACCAGGATTCCTGCTGCGATCGCACTGGCTGCGACGCAGACTGCGCCTAGTTTGATCTTAGTTTTAGCTAGAGCTTTCTTCATCATTCCTCCAGAGTGGATGGGCCTTGCCCGCGATGGTCACATGAGGGGTGAAGAATTAGTATTGGGGGGTGGCCCTGAGGATGTGTAGAGCTCGGAACACGATCATGTTCGGGTCTTCTTGAGGTGCCTCCAGGTGAGGCTGCAGGCGAGGGTGTTCCTGGCCTTCCTCGGTCTCGCAGCCGCCCTGACCTGCTACAAGAAGCTCGCAAACTCGCCACGCGAGACAGCCCTTACGAGTTGGTGGGTAATAGCGGGTGGGCATGTTCTGCTGGTGAGGGACATGATTGAGCGTTCGGTGCTGACGCATGCGTTGTTCACGGGCGTCTCGACAGTTCATCTGTCGTCTTTGGTGGCGGAGTTGGCTAGGGCGTGTCCTACCTTTCAGGTACGGGCCCTGGATCGGTCATTCGTAGGATCGGTGAAGGCCCCGGGGGGCTTCGGCTATGGCTGTGAGCGTGTCGCCGTCTGATGGCTCAAGAGACTTGGCCGCCCGGAGCCCCAAGACGACTCGACCGCTAATTGGGATACGCGACTCGATCGCTGTGTAGGACAACGTCGGCGCGGTCGTCTGTGGGATCGCTGTGAGGTGACGAGCCGGCGGAGGTAAGCGTGCCTGAGATCTGGGCGGGGATGGACATCGGCAAGGAGCATCACCATTGCGTGGTGATTGATGCGCAGGGGCAGCGCCTGCTGTCGCGTCGAGTCCTCAACGATGAGGCAGAGCTTCTACGACTGATCGGCGATGTCCTTGCTTTCTCCGCCGACGCGCTGTGGGCGGTGGACATCAACCACGGTGGTGCCGCTCTGCTGATCGGGCTGCTGCTTGGTCGTGATCAACCGATGGTCTACCTCACTGGACTGGCCGTTCATCAGGCATCGACGGCTTACCGCGGCCAGAGCAAGACGTATGCCAAAGACGCCTTCGTCATTGCCGACCAGGCGCGCATGCGCAAGGACCTCGGCTTGTTGCGGCCCGGCGACGAGATAGCTGTTGACTTGCGAACTCTGACTGATTGCCGCACCGATCTCGTCTGCGACCGAACGCGGCAGATCAACCGTCTGCGGGCTCAGCTTCTTGAGATGTTTCCCGCGTTAGTACTGCAACGGTCTTTAGCCTGATGGTTGGGCAGTTCCTGGTGGTGTGTGGCCGCGGCGTTTGTAGTGGCTGATGCGGGCCTGGTGTTGGCGTCTGCGGCGCCATGTCGACCAGTGCAGGATGTGGTCGACCGGGGTGGGGCGGCGGTTGGTGAGACGGGTGATCAGGCGTCGGATCTCGGCGAGGCTGTAGTGGATGAGCTGGGAGGATGGGCCCTGACCCCGGATTTTGGACACCGGAGAGACTTGGGCCTTGATGGTCCAGGAGAACGGAGTCCCTGTGGGGATGAAGCACTACCCCGCC
>NZ_JBVHPY010000104.1:0-2451 GCF_055567695.1 Streptomyces sp. NPDC026417
GACTCCAACTCACCCGTCCAGCAACTGACTTCAGTCATCCCCTCCATACCAGGACAACGACAACCACCAGCTCAGGACACGAACCGCGGCTGGAGCACTAAACGGTGTCCTATGTGGTGAGGCGGAGGAGCCTCTTGTAGCAGCAGAGGGCGGCGGCGAGTCCGAGAAACGCCAGGTAGTTGCGGGGGTGGCGTTCGTAGCGGTGATTGAGCCGGCGGTATCCGGTCAGCCAGGACATGGTCCGTTCGATGACCCACCTTCGGCGTCCCAGCCGTTCGCCGGACTCGATGCCCTTGCGGGCGATACGAACGCCAATGCGCCTGCCGCGTAACCATTTCCGCAGGTGAGGGATGTCGTAGGCCTTGTCGGCGTGGAGACGCTGAGGCTTGAAGTAGCGGCCCCTGTAGGGATCGTGTCTCGTTTGGTGCCCGGTGATCATGGGTTTCAGGGCGAGGCTGTCATGAGTGTTGGCCGCGGAGAGGCCGACGAGGAGGGGCAGTCCGTTCGCGTCCGACAGGACGTGCATCTTGGAACCCGGCTTGCCCCGGTCCACGGGACTCGGGCCTGTGAGTTCGCCCCTTTTTTCGCCCTCACGTGGGCGGAATCGAGGACCGCTCGGGAGAGATCGAGCAGGCCGGCGTCGTCCAGGCGGTGCAGGATCTCCTCGTGCAGCCGACCCCACACTCCCGCCCGGGACCAGATCAGGAACCGGCGATGCGCGGTCGACTTCGATATCCCGAAGCACGGCGGCAAAGCCCGCCAGGCACACCCGCTGACCAGCACATAGATGATGGCGGCGAACAGCGTCTCATCAGGTGTGTCCCGTGTTCCGCCACCCTGCGGCCGCACCTTCGACGGTGGGATCAGCGGCCCCGCGATCTCCCACAGCCCGTCCGGAACAATCCAACTCCACGTACCCCGCCCCATAACCAAGTCCAACGACCCAGCCCCACATAGGACACGGTCTAAGTACCGACTACTCAAGAAGAATATTCACTTTCGATCGATAGTGGACTTGTTCGCTATTCTAATGGAGTCTGCGAACTAGCCTGATCTATTGGGGTGCAGAATGATGATAACGGCAGTCGCACTGGCACACCCATAACCGTCATCATATTTACATCTGGATTAGCAACGTCATCGCTACTATCCATTTACACATGTCAGCAATATGATGTTTTTCTTGCCGTCGCAAGGCCATAACGGTCGAAATCGTTAACTCGGCGAGACCCTGGAGTCGTTTCGGAAACCGCCATGTCGCCTACTAGTCAATCATAAGCCCCTTTGTCCAGGCGGGAACGAAGAGGGCGGTCGGGTAGGAATCGTGTACGCTTCAACAGGACCCGATGTAATCATCTGGGATCTCACATATTCGTGCCCACTGCGGTGCTCTCATTGCTATTCGGAATCAGGCAGGCGGCCGTCACGGCAAGTCAGCAGGGGTGACATGTTGCGAATAGCTGATGGGATGATTTCACTGCACCCCTCAGGGATCGTCATAAGCGGCGGAGAGCCTTTGATGAACCGGGAACTCTTTCCGGTGATCGACCATATTCGTAGCGCAGGAATTGATACCTCGCTTTACACGAGCGGATGGCTACTGGGTGAAAGAAATATCCTAGATGTAACCGGTCGATTCTCTCAAATACATGTCAGCATAGATGGCGCCAGTGCCGAAATTCACGATAGCATCCGTGGGCGCCGCGGTTCGTTCGATAGGGCTTTGCGGGCACTGGCGTTGCTCGATGAGGCCGTCAGCAATGCTCCGCGCGATGGAGAGAGATTTACTTTTGGCATCTCATGCACAGTCATAAAGGCGAACTTGAGCGAACTGCCCTCCCTCTGTAGAGATATCGCGCCCATGTTCCCAAAAATCAACTTTATCGATCTCGGCGTCGCGATACCAGCGGGGCTAGCGAGTCGGCCAGGATTCGTAGAACATGAACTGCTCACCGATATTGATGTGGAGATGTTCAATACTGTTGAATATCGGCAAAGCTTGAGGGGCTTGACACCGAAAACGGTGGCCCTGAAAATGACTGATGCGAGATTCTTGCAAATGCGGCCTGATTTAATAGCCCGCGGCCAGGCGGCCGCTGAAATTATGCAAGTTGAACCAGATGGCGAGGTTCGGGGCATGGCCGCCTATGAGGGTACAGTGGGTAACTTTTTGACCGACTCTCCTGAGCTCTTGTGGAAACGCGTCGCGCAACACCCCAATGACCCCTTCGTGGTTGAAACACTTGGTCTTGCGTACTCTATGCAGCAGTGGGCGTCAGCAACACGTGAAATTGATAGAAAGTTTGGATCCGTCGCAGCGAAGGCACGGATACAGGCTCGACCTGATTATTCATCGACTTACGAGTTGGTGCGTGATAGCGGATGAGTCATGTCTGGGCGGCCGTGGTGTGTTTTCAGATGGTGGCTGTGCGGTCGGAGACGAGGCTGGCG
>NZ_JBVHPY010000105.1:0-2385 GCF_055567695.1 Streptomyces sp. NPDC026417
CTCGATCCACTTCGGATCATCTGCAGAGATCACCCCACACATGCCCGAACCAACGTCCCAGCCGCACCACCGGTTACGGGACAACCTCTAGGCGGCAGGCTGCAATGCTCAGTCTTACCGGGTGACGGTTAGTGGGGGCGAGGTCCGCCGTGCAAGAGCAGGATGGCTACGGCTGCGCCTGCCGTTGACGCGCTGAGCAGCGATGTCCACATTTTTCCGGTGAGAGCGATGGTCACAACGGCGACGGGCACGGCGGTGCCAAGCGATGCGGCGACCGCCCAGGTACGGTCCAGTAAGTCTCGGTCGGTGATCGTAATCAGGGCCAGGGCCGCCAGCCACACCCCGGCGATCAGTACCGCACCGAGTGTCAACATCGCCCTTCCTATCCCTACTCTCGACATCCAAAGCGGAGACGGTCCCCGCGCCTTCCGCCAAATCAAAATGCTTTGGTCGTCACATTCGGAGACAAATTCGGGAGGCAGCTGAGGCGGCCAGTAGTGCCGAGGTCCCGGGAATGCTACCTGGGGCTGTCCTGGCCGCCCATGTCCTGTTCTGTTTCGCTCTGTGCCGGGAGACGGCGGGCTTTGTTGGTCAGGCGCTTGCACTCGTCGGGGTCAGCGGTGCGTTCGGCCATGTTCTTCAACTCCTTGGCCTTAGCACGTATCTGCTCCGATCTGCCGTCAGGCCCACCAGTCATGCTCATGCTCCCTACGAGAGGGGAACTGGGTGAGTTGTAGTGAAACATCCCTGTTGATGCATTGCATCCCGAAGCACTGTTCATGCCCTTTAGATCGCTACGGGCTTGCGAATCAGCGTGGGTGCCGCCCACGCCTGCATGCCATCACCACTCTCCTGGCCGAAAAGGCCCATGTCTTACCCCGGCTCAGTTGGCAGGCAGATAAACTCTTTGTCCTGATGGACGGAACCCTCGCGGAGTGTGGCCCGCAGATGACTCTCGAGCGACTGCCCTCATCGTGTTCTGCTTCTTCTTACCCGACACGAACGCCATGCGGCCGACCTGCGCCTCGGTGGCATCCAGCAACAACTGAACGTCTGAACGCATCCTCCAACGTGCGCAGACCGTGAACAACGCACGTGCGCAGACCGTGAACAACGCATGTGTCAGGACCGAAACGGTCAACCATGTCCCTCACGAGCAGAGCATGCCCACCCGCTATCACGCACCAACTCGTTAGACCGTGTGGTATATGGTGAGGTGGACGAGTCTCTTGTGGCATTAGAGGGCTGCGGCGAGACTGATAAAGGGAAATAGATGCGGGGGGCATTCGTAGCGGTGGTTGGGTCTGCGAGGGCCAGTGAGCCAGGACAGGGGTGCGTTCGATGACCCGCCTGCGGGCCCTAACTGTTCGCTCGATTCGACCTCCTTGCGGGCGATGCATATGCGCCTTGTCGGCATGGAGGCGTCGGGGCTGAAAATGGCGGCCTCAATGGGGGTCGTGTTTCGTTTGGAGACCGGTGATCATGGCCTTCAGGGCGAGGCTGTCATGAGTGTTCGCCACGGAGATGCCGACGAGGAGGGGCAGTCCGTTCGCGTCCGACAGGACGGGACGTGCATTGTGGAACCCGGCTTGCCCCGGTCCACGGGACTCGCGCACCCGTGAGTTCGCCCCTTTTTCCGCCATGACGGACGTGCGCGGAGTCGAGGACCGCTCGGGAGAGGTCGAGCAGGCCGGCATCGTCGAGCTGGTGCAGGTTCCTCGTGCCACCGGACCTGCACACCCGCCCGCGACCAGATCAGGAACCGACGGTACGCGGTCGACTTCGTATCCCCAAGAACGGCGGCAACGCCCGCCAGGCACACCTCGCTAGGCCATCACACAGACGATCGCGGCGAGCAGCGCCTCAGGCGTGTCCTGCCTCCTCCCCCCCCAACGGCGGGACCAGCAGCTCCGCTACCCCACAACCCATCCGGAACCATCCAACTCCACCTACCCCGCCCCATAAGACAACGTTCCATTGACGAGGGAAGTCGTTGTGTTGGTATGACGAGTCGTGCTGAGCATCTGGTTTCGGATGAGTTGTTCGAGTTGTTTCGCCGGGCGGTGTCGGAGACGGTGGTGGTGCGTCCGCAGGGCGGGGGCCGTCGGCGGGCCGGAGACCGCGAATGCCTGACCGCGATCGTGTAGCCGCATCGGGATGCTCGTGGTAGCAGTTGCCGCCGGTGTTTCGGGCTGGCCTGGCCCACCGTCTACCGCCGTTTCGCGCGGTAGAGCCAGCAGCGGGTCCGGGCCCGTCTGCACTGCTTCATCCTCGACGAACTCGCCGCCCCGGGGAGCCATGGACTAGTCATGATTCGCTATTGGCTTTCGTCAGTGTCCGCGCCCTCAAAGGGGGCAGTTGACCGGACCGAATCCGACCGACCGC
>NZ_JBVHPY010000106.1:0-2384 GCF_055567695.1 Streptomyces sp. NPDC026417
TTTCGGTGGGTGATCCGGTTCCTGGCCGGATCCGTACCCCTAGTTCTACGGGTTCCCGACATATCGAACATCAGGGAACACCCCCTAAGAAAACCCCCTACTTACTTCAGCTCGTCAAGGTGACGCGGGATCGGTGAGGGTCAGTCCGGCTCGGGCTATGAAGCCGTCGAGGGTGGGGGGCCTGCAATGAAGGCGTTTGAGGCAGTTTGCGGACGAGGGTTTACAGCGGCTAACACAATGAGGTGGCTCGGTCCTGACGGCCGTTTCCAGGGCGGTAGTTGAGCGTTCAGTTCGGTGTGGGGAAGTCGCCGTGGATCGTGTCGGATGAGCTATGGGACCGCTTGGAGCCGCTGTTGCCGCAGCGTGAGCGACGCTTTCGGCATCCGGGTCGCAAGCCGCTGCCGGACCGGCAAGTGCTGTGCGGGATCCTGTACGTGCTGCACACCGGGATCCAGTGGGAATACCTGCCATACGACCTTGGCTTCGGCTCGGGCATGACGTGCTGGCGCCGCTTACGGGACTGGAACCAGGCCGGCGTCTGGCAGCGGCTGCACGAGGTCCTGCTGGCCGAACTGAACGCGGCCTCGCGGCTGGACTGGTCCCGCTGCGTGGTCGACTCCTCCCACGTCAAGCCTTAAAGGGGGAGCCAGACGGGCCCCTCGGCAGTCGACCGGGGCCGAGCCGGCTCCAAACACCACTTGATCACTGACGGGGGACGGCACCCTGCTGGCTGTCCTGCTGACCGCCGGCAACCGCAACGACGTCACCCAGCTCCTGCCGCTGCTCGACGCGATCCCGCAGGTCCGCGGCCGGGTCGGCCGTCCCCGCCGCAAGCCAGACTCGCTGTTCGCCGACCGCGGCTACGACCACGACATCCACCGCGACCAGGTTCGCGCCCGTGGCATCGTGCCCGCGATCGCCCGCCGCGGCACCGGGCTGGGCACCTACCGCTGGGTCGTGGAAAGGAGTTTTGCCTGGCTGCACGGCTTTCGACGGCTGCGGATCCGGTGGGAACGGCGGGCCGAGATTCACGAAGCGTTCCTGAGGCTCGCCTGTTGCCTCATCACCCACCGACAACTCAAAGCATTGTGCTGACGTCGGGTGCAAAGCCGCTGGTCACCTCATGGGTGTCCGTGGGTCATGCCATGATCCGGCCTCATGAGTGATCGTTCGCTTTCACCTGCCTGGCTGGCCTCGTGGACAGGCAGAGTCTCCGGGGTCCTCGCGGCAATGACAGGCGAGTTCGAGCGTCGGCACGGCTTTCCTCCCGGCACCAACAAAATCCGGCCTGCCAGCCGCGACGATCAAACCGCGGCTCGCGCGCTTGCCCGAGCGGGCCTCATCTCGGTTGACCTGGTCACTTTCTACGACAGCATCGGCGACGTCACCTGGGCGGACGTCGGCAACGGCTACTTCCTCGACCCGGCAAGCGACGTCCTTCTGCGACTCCAGGAGAACGGCGCTGTCGATGCCGGCGCGGACCAGAAGGTGGCCATCGGCTCGAACGGCGGCGGCCTGTCCTACGTTGCGGGCCCTGACGGGTCTGTTCATCGAACGCGGACGGCATCACTGGACGAACCGGAACTCGACAAGGTAGCCGACGACCTGCGGCAGTTTCTGGAACTGCTGGAGCAATCCCTGACGCAGTTCGTCGCCGACGGCGAGCCGGGATCTCTGTAGATCAGCGCGCAGGGCCCATTCTGTTAGGTTCTGTCTCTTTGGTCAGAGCCGGGTCCAGATGAGGAAGCCCCGCGAGGTGGAGTGCGGCCTGGTAGGCGATCGCCAGCTTGTCGGTGCGGGTGGCCAGGCCGCGCCACTGCTTTAAGCCCCGGTCGGCCAGCACCGTCAGGGGCCGGGTCCTGGGCTGGCCCGGGCCGGTGCGGGGCACGCGGATGCGGGACATCACCGTTTCGAAGGCGGGTGCATCACCTGCTTGGCCTGCGGTGATGGTGAAGGCTTAAGGGCCGAGCGTGGCCGTCTGCGGCCAGGTGGACCTTGGTGCTCAGCCCGCCGCGGGAGCGTCCCAGCGCGTGATCGGCGGGCTCTTCCGGGCGGGCCGCCCCGTTACCGTTTTCGTGGCCTCGCAATGAGGCTCCCGGCCTTCGGCCCCGGTATGACTTGAGCCCCCAGTCGAGATGATCGAAAAGGTGGTGTCGTCGGTGTCGGAGGCATTGGCAGACGGCTGATTAGAGGCACGAGTGCCCTCGGGGGCAGTCTCTTCGTAACGTGGATGCCGGCACGCTGATGCCGCAGGTGAGGCCGGGGACGGGCGAGCACGGGAGCGAGGCACTGAGCTTGTTCAGCGGTGAGTCTCGAGGGTGAGGATGGCTTTGGCGATTGACGTCATCCGGCTCGGTTTGCAGCGGGCTTTGCGGAGGATCCGC
>NZ_JBVHPY010000107.1:0-2339 GCF_055567695.1 Streptomyces sp. NPDC026417
GAGTTCATGCGGATGTCCGGGGTCTTGTCCAGGACGACCATGGTGCCGTTGTAGGTGGGGGTGGCCGGGCCGCCGCCCGATATCGGCATAGTTCGGATGGGGCGATCGTTCTTACTCATGGTCAGGCGGTGTGCGGCAAGGTCGACGTGCGTGATCCGGGAGGCGCCGATGCGGAAGGTGGCGGAGATGTCTCGCCGTAGGTAGCGGCGACTGCCGGTGCCGATACCGCTGAGCGCGGCGGTGACGGTGACTTTGGTGCCCGGGCGCCAGTAGGTAGCCGGGCGCCAGTCCACGCGTTCCTGGCCGGTGAGCGGATCGCGCACCCATCCCCAGGAACCCTTTACTTTTGGTGTGGTGGTGACACTCAGGCTCTTTTCCACGGCGGCCTTGTTTGTGACGGGGTGCTCAAAGCGCAGGGTGACAGGCATCCCTATACCGACTGTCTGATGGTCCTGGGGCCCGAGCAGCGCCCGGTTGGTGTGCTGCGGGGTGAGAGTGGTGAAGCGGGTGCGGGTGGTGGTGTGCTGCCCGTTGGGACCGGTGGCCGTGACGCGAACGGCATAGGTGGTCGCCGGACTGAGAGTGCGGCTGGCAGTCCAGGTGTAGTGTGCTGCGTTCAGCTTTCCCGGGATCGTGACGTGGGCCATGTCGTCACCGCGGTCAGCGGGGGCCACGTGTACGGAGGCCAGAGTGCCGTCCGTGGCACTGACCCGCAGCGTCGTGTTCGGGGCCTGCTGGGTGGCACCGTCCGGCACCGAGACGGTGATCCGGGGTGCCGCAGCAGGGTCAGCTGCGGACGCGCGGGTGTGCGGCGGGTTTGTGCCTGCGGTATGGGCGGATGCAGAGCATCCGGCCAGCACCACAGCAGACAGGACCGGCAGGACAAGGTTCTTCACGGGGTTCACAGGGTTACGAGATTCTTTCGGAGAATGAGGCATGCTCAGACCGGCACGGTCCAGGGCTGGGCTGTGACGGCGGCGGTGTGACGGAAGGTTGTCGCATGAAAGGCGCCGCCCCGCTCGGGCAGCGGTACCGTCAAGGTCTGGTCAGCGCCGACATTGACACTGGTCCGACAGTGCCTGCCTGCCTGGGTCTATGCCTTGCCGTTATACGGATTGAGGCCTCGGGCGGCCTTGGCCACTTCTTCAAGACCATCCGAGGTTGACTGCTACGGGGTGACGACGAGCGTGCCTTCGGTGATCCAGTTTCCGGATGACTCCAGGGTGAGGTGCTGGCCCGGCTTGGTGGCGGTGTAGACGTTTTTGATGGTTTCGCCGTCCTGCTTTGCCGAGGTCACGTGGTACCCGGCCTTCTTCAATGCGGCGAGGTAGCCGTTGAATGACCCGGTGACGCGGTAGAAGGCCACTGGCAGACCGTTGCGGCCGGCGGCGACGAACTGAATGTTCCCCGCGGATGCTGGCACGCGGGATTCCAGGCCGCCGGAGGACGGAGAGGGAGGAAGGGTGAAACCACTTCCGTGATGGTCGACGCGGACGATGAGCATGTTGCCGCTGCCGAAGGTGAAGACACCAGCAGTTGAAGCCACAGTGAGGGTCAGGCTCCCCTTTTGGGCCTTATAAGTGATGATCTCGTCGTCCTGGCGCTGGGAGGTCACCGTGTACCCGGCTCGCTTCAGTCCTTGGAGATAGGCTTTCACCGCTGTCTTGTTGTCGGTGTTGTTTACCCCGTAGAAGACCGTGGAGAGACCGCCGGCGTCCTTACCGACTGCTGCCAGGGTCAGGTTGTTGCCAGGGGCGGGCAGGTGATTCACCTGGGCAGAAACGGCAGGGGGCGCAGTGGCCGTGGTGGTAGCAGCGGCGGTCAAGGGAACATCCCCGGGCGGAGACGCCGGGGGCACTTCGGTGCGGGAAGCCGCCGCGATGGTAGGGGCGTCCGGTGCAGATGCGGACGCGTTAGCGTTCTTGCCACCGCAAGCGGGGAGAGTGGCCAGGGCGCCAGTGATCAAGACAGCGGCGAGAAGGCCACGGGAGCGTGACGACACGGAAAGACCTCGTTCGTGGAAATGAGCCGGGCACACAACCCGATCCCAGTGATCAGTTTTCGTGCGGCCCTTCCGCATCCATGCCAGCCTGGCCAGGATCGCTGAGACGATCCGAGAAATACACGCGCGAGTCGCCGGAAGGTTGCCCGGGATCCAGAACTTTTTTCGGAGGTCAGTAGTTAGCGCCACCGGGGGACACGCGCCCGGCAGCGGGCGCCAAGCACGAGAAAGCCCCCACCGTCACGGAGGACGTAGAGGGCTGTCCCAGTCTCCAACTGGCCGGGTAGGGGTACCGTTTGCTTTTCAGCGTTGACGTTCCAGGGTGAGGACGGCAGTT
>NZ_JBVHPY010000108.1:0-2285 GCF_055567695.1 Streptomyces sp. NPDC026417
GACTACTCGGGAAAGCACCGTCGGCACGGGGTGAATCTGCAGGCGGTGACCGCTCCGGACGGCACCCTCGTGTGGATCTCACCCGCCCTGCCCGGCGGCGGTCCAGGGCCAGTTGCCACGTGGCCTGTCTGTGCGGGGATGCCGCAGCGGGTGCGGCGGGCCGCCTTGTCCGCATCCGGTTCCGGCGAGGCGGGATCCCACGAAGCCGGCAGGCAAGCCGCCAGTTCACCGCCGTCGAGGCATGATCGGTGGCCAGGTGCAAAGAGACGCCGACCTGGCAGTTGGTGACCTTGCCCGCGGTCCCGGTGTACTGCCTGCCGTCCCACACACGCCGAGGCGTCCCGTGCTTCAAAAAGCCGGTGTCGTCGACGATCAACACCTCCGGGCCGATCACCTCCTGCATCCTCCAGGCCAGTCTCGCCCGCACATGCGCCGGATCCCACGGACTGGAGGTGATGTCCATTCTTTGCAGGCCGGAAGGGATGGGTCGAAGAGGGCCTTGGGAGAGGGAAGAATGCTGGCAGCGGTTGGATAGTTCGCGAGTATACGGGTCGCGGAGATCCGACCGGCAGGATGCTCAGGTGGAATCCTGGAGGTGGCCATCATGGTGAGGGCGCTTATTAGAGAATCGTGGATCCTGAAGGGGATTTGGGAGGAAACATTCGATGACCGGCGATCGGAAGCTGGCAGACTTTCGGCGGTGAACCACCTCTGTGCTGAACCTGCTCAGCGCGGAGCCTGGAAGGCAAATCCAATACTTGCGGACGTCAGGGGTGGGGCAATTCGACGACGTGCTGCACGTGGTTCGTGCCAAAGTGGCTGACAGTTCGCTGAACGGCGAGGATTATCGCTTGCTTCAAACGGTCAACGAAAGCATCAATTCCGTAAATGCGAGCCCCGAGGAGATTTGGGCCGAGGGTGCTGTGTGGCGCGATGCTGTCGGCGGGCGCATCTTCCCGGAGATGAACTTGTCCGGTCCTTGCGTCCGGTCAGCGTGACGTGGGCGTGGTCACGAGCGACTCGGACAGGATGCGCGCGGGGCGCGGAGGTGACCACACACCAGGCGTTGACGGGGGCCTTCGCCTTCCCGTGCGGGGTGGATGCGGCCTCCGCCGCCGTCCGCCTCGATCAAAATCAGGGCGGCGGTGTGGGCGGTGGCCTTGGCGGTTGCGCTTGCGGCCTCGGCGGCCGTGCGCAGGCTGGTGGAACTCGCCTTGGACATGGTGGTGTTCATCGTTTTCCTTTGTCGTGGAAGGGGTGCCCTGCGGGCGCGACCAACGGGGTGCGCGCCGGGGCGCTGAAGACGTGCGGCCGTCACCCGGCGGACGGACGGACGGGCCGGCGGGCGGTGGCGCCGGTCGGGATCGGTGATGCGCGTGGGTTGCCAACCGGGCCGCCTCGTCTGCGGCTTCGCACACACCGATGGTGAACGTCGTGCCGTCACCGGTGCGCAGGTGCCCGGTACGTCCTCCGGGGCCTGCACCGGCGGCCCACTCGTCACCGGTCTGCTCGATGGCCTTCTGCGCCACGGCGAACAGCTGGTCTCCGAAGATAGGTGCACCCCTGGTGAACGAGGCGTTCGTCGAGTTGTGGGTGTGGGGTTCGGTGGGCATGACGGCTCCTTGATGCGGTGGTGAGCGGGTGGACGGTCGTGGTCTTCCCGCGCGCGCCGAAGGGGAGCGGCGGGCGCGGGGAGACAGCGGGGCCAGTGGCGTTCTGGCCTGGGGGGGAAAGGCGCACGGGTTGGTGGGTGGTTACGCCTGCGGGGGTGTGTAGTTCCAGCAGGTGCAGCAGGTGCAGCCGGTGCAGCCGGTGCCGTCGGTCCGCGAGCGGGGCCAGAGGCGGGAGAGGTCGTGTTCGGCCTCCGGGTACCGGCATTCACCGCATGGCGGGCCCCGGTCGCCGGCTGCAACGCGGGCCACACCTTCTTCCAGGTTGTTTCAGGAAAGGACTGGCGATCAAGCTGTGCATGGGGCCTCTGTGGTGTGTAGGAGGAGTGAGGCACTTACGCCCGTGCGTGAGGTAGGCAGTGCCCTAACGGTTTTCCCCTTTGACGTCCGGTGGTAGATCGCGACTCGGGCTCACGCCGCGGACCCCACACCATGAGGGGGACGCCGCCGTCACCCGTGCAACAGCCCCAGAGGTCCGCAAGCAGTCACTGCTGTCAGGCTCTGAGCGGCTGACGCAGGCCCTAGGCACTGTTTCTCGGATCTCCCTCTTGGGGTGGGGTGTTGGGGGCAGGCTGGCTCCATGGGACGCGGAGACCTGACGAATGCGGAGTGGGA
>NZ_JBVHPY010000109.1:0-2170 GCF_055567695.1 Streptomyces sp. NPDC026417
GCATTCGCTGCCCAATTCAGTGAAGAACTCCACATCAATTAGCCGTACTTTGTTATCCGGTGTGATCATGACGTTGTGTGGCTTGAAATCGCGAATGACGAAACCCGCCTTATGTACCGTCCGTACGACGGCTACCAATCGACGTGCAATATCTCCCGCCTCGCCCACACCGAGGCCATCCTTCTGGCGAGCTAGCTTTTCCTGCCAACGGTTCAGGGGCTCGCCGGGTATCAATTCTTGGGCGAGGAACAGGTCTCCCTGCTGCTCAAACAGATCGATCTTTGCTGGGGCAATCGATAGCGGGGAAAGTCGGTCCAGCAGGCGGGCCTCGTCGCGCAGACGGTCCCTTACATCAGTGCCGTCTAGTCGTGCCCCAATATGTGCCCGTGCGTGTTTAACGATCACCTCATGCATTTCTCGTTCGTCCATCGCTCGGTATACGCCGCCTTTGTTGGCGTGCCGGATTGCGCGCAGCACCCTGAACCGCCCAGCCAGTAGCACTGATTCAGGCGCTGAGGTGACGGGCAACTGCTGGTCTGGAAACGGAGGTGGAGCCCAGCGTGGCGGAGTGAAGCCCGCCGAACGCTCGTCTTTCACCACGCTGCCGTCCGGCCCGGTCATCCGCGGCTCGAACAGTCCGTCATCGGTCAGTACTTGCTCACTGCGGAACTGGCCGTACCGGTAGTGGACTATGCTTCCGGAACACAGCTGCCTATCCGACAAAACCCTCGGCCCCGGCAGGCCGGCAGTGGCCTCATGCAGCTTGTGCGCCAGCACCCGGAAGTGTTCGTCGTTCCGAGGATAAACTGTGATCACCTTTCCGCCACCACCCCGGTTGTACCAGGTTCCCCCGAGCTGCGCTACACGGCTCAGGTCAATGGCGAACTTAAATGACGCCTGGTGCTGCACCAACACTTCAGTTACCCGGGCGAGTACCAAAGGTGCAGACAGTGGAGTTGCCGACACATGCAGTTTCCATCCGTGCTTCCGTAGCAGTTCCATGGGAGGCTGCACGTAACACCAGACATCTCCTGGAAGGACGTCCCAGTGATCTCCGCCCGCGCGAGCTAGTACTGCACGAGCTATATCTAACAGCACAAGAGAGTCGGCCGATCCATCCGACCTAACAACAGGAATATAATTCATGATGATCCAGAGTATCGGTGAATTTGCAGACCCGTGCGGTTGGGGTGAATCAGCCCACACAAAGAGCCTGATCGATGCAGGGGTGGCCATGTGCGGCAACGCCGTAGCAGTTTAGATTATTACCCGAATGGGGGTACGATCTTCGATTAATTCACTAAAGACGACACCCTCCGACTTGATGTGTCGGGAGCTATTGAGGGACATTGCAGCGAAGTCTCGAAAATGCAGCGATGGCGTCGACCACATATGGTAAGATTCTTAAGTTTGCACCATGTGGAAGTTTCGGCGAGAGTACCGAAAAGGTTTTCGGCGTATCGAACCAGTGTGAAAAATTAACGTCGGCCGCCTCATTGAATTGAGAATGAGGCGGCCGACTAGGTAGTGATGAAATCTTCAGAAATTCCTGAAGATTATTCTTTACTTGGGTTCGACGTCGAAGTTGCCGTCAGCTCGCTGGAGAGTGCTGGGCCAAGCTGCTGCAGGACTATAGAGAGCGTCAGGACGCTCTTCTTCGTCGAGTAGCTCGAGAAGGTGGATACTGGTTTCCATTTTTCCCTCGCTTAGTAGATCCTATTTCGCTCTTGTCGCTGCCGCGAATTGGAGAGCGCGAGTTATTAATCTCCAGGCTTGCGCTTCACCTAGCGAACACAATGAGCAATCGATACTTAGACCGTGTCCTACGTGGTGAGGCGGACGAGCCGCTTGTAGCAGCACAGGGCGGCGGCAAGTCCGAGAAATGCCAGGTAGTTGCGGGGATGGCGCTCGTAGCGAGGGCTGAGTCTGCGATAGCCGGACAGCCACGACATGGTGCGTTCGATGACCCACCTCCGCCGCCCTAAGCGTTCGCTGGACTCGATGCCCTTGCGGGCGATGCGCACTCCGATGCGCTTGCCGCGAAGCCATCTGCGCAGGTCGGGTCGGTCGTAGGCTTGTCGGCGTGGAGGCGCTGGGGCTTGAAATGGCGGCCGCGGTGGGGGTCGTGTCTCGTTTGGTGACCCGTCACCATGGGCTTCAGCCCTTCGCT
>NZ_JBVHPY010000110.1:0-2161 GCF_055567695.1 Streptomyces sp. NPDC026417
TGCGCATCCGCTGGGAACGACGCGACGACATCCACGAAGCCTTCCTCGGACTCGCCGTCTGCCTGATCACCCACCGCCACGTCCAACGCCTTTGTCAGGGAGAGTTAGCCCGAGTTCCTCTTGATCTACGCCGAGGGCCACTCCTGGTACCTACCCAGATCGCTGTCCATGCCGGGGAAAGGGCAACCCAGGTGGGTTGATCGGCTACGAGTGCCCGGCCGTTGGGCGGGCCGTGACGTTCGAGGGGATCGGTGAGCGGGGGCTGGTCGCCATACGGACGCGTGGCCTGTTCGGACGTATCGCCGTCGCCGTGGCCAGTGGTCACGTAGTGCATATTCCCAAGCGAGTGCCATCACTGATGGCTGCAGAATCAGCCGTGGTGGTCTGAAAGAACACCATGCGCTGCGCGCAACTCCGCACGACCCTGCTGAAACAGGCCGCCGAGCAGCGCCTGAACATGCTCGACCGGGACACACCGTGAAGGGAATCATGGGCGAGTGACGTTGATCGAAGCAGCAGCACTCGCTCTACAGGACCATGCCGCCCTATGGAGCATGGGGGAAATCCGCGCGAGCGAGGTCGTCACTTCCGCCTGTGATGCGCTCGTCGCCGATGCCCCCAGCCTGCGGATTCTCGCCGCCCGCACACGCACCGAGGCGGACAACGACATCCACGACCTGCTTCCGTCAGCACTCGCCGAACTCGGAGCCCCACCGTCTATCCACACGGCAGCAAGGCCGGCCAGGAAGCCGCCGCCCGAGCCCTCGCACGCCGCATGCTCGCCGACGAGCTCACTCCTTGGGAGTTCACTTTCCGGATTCATCACCGCTACGGACACGAACTGCCCCTGACCAAGCGACTCGCAGAGCTCGACGACGAATACGGCATCCTCGACTATGAGGACAAAACCGTCGTGGCCCAGGTCAATGCAGAGGTCATCGCCGAAGCCCGTCGCCTCACAACCAACCCCACCCACCGACACACCCCGCGATGATCACGTAACCCCCGGGCTGCGGTCACCAATCCCCCGGCTGCTCGAGTGCGGGACGACAGCCGCGCCTTCCAGAACAAGGCTGAGCTGGAACTTCGCCCATCGATAAGCGGTCTGGCGTGGGCGATGGTCCGGCTGTGACTGACGATCAACCCATCAATGATCCTGGTCTTCCCGTCGGCACCGAGGTGGTTGATGACCTCGGTCAGGGTCCGCAGCCGCACACCCTGACTTACGGTGCACCCTCGCTCGGTGAGCAAGGGCGGCACCTCTGCGGTAACCCGAGTGATGGTGGAGCGGTCGACACCGAACCAGCAGGCGAGCAGTCGTGCGTGGTGGGCATGTCGAAGGTGGACGAGCGTAACCAAGAGCCGGTCGACGAACACCAACCGGTGCTTTCGCACCCGCGCCCACAGCGCGGTACGCGGACGAGACGCAAGCTCGGTCTGGTGCCGTGCATGACACAACGGGCTCAGCTCTGCGACCAGTTCAACGATCACGTTGGCCGACGGACCCGTGATCCTCCGGTCGCTGATGATCGCTGCACGATATGCGTTCTCCACCACACGACCATGATCGTTGATCAGAAGCTCGACGCCTCACCGCTTACCATGCACGAGCTCGTTAGGGATCCCGGTCTTGGCCGACCCGCGGCTACCAGGGCGCCTGTGACACCATCGCCGTTCCCCATAGACGACGACCTGGCAAAGACCTCACAGCCAGACAGAAGTGTGTGCACCGTGCACACTCGCGTTTGAGAGGTTCTGTCGAGCGAGCCATCGCGGCGGTCAAGACCTGGCGGATTCTCCGCAAAGCCCGCTGCCACCCGAGCCGTACGACCTCAATCGTCAGAGCCATCTCACCCTAGAGACTCACCCCTGAACGAGCCCACTGAGCTTCATTCATCCTGTGCTGGGGGATGAAATGGGCTGGTCAGTGGGTGTGGTGACGAGACAGGGCACCTCGTCGTTGGCGTGGTGATTCCACTCAGCACACCGGCGACCGAAGGGGCCCTGTTGATTGCGTATCCTGCCACGCTCGACATCCCGCACGAGCTCGTCGAGCATGTCGCCTGGCTGTACGAGCACCGCCCGGCGCACGCGCTGGCGGAAACTCGGCTGCTTCGACCAGGCACTGCTGACGCTGGTCCACCTGCGCAAGAACGAGACG
>NZ_JBVHPY010000111.1:0-2150 GCF_055567695.1 Streptomyces sp. NPDC026417
ATCAAGTCGGTCGCCGCTGATCTCGGGGTGAGCACCGAGACGCTGAGGAGCTGGATCCGGGCCGCGGACGGCCGCCGGCCTGGCGCCCACTGCGCGGACAAGCCAACCACACATGATCAACAGCTTTTGTTAGAGCCAGTAACACCATCTCAACCACCACTACGAGCGGAAATCAGGCAACTACCCACCCTTTCTCGGACGGACATCAGCCCTCTGCTGCAACAAACGGTTCCTCAAGCTGACCATGTAGGGCACGGTCTAATAACTACCTAGCTTTCTTCGGCCTCGCCGCATCCACCTGCTACGCCAGCGACTCTTCTCCGTCTCACCATAAAGGCAACGACCTAAAGAAATACCCCAGGTAGCCGGTAACCAAGCGCTGGATCGGCACACGGAGCTCGAGCAGATCCAGCTCCTCGTAGCATGCATCGCCAAAGCAGCCACCGACTTCGAAATTGGCGCCGCAGAAGGGCAAATTGAGACAATTTGGGCAATCGGGGCCGAACAACTGAGAAACGGTTGCTCATACCTTCGTTCGCGAGATGGAGCAATCTAAGAAGTCCCACCCCGCAAAAGAGGTAATTTATGAACAAGGGTCTGCGCATCACTACGCCCGTTCTGCTGGCCGTAGCCATAGTCCCAGCATTAACTGGTACAGCCGAAGCGGTAGGGCCGAAGGTTTCGATCGAGAGCTACACTAGCCCCAAAGATGTTAGCCAATGGAAAACCGCGATCGCAACCTGCCCAGCAGGCACCGCCATTACCGGCTGGGGACATAGTATCGATTCCAGTCAGGGGCCCCGTGACATCAACATCTGGGGCGCTCACGTAGATGCCGCCAATCGATCTGTCACCGTACAGGCGTATCGGCCAACGGCCGCCGTCGGCCACGAGTGGGCGCTGAGAACCGATGCCGTCTGCAGCGCCGGAGGCGTCAAGACATCCACCAAGAGCGGGTCCCCGAGTGGTCCCACCACTGCGCAATACAAGACGGCGACCGCCTACTGCCCTGCGGGTACGACTATCACCGGCTGGGGTCATCGCAACAAGGGCGCCAACAATGTCGCAGCCTCCGACGTAAATGTCTATGAGGCGCACTTCAACGCTGCAAGTCGGTCTGTTACTGTCAAAGCGTTCCGGCCCACGTCCACTAACCCATGGACACTGACGGCCGAGGCGGTATGCGGATCCCACCAACTCACCGGACTGGCTACCGTGGTCGCGAGTAAGGATGCCTTCAATTCTGGACTCGCAGAAAATCGGAATGTAACCGCGGAATGCCCAGATGGCACATCCATCACAGGCTGGGGCCACCGCGCTACGGTCGTCAACGCCAAAATTACTGCTGCAGCGATTTCCTCCGCTCACAATTACGCCGGCATGAATGCATGGGGCCCAGCGGACGTGGACTGGAACCTGACAGGCGAGGCCATCTGCCTGTACACCAATACATGATGCGTCCAATAGCAGCCTGGTGATCACGGGAGCGCAGGAGTCGAGGAGCGCTTTGACCTGGGGGTCCTCGGACGCTTTCGCGTGTGCCCGGCGGGTGGCGCCGAAGGCCACGAGCCGGGCGTGCCTGAAGTCGATCTCCTGCTGGGCGCGGGCGAAGAACTCGGTGTCCCGCGGGTTGGCGCCGGGCCAGCTGCCCTCGATGAAGCCGACGCCGAAGTCGTCCAGGTGCCGTGCGATGGCCAGGTTGTCCGCGACCGTGAGGTTGATGCCCTCACGCTGCGCGCCGTCACGCAGCGTCGTGTCGAAGACGCGGAACGAATCGTTGAGCTCACCGGCTTCGGTCATGATCTGTGCCCATGCGCCGGATACGCCGTCTTTCACAGTTTCTTTGGTTGGCACAGGACAGATTGGAGGTGGGGTTCCTGCTCGAGGTCTGGGCTGGAACCCCACCTCCTTCTTCCGTGGCCGCTGAGTGGGTTTGGCGTGCCACGGCCGGCTCCCTCGGTCAGGTGAAGGGGCCGGAGTATCGTCGCGCTGCTCGTCAGCTGGCGAGGTTGCGGGGGGCGGGGAGTTGGTCGTTTCGGCGGGTTTTGGTTAGGTGGTGGGGAGGTTGGCCCAGTGGGTGGCGCCGTGGGGGTGGGTGTGGGTGCCGTGGGCGGTGGTGAGGAGGTCGATGATGTCGTTGCCGCGTCCGT
>NZ_JBVHPY010000112.1:0-2061 GCF_055567695.1 Streptomyces sp. NPDC026417
GGAAACCAGGCAACTACCTGGCCTTTCTCGGACTGGCCGCAGCCCTCTGCTGCTACAAACGGCTCCTCAAACTGACCATGCAGGACACGGTCTTAGCACCATGAGGTGTCCTACCTTCTAGGCGGGTTGATCGGGCCATTCGTCGGGTCCTGTCGCCTGGGGGTTCTGGGAGGGGCTGCTGAGGTGTCGCCGCTCGTGGCTGAACAGACTTGGCCGCCCAGGACCCCACCGACGGCCGGGGCCGCTCATTGAGAGGTGCGAGTAGATCGCTGAGTAGGACAACGCCGGCGAGGTTCGTCTGCACGAGAGAATCCGTACGACTCACCCGGGATCACGATTGAACCGCATCTGGGCCGGCATCGATGCCGGCAAGAGCCACCACCACTGCTTCGTCATCGACGGGGACGGCAGCAAGCTGGAAGCCATCATCGAGCTCCGTCTGCTCACCGGCCGCCGCCCCGGCCTGGTCTGCGACCGCACCCGGACCGTCAACCGCCTTCGCGGCCTCCTGACCGGCATCTTCCCCGCGTTCGAGCGCGCCCTCGACCTGGGCAACCACGGCCCCCTGGTCTTCCTCACCGGCTACCAGACACCAGCGTCCATCCGCCGCCTCGGCGCCAGCCGCCTCGAACAGTGGCTCCGGAACCGAAAGCTCCGCTGGTGCGGAGCCCTGGCCCGCACCGCTATGGAAGCCGCCGAACGGCAGCACACCAGCGTCGCCGGAGAAAAGACAATCGCAGCCACCCTCGCCCGCGAAGTGATCGCGCTCAACGAGAAGATCAACGAAATCGACCGGCAGATCGAGACTTCCTTCGGCGCCCATGAGCAGGCCGCCATCATTGCCAGCATGCCCAGGATCGGCATCCTGCTCGGAGCCGAGATCCTGGCCGCCATCGGTGGCGACATGGATCTCTTCGGCAGCCCTGATCGTCTGGCGACCTACGCCGGCCTGGCACCGGCGCCCCGGGACTCAGGCAAGATCAGCGGCAATCGTCACTGCCCCAAGCGATACCACCGGCGTCTACAACGAGCCCTGTTCCTGGCAGCCATGAGCAGCATCACCTCCTGCTCGGAATCCCGCCGATACTACGACCGCAAACGAGCCGAGGGCAAGAGGCACTCCCAAGCAGTCCTGGCGCTGGCCAGGCGACGAGTCAACGTGCTGTGGGCACTTCTCCGGGACCACCGGCAGTACAAACTCATGCCACCGGTGGCAACCACCCAATAGGGCCTCTCGCCGATCGCAAATCTGTCGACCGAAGCCGACCTCTCAGGGAGGATCTCCTCAGCATGGACCCATAACGCCGAGGAGACCCCTGTGATCACACAAGGAGTACAGGTCACAGGCCGGTGCAGTGCCTGCGGAGGCACGACGACCTGCGATGTCGGTCAGTTCTTCGACCGCGGCATGCTCTGTCGGGGCACCGAAGGACGAGGCGCAGACTGTCCGAATTCATGGTGCGAGCAAGATAGCGGCCCCGTTACGCCCGAGAACATCCGACAAGCTCTGCTACAAACACACGGGTCCGCTCGACTTCGCCTGTCTGGAAACATGCCGAGCCTCGTTCCCGTGCTGCAGGCCCTCCGGGACGCACGGGAACAATCCCTTGGCGAAGCACGAGCACAGGCCACGCAACTCGCCGAGAACGGTCTCATCGGCACGCTCGTCGAGATGGAGGTCCTCGCAATTCAAAGACGTGCCGTCGAGGTGACCATTGCACCAGCCGGGTGATCTCACCCGGACGGCACCCGACGCGGCTTGACATTGGCATTGAGAAGTCTTCGAAAGAGGGTGAGCCTCCAGCAGTTTCTCGATCCGCCCGGCCAGCAGCTTGTGCTGGTCGAGCACGGCCGTCAATGGGGCGGCCAGGCTCGGGACGATCAGCGCGGCAACCTCGGTCCCCGGAACGGTCACGGTCTGCTTGTCCAACGTGGCGAAGACCTCGTCGACTAGTCTTCTGAGTCAGGAATTCCATTTAGATGTGTAGGGTTGTGGGGTGGCACGTACTGGGCGGCCGAAGGCCGAGTTGATCCTGTCGGATGCTGAGCGGACTGCGCTGG
>NZ_JBVHPY010000113.1:0-2005 GCF_055567695.1 Streptomyces sp. NPDC026417
GTCGGGCCAGATGCTCCACCCGCCGCATCGGCACCATCGTCCAGGCCGTCCACACCCTCCTGACCTGCATGCATTCAGGATGAAAGAGGCTCAGTAATCCGCATGGCGGGCAGCCATTGCGTAGCGCTGGGGCCCACCAGGATTGGAGCTGGTACCCGCTGCTATCACGCCACTCCCCACGACGACGCAACGGCAGCGGGCGTTCTGCGAACAGATCATGAAGAGGCTTCTCTTGCACGGCGTCCGCAGACGGCGAGGGCGACACCCCTGATACCGTCCCTCGCCATAGAAGACGATCACAGAGCGCGCTTCGCTAACACGAGTGATCGCTACTCAAATTTCGCCCAAAACACATGGACGCTGCTGGACTGGAACTCTTCGCGCCAGTCAGCCTGCAGCCTCGGGAGGATCGCAGACCGCTGGATTGCTTGGCAGTCGGAATCAGGGCGGGGCTGTAGCCAGTGAGCCTCTTCCAACCTGACGGGGGTGGACAGGCAACCCCGGCGACGGACAGGAAGCAAGCTCCTGGTAGACGGGTTCACGACCAAGATCACCAGTCCGCCAGGAGCGCTCGTGCTTGTCGTCTGCCATTGACCTGTCCAGCCGCGCCCTTCAGCACCTATCTGGTCTTCTCGCTGGTCACCGCCGCCGGATCGGCTCCCGCTGGCGTCGCCTGACCTGTGGTCGGCAGGCCCTGCTCGCTCTCGCCCACCTGCGCTGCGGCGACACCTATGCCGCCTCGCCGCGGGCTTTTGTATCGGGATCGCGACGGTCTACCGCTACATACGCGAGGCCGTCGACCTTCTGGCCGCCGTCGCCCCCACGCTCGAGCAGGCCATGGCAACCGTGCGGAAGAATGCGTACGTGATCCTCGACGGCACCGTGCTGCCAATCGACCGTATTGCCGCCGACCGGCCGTACTACGCGGGGAAGAAGAAGCCCCATGGGATGAACGTGCAGGTCCTCGCTGACCCGGCCGGGCGCCTTATCTGGGCCTCGGATGCGCTGCCAGGAGCCACGCACGACCTGACCGCAGCCCAGGCCCATGGCATTCCCGCAGCTCTCGCCGACGACGACATCAAGTGCTGGGCGGACAAGGCGTATCAGGGTGCCGGCCCCGCAGTCTGTGTCCCGATCCGCGGCAAGAACCTGCGCGGCTGGTGTCGACGTCACAACCGAGACCACGCGAAGATCCGTAGCCTCGGTGAACGCGCCGTGGCGATCCTCAAGTGCTGGCGAGTCCTGAGGAAACTCCGTTGCAGCACCACCAGAATCACCGCCGTCGTCCGAGCCGTCGTGACCCTCGAACTCGCCATCTGATCAAGTTGGAGAACGCTCAAATCTGGCGGGATCAGGTCACCGAGATGTGCCGCTTGCCGTGCTCGGACAGGGTGACGTAACCGTGCTGCGGGAGACGCAGGGTGCCCTTCTGGTTGACAGCGGAGGTGAAGCGGATCAGCTGCTTCCCGCCGTTGGCCGGCGTGTAGATGATGGTGCCAGGGGAGTCGATGAAGTCGTAGTGCACGACCGGGGCGTATTCGAAGTACGGCTTGGGGCTGAAATAGCCGAAGGTCTCGGTTCCCTTTCCCTGGGCTGTTTTGGTCGGGAGCCGAGGCAGCGCGTCGCTGTCCACGATGCACAGCTTCCACCGGCCCAGGCCACTGGCGCCCTCGTTGCCTACCACGACTCGCCAGATGGCGAGGGCGTCACAGTCGGCAGGCAGGACGATGTGCGACGGCCCGGCCCGGTCGATGGTGACGAACACTTCCTGCGTCCGCTGGTGATACGGGCCCTTGCGCACGGTCGACAGGTTGAAGCTCGTAGTGAATCCCGCGCGGAACTCCAAGAGGACCGGGTTCCCCTCCCCTGCGCCGGGTATCTCGACAGTCCGGCTGCGCCAGCCGGACCATTTAGACGGTGTCCTATGTGGTGAGGCGGAGGAGCCTCTTGTAGCAGCAGAGGGCGGCGGCGAGTCCGAGAAACGCCAGGTAGTTGCGGGGGTGGC
>NZ_JBVHPY010000114.1:0-1845 GCF_055567695.1 Streptomyces sp. NPDC026417
AGTCTCAGCGTCCATTGGTCACACCTCTGTCGAGCCACACCGCGCGGGTGCTGGCCGGCAGCGGCGAACTCATCATGAGTCAGCTTGAGTTGGGGGCCGCATGAGGGAGGTCACGCGAGCCCGTGCCGGTCGGCACCCCGGACGCTACGGCTGCAGACCGCACATCTGGTGCCGATTCAACAAAGTCAGAAATTCGGCCGCCGCGTGGCCGGGCGCAATGCCTGGTCGTTCGCGGGCGGCAGGTCTGCATGGTGTGGATGCGCGGGAACGGCCCCGACCGCCGAGGCCGGCACGCTTCGAGGCATGTGGGGGCACGGTGATCAGCATCGACGCGGTGGGCGTCTTCCTGGGCCTGGACGTCGGCAAGGGAGCGCATCACGGCCACGGACTCATCCCAGCCGGGAAGACCGTCTTCGTCAAGGCTCTGCCGAACAGCGAACCCCAACTGCGGGCCGCTTCGACAAACTCAAGGCTAAGCTCGGCACCGTCCTGGTGGTCGTGGACCGGCCCGCTTCCATCGGCGCCCTCCCCCTCACGGTCGCCCGCAACGCCGGCTGCCAGGTCGCCTACCTTCCCGGACTCGCTACGCGTCGGATCGCCGACCTCAGCGAGGCCAAGACCGGATCCCTGGCCGCTCTGCGCAAGGCAGGCCGCCGCAAGCTGGAAGCCCGGATCAAAGCCCTGCTGGAGGCGACCCTCTTTCTTTCCCAGGTCCTGACCTCGATGCCCGGCATCGGCGTCAGGACCGCCGCAGTCCACCTGGCCACCATCGACAACGCCAGCTCGTCCTCAGCGCCGCCACCTCGCCTCCTACGCCGGCCTCGCCCCAACCACCGTGCAGTCGGGAACGTCGATCCACGGCGAACACACGCTACGAGGCGGAAACCGACAGGCAGCAGGACAACGGCTCGTGGTCCGTTGCCGCCCAAGAGGCGGGGCCTCACCGAGGAGATCAACGACCTCACGGCACGGATCAGCACAGCGATCGATGCTTGCTCACCCAAGCTCCTGGAGCTCTACGGTGTCGGTCCGGACACGGCAGCAGCCTTGCTGACCGCGGCCGGCGACAACCCCGACCGCCTGGCGAGCGAAGCCTCAACCTCGGCCTCAGCCGAGACCACCGGGGGAAAGCCCTCGGCCCCCACGCAAACTGCGACCAGGGGTACCAGCACCCTTTGTCGAACTCCGAGAACGCCAGCGACACGACCACTCATCGAGACGGATCACCGTCGAACACGCCCTCGCCGACACAAACGCTACAAACAACTCCAGCGCTGGACCTACCGCCGCGACCCCCTCCGCACACCGACCAGGCCATCGCCAGCCTCGTCTCCAACCGCACAGACATCATCTCAATATAGACCACGACCGGGCAGGCACGACCCAACCGCTACCACGCACCAACTTGTAAGGCGTGGAAGAACCGTTCAGGTATGAATCGCACGCTGGCGACCATCGCGCCAAAAGGCCGTCCGTGACACCGATTGAGTACCAATCACTCGTGTGCAGATATAGCCTCTTGTGATCAACTTCTATCAGCGAGATGACCTGCCCAAGTTGTCGTCTCGCCCGTCTGCAGATCTATCGAGTAGGACCGCGCCCCCCGCTCGATTTTCCGCAGAACGCCTGCCGCCGTCATGTTGTCTCCTGGGGGAGGTATGTGGCGGCGGCGGGAGGGGCAGCCAGGGAAACAATCAGAACGAGACGCTCGAGAAGCATCTGTGCCTGCACACATGGACTCTATCTGCGTGACGCCAGAAACACGACCTGCCGGGGTAAGCGTCGGTGTCTGTAGCTTTGTAGAGATGACACGCCAACGGCAGGCGTACGCCCCGCCTTCTCTAA
>NZ_JBVHPY010000115.1:0-1792 GCF_055567695.1 Streptomyces sp. NPDC026417
ACGTATTGCTCGTTCTCGTCGACAACGCCGTGCAGCACGCCCTCACGCCCGACGAATCGGGGCGGCCGTTCGGTGCATGCCCGAGCGTCACCGAAGCCCACGAGCTGCTCATCGACGTCACGGATCCTTGCCCGCAGTTCCCTCATTTCGAACAGGCGGTTGCCGGTGAAGTGGCGCGTGGGCTGTGGGACATCACAAGGCAGGGGGCCGTCCTCTCCTGTTCGTCGCCGGTTCCGCCTCGACCTTGTTCGTCGCGCGGTCACCCGCCGGCGAAGCGGCGCGTCCGACAGGTACCACAGCAGTTGGACGGTGCGGATTACGCGGCCGACCTCGCGGAAGGTGTACGCCGCGTTCTTGCGCGAGCCCGCCCGTAGGCGCCGCAGCAGGGTGGAGGAGATGGCGCCCTCGCGCACGGAGACGGCCACTCGCATCAGGTGCCGGAACTGGGACTCGATCAGGTCGAAGTCGATAACGTTGCGACCGGGCTCTCCGAACAGGGCCTCGATGTGCACGTACTCGCTCCGCTTCGTGGGCTGGTAGAAGGTCAGGTCCTTCCAGTTCCTGATCCTGGGCATCAGGTCGAAACCCAGCAGGTGCGCGAGCGCGAAGACAGGGAAGCTCTGGCCCTGCGTATCCACGTGCACGGTGGTCGGTTTCAGCTCGGTTCAGTGGCGCGCCGGCCAGTGAGGGCAACGCGACCCTGCTGAAACGCCAGCGCATCATGCGGGAACTGCTCTGCTATCGTCAGCTTCCCATGGGGCACCGGAAGCCTTGCCTTCTGGCCGTCCCTGGTCAGCGACGTCGCAATCGGAGAGTCTGGGAGCATGCTGCTGCCGCTGCCCCATGGGATGATCGAGCTCATCGAGGTCGTCCGTATCACCGATCCCGCCAGGCACATCAGCTCTGAGGACCTGGCGGGCGATACTGCCGCGGTCTGGAGGGGAGACCAGGCCCAGCAGGCCCTATCTCTGATTGCCAATCTACCTGGCAGTGAGCTGTACCGCTGCTTCCTTCCCGGCTGGGGCATCCGGGCGCACAATTTCACCGACCAGCTCTTCGAGATCGCCTTCTGCTTCCGCTGTCACGGTGCCCGCATCTGGGGGCCGGACCTTCCTGTCGAACAGCAAGGCCAGACCTTCGACGCCGAGAGCCCTGCCGCCCGCGAACTGCTTCGCCGATTTCGCTCCTGCCTGCCGGACTGAAGTACAGGTCTCCCACGCCGCTGGTGGCCGCCCAGCCCGTCAGGCATCAGGAGGCAAACGCAACATCGTCCAACTGTCCGTAGCGCCGCCGTTGGGCGTGGCGTAGGTGATCAGGCAGAGCGCGATCCCGAAGACTCTTCGTGGATGTCGCTGCATCGTTGCAGGCGGCGGGAGCCGTGAAACCCGGCGTTAGGCGCTCTGGCTATTCGCCGACCGCGGCTACGACTGCGACAAGCACCGACGCCTCCTGCGAGCCGCGAGGCATCACGCCGAAGTTCGCCCGACGCGGCACCCCACACGACTCCGGCCTGGGCCAAACACGCTGGGTCGTCGAGCATACCTTCGCCTAACTCCACAGTTCAATCGACTGCACATCCGCTACGACGTGGCTGATCGCCCACCCCCGTTTCCAACCGCACTTCACGCCCACCGGTTCATCCTGGCTCAACCTTGTGGAGAGGTGGTTCGCGGAACTGACGAACAAGCAGATCCGACGTGGCATGCACCAGAGCGTCCAGGCCCTCGAGAAGGACATCCGCACCTGGATCGCCGCATGGAACACCGACCAAGCCCTTCATCTGGACCAAGAC
>NZ_JBVHPY010000116.1:0-1778 GCF_055567695.1 Streptomyces sp. NPDC026417
TGCGCAAGGTGCTCATCGCCAACCGTGGCGAAATCGCTGTCCGCGTGGCCCGGGCGTGCCGGGATGCCGGGATCGCGAGCGTTGCCGTGTATGCGGAACCGGACCGGGACGCTCTGCATGTCCGTGCTGCGGACGAGGCGTTCGCGTTGGGCGGTGACACCCCGGCCACCAGTTATCTGGACATCGCCAAGGTGCTGCAGGCCGCCAAGGACTCCGGAGCGGACGCGGTCCATCCCGGATACGGGTTTCTCTCGGAGAACGCCGAGTTCGCCCAGGCGGTCCTGGACGCGGGTCTGATCTGGATCGGCCCGCCCCCGCAGGCCATCCGCGACCTGGGGGACAAGGTCGCCGCCCGGCACATCGCCCAGCGCGCCGGCGCGCCGCTGGTCGCGGGCACCGCGGACCCGGTCTCCGGCGCCGAGGAAGTCGTCGCGTTCGCCCGCGAGCACGGCCTGCCCATCGCGATCAAGGCCGCGTTCGGCGGCGGCGGACGCGGCCTGAAGGTCGCCCGCACCCTGGAAGAGGTCCCCGAGCTCTACGACTCCGCCGTCCGCGAGGCCGTCGCCGCGTTCGGGCGGGGGGAATGCTTCGTCGAGCGCTACCTCGACAAGCCCCGCCACGTGGAGACGCAGTGCCTGGCCGACACCCACGGCAACGTCGTCGTGGTCTCCACCCGTGACTGCTCCCTGCAGCGCCGCCACCAGAAACTGGTCGAGGAGGCCCCCGCGCCCTTCCTGTCCGACGCGCAGGTGGAGGAGCTGTACTCCTCCTCCAAGGCGATCCTGCGCGAGGCCGGCTACGTCGGCGCCGGCACCGTGGAGTTCCTGGTCGGCCTGGACGGCACGATCTCCTTCCTGGAGGTCAACACCCGCCTGCAGGTCGAACACCCCGTCACCGAGGAAGTCGCCGGCATCGACCTGGTGCGGGAGATGTTCCGCATCGCCGACGGCGAGGAACTCGGCTACGGCGACCCCGCCCTGCGCGGCCACTCCATCGAGTTCCGCATCAACGGCGAGGACCCCGGACGCGGGTTCCTGCCCGCCCCCGGCACCGTCACCGCCTTCACCCCGCCCTCCGGCCCCGGCGTCCGCCTGGACGCCGGCGTGGAGTCCGGCAGCGTGATCGGCCCCGCCTGGGACTCCCTCCTCGCCAAACTCATCGTCACCGGCGCCACCCGCGCCCAGGCCCTGCAGCGCGCCGCCCGCGCCCTGGAGGAATTCACCGTCGAGGGCATGGCCACCGCCCTCACCTTCCACCGCAAGGTCGTCACCGACCCCGCCTTCGCTCCCGAACTCACCGGATCCGACGCGCCCTTCACCGTCCACACCCGATGGATCGAGACCGAGTTCGTCAACGACATCCCCGCCTTCACCACCCCCGCCGAGAGCGACACCGACGACGAGAGCGGCCGTGAGACCGTCGTCGTCGAGGTCGGCGGCAAACGCCTGGAAGTGTCCCTGCCCTCCAGCCTGGGCATGTCCCTGGCCCGCACCGGACTCGCCGCCGGCGCCAAACCCAAACGACGCGCCGCGAAGAAGTCCGGCCCCGCCGCCTCCGGCGACACCCTCGCCTCCCCCATGCAGGGCACCATCGTCAAGGTCGCCGTCGAAGAAGGCCAGGAAGTCAAGGAAGGCGACCTCGTCGTCGTCCTCGAAGCCATGAAAATGGAACAACCCCTCAACGCCCACCGCTCCGGCACCATCAAGGGCCTCACCGCCGAAGTCGGCGCCTCCCTCACCTCCGGCGCCCCCATCTGCGACATCAAGGACTGACCCCAC
>NZ_JBVHPY010000117.1:0-1730 GCF_055567695.1 Streptomyces sp. NPDC026417
GCGGAAACCAGGCAACTACCTGGCCTTTCTCGGACTGGCCGCAGCCCTCTGCTGCTACAAACGGCTCCTCAAACTGACCATGCAGGACACGGTCTTACTATTAAAATGGTCATATGGGTATCAATTACTCACAGGGCTGGAGCGTGGCCTGCGCCACGGTGGAGCCACGCGCGAGTCGCAAACCTCGGGGACCTGTCCAGCACCCCGAAGGGAACGTGATCATGACTCTGACTGCACCGGCTTCCACGGCCGCTTGTCCGCCCGATGTGCTGGAGCGGTCTCGCTCGCTGGTGGAACCGGAGCTGCGGACCACCGTGGCATCGTTGCATCCCGAGGTGGCCCGGATGGCTGCGTATTCGTTCGGCTGGTGTGAGGCCGACGGAACACCGACCGGTGGTAGGGGCGGCAAGATGCTCCGCTCTGCTTTGGCTCTGCTGTCTGCGGAACTGGTCGGCGAACCGGCTGAAGAGGCTATGCCCGGGGCGGTCGGGGTGGAGCTGCTGCACGCCTTCTCTCTCATTCATGACGACATCATGGATGGCGACGAGTCACGTCGGCACCGCCTAACCGTGTGGAAGACGTTTGGGACGGGCTTGGCGGTTCTGGCCGGGGACGCTCTGTTCGCGCTGGCGATCCGCTCCGTCGCGCAGCCCCGACCAGTACAGGAGGACGTAGGGCAGGCTGTGCGGCTGCTGTCACAGGCGATGGTAGACCTGTGCCAGGGGCAGGCCGAGGACCTTGCTTTTGAGCGTCGTCCGTGGACCGGCCTCGACAGGGTCAGTGTGGCGGAGTATCAGGCGATGGCCGCCGGGAAAACCGGGGCCTTGATTGCCTGTTCCCTAGCCGTCGGAGCGGTCCTCAGGGGAAGTCCGCCCCACGTGGTCGGGACTCTGTTGAAGGCCGGCCACCGGCTGGGCCTAGCCTTCCAGATCGTTGACGATGTCCTGTCGGGGACAGGCGATCCCGGTGTGACCGGGAAGCCGGTCCTCAACGATCTGCGGGCCGGCAAGAAGACCTATCCGATTCTTGCCGCGCTCACCGCTCGGAATTCTGCCGCTTCCCGGCTGCGGGAGCTCATGGCTGCCGACAAAAACTCCGCCAGCACGGACCCCGCAGCCCGAGGGGATGAGAACCTGGCCAGAATTGGCGATCTGGTGGCCGAGGCCGGCGGCTACAGCCACGCCGCCCGGGAAGCGCGCCGCCTAGTCCACAGCGCCCTCGCCGAATTGAAACATGACCGCTTCCACGCCGGAGCGATCAGTAATCTGGAGGATCTGGCCGTCTTCCTCCTCGACCGATCCGCCTAATGGTATCGAGGCCTCAGAAACGATGAGGTGAGCGAAATGACCACGGCACTGTGGTGCAAGCAGATCGGCCTCGGCAAACCCCCGCGACGCCGACCTCGGCGACGGCAAGGTCCAGATCTTCGTCAAGGCAAGGTCATCAGACTGCCTCGAATCGAAGATCGCCGAGACCCTGATCGAAGAGGCCCTCAAACTCGCTGAACAGACGCGAGCAGAGAGCGCCGGATATGACCACAACCGGGATGAACCAGGTGACCGAAACCATGAGCCTGCTGGACACCATGAAAGGCCCCCGGGACCTCAAAGGTCTGCCGTCAGGCGACCTGCCCCTGCTGGCCGAGGAGATCAGGACGTTCCTGGTCGAAGAGGTCTCCAAGACCGGCGGCCACCTCGGCCCCAACCTCGGTGTCGTCGAGCTGACCATCG
>NZ_JBVHPY010000118.1:0-1424 GCF_055567695.1 Streptomyces sp. NPDC026417
AGCATCCGACAGGATCAACTCGGCCTTCGGCCGCCCAGTACGTGCCACCCCACAACCCTACACATCTAAATGGAATTCCTGACTCAGAAGACTAGGCCGTGTTTTAGTTCTGGCTGTCCTGCCTGGTGGGCCGTCCGGGGAAGTCGCGGGCGGCCATCCAGATCCTGAGGTCCTCGGCGATCCAGCCAATGTTGGTCTCGGTGAGGACATCGTGTTCACGGCGGGTGGCGTCGCGGCGGACGATCTCGTAACCGCCTTCGTCGAGGACGGCGACGGAGGCGTACAGACCGGGTCGTCCTCGTCGGGCTGGATGACGACGAAGGTGTTGTCCGAGTCGTTGAGGGCCTCGATGAGTATGAACAGGACGTCCTCGGACGGGGCATTGGCGTACTCGCCGCTCTCGCTCTCGGCACGGTAGTACGTTGCCCCCCCCATCAGCTGTGTCTCCCCTCGCCCCGCTGACCTGATCGCGGCCAGGATGACATGCGGGGCCGACACTTCCGTCAGGTCACAGCCATTCGTTGATCGCAGCAATCAGGACGGTCGCCTCGAAACGGACCGCGAGCTTGTCGAACCGGGTGGCCACCGACCGGTTCCGCTTCAGCCGATTGATGCCGCATTCGACCGCGTGCCGCCCCTGGTAATCCTCGCGGTCGAACGCCGGAGGCCGCCCGCCGGCCCGTCCCCGGCGCTTGCGGTGCCCGGCCTGATCGGCGGGTTCCGGGATCGTGCAGCGGATCCCGCGTCGACGCAGGTAGGCACGGTTCGCCCGCGACGAGTACGCCTTGTCGCCCCGCACCCGCACCGGACGGACCCGCGGCCGCCCCACCCCGAGACGGGGAACTTTGATGGCTTCCAGCACGGCGGTGAACTGCGGACTGTCCCCCCTGGCCTGCCGTGACCAGCACCGACAACGGCTTCTGCCCCTGCTCGCAGGCAAGGTGGATCTTCGTGGTCCAGCCACCCCGGGACCGGCCCAGGCCGTGGTCGTCGGGCTCGGCCCCAAGGCCGCCCGGGGGTTCCTTCTGGGCTCGGCCGTCGCGCCGTGCGCCTGCCGCGTGTTGATGGGCGCGGCAGATCGTGGAGCCGACGTTGACGTCCCACGTGATCAGTCCGGCGGCGTCCGCACGGGCCTGCAGCCCGGTCAGGACGGCTGCCCAGACACCACCGCGCTGCCAGCGACGGAAGAGTCCGTAGACCGTCTGCCACGGACCGTACTCAGCGGGCAGGTCCCGCCACGGAGCACCCGTCCGCACCCGCCAACGGATCCCGTCGATCAACCGCCGCCGTCCCGGCGATGGCCTTCCCAGCACCGCAACCGGCAACAACGGCCCTAGGCACTGTTTCTCGGATCTCCCTCTTGGGGTGGGGTGTTGGGGGCAGGCTGGCTCCATGGGACGCGGAGACCTGACGAATGCGGAGTG
>NZ_JBVHPY010000119.1:0-1351 GCF_055567695.1 Streptomyces sp. NPDC026417
TCAACCACAACCCACAACTGCCATGGTCCTTCCTCACTCACACCGGCCTGACCATCCATCCAGCACACCCACCGAACTTACGAAAAGATCAGTAGGCGATGTTTCTTGGATCATGTTCGGAGCCAGATGATGAGGGCTGCAAGAGTGGCGGTGCCGAGGTAGATGTAGGCGCGTTTCTCGTAGCGGGTGGCGACGGCGCGGAAGCCCTTGAGCCGGTTGATGGCTCGTTCGACGGTGTTGCGTTTCTTGTATCGCTCGCCGTCGAAGCCGGTGGGCCGGCCGCCGCGTGAACCGCGGTTCTTGCGGTGCCTTTGCTGGTCGAGGCGTTCGGGGATGGTGTGCCGGATTCCGCGTCGTCGCAGGTAGCGGCGATTCCTCCGAGAGGTGTAAGCCTTATCGGCCAGGACATGGTCAGGGCGAGCGCGGGGCCGGCCGACTCCGAGACGGGGGACGGAGACCTGCTCGAGCACCCGCTCGAGCTGAGGCCCGTCGCCGTAGTGCCCGGGTGTCAGGACAAGGGCGAGAGGCCTGCATTGCCCGTCCGCAGCGAGGTGGATCTTGGTCGTGAATCCACCACGGGAGCGTCCCAGGCACTCGCCGATCTGACCACTTCCTCGAGCCGGCCCACCAGCTTCCGCAGCACCGGATCGACCGGGTTCGTCCCCCCAACGTGCCCCTTTGGAGGAGCGGTGACTGCCGGTGTCTTCCTCGCGCCGGCTGGGTGCTGGTGGGCCCGCACCACTGTTGAGTCCACCGACACTTCCCAGTCGATCCGGCCCGCAGCATCCTCGGCGGACTGGATCCGAGAGAGCAGCATCGTCCACGTTCCGTCCGCTGACCAGCGGCGGTGGCGTTTGTTTCCCACGGCCCGAACCGTTCCGGTAGATCCCGCCACTGCACGCCAGTCCGAACCCGGTAGAGCACTCCGTTGATGACCCGGCGGTGATCACTCCACCGGCCTCCACGAGCACCACCAGGAGGCAGGAACGACTCCAGCCGGTCCCACTCCGCGTTCGTCAGATCCCCACGGCCCATACGGCAAGCCTGACCCCAACACCCCACTCACGTCAGGAGATCCGAGAAACAGTGCCTAGTACTCCAGCAGCGGATCGTGTCCTGAACTGCGTTCTACCCGTGCTGTTGGCGAGGTCACGCGCCTCCGGGGGCAGCTGGCTGCTGCCGATCTGACCGTGAACAACGGATGCGTCAACACCGAACGGTCAGCCACACCCCTCACCAGCAAAACCTGCCCAACCGGGGTCTGTCCAGTAAACGGTGTAACTAGCTTGGTTGCTGGGTCAAATGTGGTTGTTGGTGAGGCGGCCGTCGAAGGCGATGTCGAAGGCCTGCA
>NZ_JBVHPY010000120.1:0-1334 GCF_055567695.1 Streptomyces sp. NPDC026417
ATCAACCACAACCCACAACTGCCATGGTCCTTCCTCACTCACACCGGCCTGACCATCCATCCAGCACACCCACCGAACTTACGAAAAGATCAGTATTACCTGTTGTTTCGTAATGGGTGTGGCGGGCCGTGTGGAGTGGTTTGCCTCCGCCTGGGGCCGCCCGGACACCAGTACTTGCTGGACCCTTGCGATCGGCCTGTTCCCCGCCGCCCGCGAACGGGGTACCGGCACCCTCGCCCAGCGTCTGCTGGCCCGCTTCTGGATCAACCAGGTCGAGCGGTGGTTCGGCTACCTCGCCCACCAGATGATCCGCCGCGGCGCACACAAGAACATCCAGGCCCCCGAAGCCGACATCCGGACCGGGGTCAAGCACTGGAACGAAGACCCCAAGCAGTTCATCTGGACCAAAACAGCCGAAGAAAGCACCCGGTCCTGGGCGGCCAGCTTCACCGAGGACGCCGTCGTAGAGCGGCCTGCGCCGGCTGTGGTGTTGCCGTTCCGTGAGGCGCTCGCCCGCTATCCGCGCGTGGGCGCGGCACGGCTGCGCGCGTCCGGTGCCCGCCTCAGCCACTGGGTCGGCGTGCTCGATGTGCAGCCCTGCGCCGAGAGTCTGCACACCCGCTGCTCGGCCCTGGTGCTCCAGGTGCCGGTCACCGGCGGCTCCAGGGTGTTGTACGTGTGTGTGATGCAGGATGTCCTGGTGCACACCGGCGGCACGTGGCGTATCGCGCACCGCCGGGTCACCCGCGACGATCTCACCTGACCTCAGCCGACCGGCCGCCCCGACCCGAGCAGCCCCGGACCTTGGCTGATGGGTCCTGTGCGGACCCGGGCCTTGAGCGGACCCGGTCCTGTGCGGACTCGGTCCTGTTAGCGGACTCGGTCCTGGGCGGACCCCTGGTCCTGGGCGGCTTGGACCGTCTTGTCGTCTTGGCCGCGCTCGAAGTGTGTGTTGTGAGGGTGTGGTTGGCCGGTGGTGGGGTCCGTCCGTTTCGGGGGTGTTGAGGGGTGCTGCAGGTGAACTTGACGTTCCGTCTGTGGCGCGCGACGTGCGCGGCGCGCTCTGTCTAGAGCGGACGGCGAGTGGCTGTCCTACCAGGTCGCCGAGCTCACCGGGGTACGCGACCTGACCGGCTGGCCGGCAGGGATACGGCTGATCGTGCGCCGGGTCAAGCCCTCACGCCGGGATGCGAAGAAGCTGACGGCCTTCGAGAAAGCGCAACGGCTGGCGCTACTGTTCTGCGCCGGAGATCCGTCGGCAGAGGCGGGCGAGGGAGTCGAGGATTTCTTTGGCTGTTTTGGTCCAGATGAACGGCTTGGGGTCTTCGTTCCAG
>NZ_JBVHPY010000121.1:0-1289 GCF_055567695.1 Streptomyces sp. NPDC026417
TCCATGCCGCCGACCCGGCCCACGGCGGGCACCGCCGGGCCGACCGCGCCCTTGGAGAAGCGGACCACGGTGGGCGCGTCGTCGACCTCCACGGCCTCGCGCAGCTGGGCGCGGACCTGGTCGGCGTCGCGCGGGGCGGCCAGCCGCAGGTTCGGGACGACCTGGAGGATGGACATGTCCCACATGCCGTTGTGCGAGGCGCCGTCGGTGCCGGTGATGCCCGCGCGGTCCAGCACGAAGGTCACGCCGCACTTGTGCAGGGCGACGTCCATCAGGACCTGGTCGAAGGCCCGGTTGAGGAAGGTCGCGTAGACCGCGAAGACGGGGTGCAGCCCGCCGGTGGCGAGGCCGGCCGCGGAGACGGCGGCGTGCTGCTCGGCGATGCCGACGTCGTAGACCCGCTTGGGGAAGGCCTTGGCGAACTTGTCGAGGCCGACCGGCTGGAGCATGGCGGCCGTGATGGCGACCACGTCCTCGCGCTCCTGGCCGAGCCTGACCATCTCCTCGCCGAAGACGGACGTCCAGTCGGCGCCGGACGAGGCCACGGGCAGGCCGGTGTCCGGGTGGATCTTGCCGACGGCGTGGAAGCGGTCGGCCTCGTCCTGGAGGGCGGGCTGGTAGCCGCGGCCCTTCTCGGTGAGGCAGTGCACGATGACCGGGCCGCCGAACCGCTTGGCGCGGGCGAGCGCCGACTCCAGGGCCTCGATGTCGTGGCCGTCGATGGGGCCGACGTACTTCAGGCCGAGGTCCTCGAACATGCCCTGCGGGGCGATGAAGTCCTTGAGGCCCTTCTTGGCGCCGTGCAGGGTCTCGTAGAGCGGCCGGCCGACGACCGGGGTGCGCTCCAGGAGGTCCTTGCCGCGGGCCAGGAAGCGCTCGTAGCCGTCGGTGGTGCGCAGGGTCGCGAGGTGGTTGGCGAGCCCGCCGATGGTGGGCGCGTAGGACCGCTCGTTGTCGTTGACGACGATCACCAGGGGGCGGTCCTTGGCGTCGGCGATGTTGTTCAGCGCCTCCCAGGCCATGCCGCCGGTGAGGGCGCCGTCGCCGATGACCGCGACGACGTGGTCGTCCCGCTCCAGCACCTGGTTCGCCTTCGCCAGGCCGTCGGCCCAGCCGAGCACCGTGGAGGCGTGCGAGTTCTCGATGACGTCGTGCTCGGACTCGGCCTGCGAGGGGTAGCCGGAGAGGCCGCCCTTCATCTTGAGCTTGGAGAAGTCCTGGCGGCCGGTGAGCAGCTTGTGGACGTAGGACTGGTGGCCCGTGTCCCACAGCACCCGGTCCCGCGGCGA
>NZ_JBVHPY010000122.1:0-1283 GCF_055567695.1 Streptomyces sp. NPDC026417
GGGCCCTACCCCTTGATCGTGGACACACTGATCATTGGATCGTGAAGATTCATAGGACAGGAGTTCCCGTTGGGGACGTCGAAGTACTCGCCTGAGTTCCGGGCTGATGCCGTCGTGCTGTTCCACGCCAGCCCGGGTGGGACGTATGCGTTGGTGGCCAAGGACGTGGGCGTCAACCACGAGACCCTGCGCACGTGGGTTCGGGACGCTGAGCAGGCCGCCCGGCCCGGGGCCGTGGAGGCCACCGCGATGGAGAAGGAGAACCGTCAGCTGCGGGCGCGGGTGAAGGAACTCGAGCTCGAGCGGGAGATCCTGCGGAGGGCCGCGAAGTATTTTGCGGCCGAGACCAGCTGGTGAGCAGCCGCTTCCAGTTCGTCGACGATCACCGTGGCGCCTTCGGCGTCAAGCGGCTGTGCCGGATGCTGCAGGTCTCGCGTTCCGGCTTCTACCGGCACCCGGCCGGCGCGCAAGCGCGCGACGACCGGGCACGGGCCGATGCCGAACTCGCCAAGCGCATCACCGAAATCCACCAGGAATCCGACGGTACCTACAGGGCCCCGCGGGTCACAGCCGAGCTCCGGGACCGCGGCGAGCGGGTCAATCACAAGCGCGTGGCACGCGTCATGAGGAGGTTCAACATCGTCGGGTTCCACCTGCGCAAGAAGGTCCGCACCACCATCCCCGAACCCTCTGCGACGCCGGTGCCGGACCTCCTGCAGCGCGACTTCACCGCGACCACGCCGAACACTCGCTACGTGGGCGACATAACCTACCTGCCGGTGGGCAATGGTCAATTCCTTTATCTGGCAACGGTGTTGGACCTGGCCTCGAGACGACTGGCCGGCTGGTCGATCGACGACCACATGCGCACCGAGCTGGTCACCGACGCGCTCATGGCCGCCGCCGCGGCGCGGGGTGCCGACGGCCTGCGCGGGGCGATCTTCCACAGCGACAACGGGTCGCAATACGTCTCGATGGAGTTCGCCCAGGTCTGCGGTGAGCTCGGCGTGATCAGATCACGCGGCGCGGTGGGCACGAGCGCGGACAACGCCACCGCAGAATCGCTGAACGCAACCATGGAAAGAGAGACGCTCCAGGCGAGAAAACGGTGGAACGGGGCCCGCGAGGCCCGGCTCGCGGTCTTCCGATGGGTGACTCGCTACAACACCAGACGAAGGCACTCTCATCTCGGCCAGATCAGCCCGATCACTTACGAACAGCGATCAACTACGCTGACCACCGCCGCATAACAACCGGTGTCCACGATCAAGGGTGAAGCCCCG
>NZ_JBVHPY010000123.1:0-1238 GCF_055567695.1 Streptomyces sp. NPDC026417
GGCGCAGCCGGAATCTTGGCCACCCTCACCCATGCAGCGAAGGCAACGGGGGATCCGACGTTGCGCACTACAGTGGCGCAGGCCGCAGACTGGGTAGACGAGCGGCTGTTCAGTATCCCGCGGCTGCTGCCCGGCCTGGCCTTCGGTCGTGGCGGCACCGCCTGGGGCCTGTTCGACGCGGCCGAATTTCTTCAGGACCCTAGGTTGATGGATCGCGCTATCAACCTCGCCCGGCGTCTCCCAGTGCGATGGCCAAGTCCCGACATCACTCGGGGCCTGTCCGGTGCTGGCATGACGCACCTACATCTATGGCAGCGCACCGGAGACGATACCCTGCTGGAGCTCGCTCTCGTCTGCGCTGATCATGTCCTGACCGCCGCGAGCCGCGACCGCGACCGCGACTACTGGACTTGGCCCATCCCCCACAGCACGGACTCACAAATCGCCGGAGACACTTCCTACGGCTTCGCACATGGAGTAGCTGGCATCGGGGCGTTCCTCCTTGCTGCCGCTCAAGCCGCAGGCCAGCAACAGCCCAACAGAGCACAGCGCTACTACCAGGCGGCTGTTGGAGCTGGTCACACGCTTGCGGCAGCAGCTCGGGCCGACGGCCGCACCGCACTGTGGCCCCGTAACGTCGGCGAAGAACCCGGCTCCCGTCTGGAGCCGTTATGGTGCACCGGATCAGCCGGTATCGGCATTTTCCTTGTCCGGCTCTGGGCCGCCACGCATGATCAGCGCTTCGCTGACCTGGCCGACCAAGCAGCTTCCCATGTCATGGAGCACCCCTGGCAGCCTGCTGGCGCTTGCTGTGGGCTCGCCGGCGGAGGCCATTTCCTTCTCGACATGGCCGAATACACTGGCCAGTACAACTATCGCGCTCAGGCGCAGCACATCGCCGGCATCATTCATGCCCAAAGCGCCGCCTACGAAGGGTTCCACACCAAAGCTCAGCCCGCGAACGGTACTGACTACGCCAACGGCACTGCAGGAATTCTCTCCTTCCTTCTCAGGCTTTGCCACGGTGGCCTTACTCCCTGGATGCCGGCGAACGTTGTGCCGCCCTGCGGCTTGTCAACTTGACTGTGACCTGCCGTGCGGCGACGGCGCCAAGGGCCCGCGCGTCTACGACTGGGCGGCCATCCAGCTCCCGGTGATCGAGGACTTCGACGGTGAGCGGCCCACCCATCACCGATGGGCACTGGCCCGGCGCAGCATCACCAGACCCGATCAGATCG
>NZ_JBVHPY010000124.1:0-1125 GCF_055567695.1 Streptomyces sp. NPDC026417
TACTGATCTTTTCGTAAGTTCGGTGGGTGTGCTGGATGGATGGTCAGGCCGGTGTGAGTGAGGAAGGACCATGGCAGTTGTGGGTTGTGGTTGATGCGGTGGATGCCTTGTTCGGTGGCGTCGGCGACATCCGCGAGGTGGTCGCCGGCGAGGTTGGCAAGTTCACGCTTCTTGAGCGAGGACCACAGCAGCTCCACTGGATTGAGCTCGGGAGCGTAGGCGGGTAATCGCTCGAGGGTGAGCCAGTCCTGGTCGGCGACCCACGCCCGCATCGCGCGGCTCCAATGGGCGGACAGGCCGTCCCAGACCAGTACCACCCGCTCGCCGCGGTAGAACACCTTCATCTGCTCCAGGACCTCGATGAGGGCGGCGGTGTCGTAGCTGCCGGGCTTGAGATGGAAGCACAGGCGGGCTCCTCGATCGGGATCACTTGCGTGGTATCCCAGGGCCGCGGCCATCGACGCCCGTTTCCAGTTCAGCCGGTGCCGCAGCAGCGGGGTCCGGCCTCGGGGTGCGTAGGTGCGGCGGACCTGAGGCAGCAGGGAGACGCCTGATTCGTCGAGGAACACGATCCAGGCACGTTTCTTCACCGCCCCCTTTTGATCCGCGGCCACTCATGCGCAACCCAACGGGCGATCTCCGACTCGTCCCGCTCCACCGCACGACGCTCGGGCCTTTGCAGACTCCAGCCGAGTCGGCCAGTCAGCAGGCGCCAGACCGTCGCCCGCGACAACGACACCCCTGTCACCCGCTCCACCACCACACCGACCCGCTCCAAGGTCCACAGATCGGCCTCGAAGCCATGCGCTTGGGCGCCCTGCTCCAACGCGGCCCGCACCTGCTCCACCTGGGCGTCGTCCAACTTCGGCCGACGGCCGGGGGCCGGCTTTCGCCGCAAGGCCTGAGCTCCACCGTTCTCCCAAGCACGTCTCCAGCGCCGCACGCTCTCCGCGTGCACCCCCACCATCTGCGCGATGTCGGAGTTCGAGAGACCCTGCCCGAACAGCTCGACCGCCCGAACACGACGCGCCTCCGCCAACTGAGGCCGTGACAACGGAGGAAGAGACGAGCCCGCAGCCGAAGGTGAGGGTTGATAAGCCACCCCGAAAGCCTCCCACCCACGCG
>NZ_JBVHPY010000125.1:0-1056 GCF_055567695.1 Streptomyces sp. NPDC026417
CACTGACCTACTTGTCACTTCGTGGCAGTGAGCCTTTTCCAACCTCACGTCTGTGCTGGTCAAGGGTGTGCGGCGAGTGACCAGGTCAGCCGGTGACAGGCCGGTGACCAGCACACCCACAGTCGGACGCCATGCTGCGAACGGTCCGTCGAGCATAATCGGCGGACCTGATAACCAGGTTGGAAAAGGCTCAATTTCGGGAGATTAGAGCCCCAATTCTTGTGAGTTCAGGAAGACCGAAGGATTTCAGCTTGAACCCACGGATCCACCGGCCTGCTTCAGGTCGGTGCATCCGTGGGTCGGCCGAATCACGAGGCTGTGCAAGCCGAAGAGCTTCGGCCGTGACATGGGCGTCAACCTGCGCCTACGTTCTGTTGCCGTATTTCGAAGACGTCGTAGTCGTCGTCCATGTTGGCGAGTTGTTCGACCAAAGAAGCTCGTGCCCAAAACGATGGTGCGTCCGGAAGGCTAACTCGCGTGGTGTCAGCTCACCGGCCAGCATCCGGACGGCAAGTGCTCGCGCGGTGGCTTCCTGTCCGGCAACGCTGTCCGCAGGAGTTGGGCGACCACTGGGGGTTCATGCTGCTGCGGCCTGTATCCTGTCAGGATTCCTGCTCGCTCTGCTCTTGGAGCCGGCGGGCCTTGTCCGTCAGGCGTTTACGTTCGTGGGGGTCGCTGGTGCGCTCGGCCAGGTCCTTCATTTCCTCGGCTTTGGCGCGCATCTGCTGGGCTCTGCCGCTGGGCTCGTCGGTCATGCTCATGATCGCTCCTTGCGTGATGGGGGAGAGCGGACGAGACATAGCGAAACACTCGTGTTGCGCTGCCGCATGTCGGAATGCATCTCTGGGGTGATGTCCCGTTGGGGAAGGGCGGGGACAGCAAGGCCGAGCATCGACATGACGGATCAGGAATCCGGCGGATACAGCAGGAGGTACCGGCAGGTGCCGACCTGCTCGCCCTCTTGGTCGACCGCGGACCTCCGACACCATCGTGGTCGCGTAGTTGTAGTCGTCGTTTTGGCGGGCCCGCATGAAGCTGGCCTTGTCCCACTCGATC
>NZ_JBVHPY010000126.1:0-1019 GCF_055567695.1 Streptomyces sp. NPDC026417
AAAAACTTAAAAGAACACTTTCGTCCAAGGTGCAGGGGTAAGGAAAACAAAGGGCCACAACCCCGCCACCCCCCCCCCCCCAGAACGGGGGGGGGGGGGGGGGGGGCCCCCCCCCCCCCCCCCCCACCCCACGACGAACGCCCTTACCCATCGCCTTGAGGAACGAGCAGTTGTGACGGACGAGAGTCATGGTGAGTTCGCCGAGTTCGCCGCGGCGGCCTGGCCTCGTTTGGTACGTACCGCGCATATGCTCACCGGCGACTTCCACGAGGCCGAAGACTTGGTGCAGACCACGCTGACCAAGGTGTATGCCCGCTGGTCGCGCATCCCCCGCGACGAGGTCCATACCTATATGCGCCGTGCCCTGGTCAACAACAATCTTAGCCGGGTCCGAAAAAGACGTGTGGCTCATCTGCTCATGCCGTTTCTCCCCGAGACGGTGCACCACGCGCACGGCGGACACGCCGAGATCACCGAACACCGCGCGGCCCTCACCCAGGCACTGGCGACGCTGCCGACCCGACAGCGGACCGTGATGGTGCTGCGCTACTTCGAGGATCTGAGCGATCAGGAGATCGCCACGGTCCTGAACTGCTCACTGGGCACGATCAAGACCCATGCGCGGCGTGGCCTTGCCGCCCTGCGCAGCCACCCCGCCCTCGCCTCCGACGCCTTCCATACCGGAGTCCACTGATGAGTTCGCGCCCCGATACCGAGCGGCTGCGGCAGCTGTTCTCGGACGCCGCCTACGACATCACCCCCTCACCAGCGCCGCTTGCCGCCATCGCGAAGGCCGGCCGGACCTGGCGGCGACGTCACACCACAGCGCTGGCAACCGCCTGCGGGCTGCTGCTGATCCCCTTGGCCGCCACCGCCGTCCACATCGCCACCCCCTCTCCCCAGACCGTCAGGCAACCAGCCGCTACCGCGTCGTCGGTGCGGGTGGTGGCGCCGGGTGAGCGGGTGCAGGCCGCGCCGAAGGTGCAGCTGTGGCTAACCAAGAACGGCAAGCACTGGTC